>JAJEEA010000207.1 GCA_022821235.1 Vicinamibacteria bacterium
CCTCGTCCGAGGCCCCGGCGGCGCCCGCCTTCCGCGCGTGGATGCGCAGGTCCTCGGACTCGACGTCCAGCTCCGCCAGCTCGTGCTCGCGCATCAAGCCGAGCACGCGGTCGAGCACCGGGCCGATTCGATCGACATCCATGTTCAGGAAACCCACCACCGGGAACGGCCGCCGGCGGCGGCCAGGGGGGCCCGCCGCCGGGAGCGATGGCCCCGGGTCGCCGACTCTGGCCGGGCGGAGGCCCGCCGATCCTCTCTCTGTCGTTGCCGCGCGTCCGCGGCGGTTGCGCAAGTTCAGCGGTGGCCCGCTCCGCTTACGGCGAGGCCGCTCCCCCCGCGCCGTTCGGGTCCATTAGACCACAGCGAGATCGAGCGGCACGTCGGTCAGCAGCTCGCAGCCGGTCTCCGTGACCACGACGTCGTCCTCCAGCCGCACGCCCCCCTCTCCGGGTACGTAGACGCCGGGCTCGACGGTGACGACCATCCCCGCCGCCAACCGCGTCTCCTCGGAGCCGTCGGCGGCGCGCGGCTTGCCGATGCGCGGCACCTCGTGCACCTCGATGCCCAGGCCGTGGCCGGTCCCGTGGCCGAACGCCTCTCCCAGGCCCCGGTCGGTCAGCACGGTCCGGGCCGCGCCGTCGACCTCGACCGCCCGCACGCCCGGTCTCATCGCGGCCACCGCCGCCGCGTGCGCCGCCCGCACCGCGTCGTGCCAGGCGGCCGCGCGCGGCGCCGGAGGGCCGAGGCTCGCCACCCGCGTCAGGTCCACGCAATAGCCGTCGTGCACGCCGCCGAAGTCGAGCAGCACGAGATCGCCCCCGGCCAGCTCGCGGTCGCCGGGCCGCGCGTGGGGCAGGGCGCTGTTGGGCCCGCTCGCGACGATGGTCTCGAAGGCCGGACCCTCGAACCCGGCACGTCGGATCGCCCAGTCGACGTCCGCCGCCACGTCGCGCTCGCGGCGGCCGGGCCGCAGGGCGGAGAGCATCTCGGCCATCACCCCCGAGATGCGGGCCCCGGCCTCGCGCAGGATCTCCACTTCTTCGGCATCCTTCACCAGCCGACCGGCCTCGACCATCCCCGAGGTCCGGCACAGCTCGACCCCGGAGCCGGCGAGGGCCCGATCGAGCCACGCGTGCCGGGCGAGGGTCATGTGGTCGGCCTCCACCCCCACCCGGCACCGCCCCCGCGCCCGCAGGAGCTCGCAGAGGGTCTCCTCGTACGAGTCGTCGACCTCGGCGAGGACGACCGGCGCGTCGGGCGTCGAGGCGTCGTCGAGCACGCGCCGGGCCGCCGTGACGTAGCGCGAGTCGACGATCAGGGTCGCCTCGCCGGGGCCGGCGAGCAGCATGCCCGCGCTGCCCCGGAAGCCGGTCAGGTAGAAGACGTTGGCGGCGTGGGTGACGAGCAGGAGGTCGGGCGGATCGCCGGCCCCCGGTCCCGGCGCGGCCTCCCGGGTCCCGGCCGCCGCCGTGAACAGACGCTCCCTCCGGCGCGCCCAGTACCCCTCGATCCCCACGATGACCCCTCCGCGCGCCGGGCGGCCCGACGGTAATCTCGCAGGACGCCATCGCCTCGTCGATGACCCCTCCGCGCGCCGGGCGGCCACCCCGCCGCCGCCTCTCGTCGGGGAACGATACCCCAACCGGCGGCCGTCCCGCAGGCCTGGGCGCCCGCGGCGAACGGTTCCCCGGCGTTCGACCGGCGCAACGCGGGGTCTCGCCACGGCCTCCCGATCACCGCACGATGCGGGGCGTGAGGAAGATCATCAGCTCGTCGGTGCTCTCGTTGCGGGCCGAGCTCCTGAACAGCCAGCCGAGCACGGGAACGCGGTGCAGGCCCGGGGTGCGGCTGCTCTGCTCGCTGCGCGAGTTCTCGTGGATGCCGCCGATGACCGCCGTCTCCCCGTCGCCGACCTGGACCGTCGTCGCCGCCCGCTGGGTCACGATGGAGGGAATCGGGGGGTTCCCGAGGGCCCGCGCGAAGTCCGCGAAGGAGTTCTCCACCTCGACCTGCATGATGACGGTGTCGGCGGCCGTGATCTGCGGCGTGACGCGCAGGGTCAGCGCCGCCTCCTTGAACTCGACCGTGACGGTGTTGTTGGCGACGGTCTGATACGGGATCTGGTCGCCCTGGAGAATCTCGGCCTGGACGTTGTTCTGGGTCGTGACCCGCGGGCTCGAGATGATGCGCAGGTCGCCCCGGCTCTCGAGCGCCGACAGGGTCAGGTCGAGGTCGAGGGGGCCGCCGTCCGGCCCCACCGCGACGCCGAGGGTCGAGGTCGGCGCCCCGACGCCGAGGTCGATCCCGGTCGCGAGGCGCCCGTCCGGACCGGTGCGGACCTCGCTGCCGGATGCCCCGGCGGCGCCGCCGCGACCCGGATCGTCGCGGCCGGCGAGCCCCCACTGCACGCCCAGCGCCCGGGCCGAGTCGTGGCCGACGCGCACCACCCTCGCCTCGATCTCGACCTGCGGCTCGGACCGGTCCAGGGCGTCCAGCAGCACGTCGAGGGCCGGCAACCGATCTTCGAGGTCCCGCACGATGAGGGTGTTGGTGCGGGGGTCGGTGAACACCTCGCCGCGCGACGACAGCGACGTGCCGGTGATCAGGGGCACGAGATCGTCCGCGCGGGCGTAGCTCAGGGTCCGCGTGAACACCGCGAGCTCGCCCGCCTCCGCCTCGCGCCGGGCCAGGGCCGCCCGCGCCTCGGCTTCCTCCTGCAGCCGTTCGATCGACGCGATTCGCACCACCGTGCCGTCCAGCTCGTAGCCGAGGCCGTTGGCCCGGAGGATGACGTCGAACGCCTGGTCCCACGGCACCTCGGTGAGGGCGACGTTCACCTCGCCCCGCACGCTGGGATCGATGACGATGTTCAGGGCGCTGATCTCGGCGAACACCCGCAGAACGGCCCGCAGATCCGCGTTCTGGAAGTCCATCGACACCGGTTCGCCGGCGTAGGGCCGCCCCCCCGCCGGCGGCTGGCCGGGAAGCCGGGCGGCCCCGAACTCGGCGAACGCTGGGCGCGTGGGCCGCAGGTCCGCGTTCCGGAAGTCCATCGACAGCGGGTCGCCGGCGTAGGGCCG
>JAJEEA010000358.1 GCA_022821235.1 Vicinamibacteria bacterium
ATCGTTCCAGGCTCGCTCCTGCGCGTTGCGCCATTCATCTCCCGGTGGAACATGAGTCTTGACGTAGGGGGCGAGGGCTCCCTTCAGCGACTCGCGATGCTCGGCGGGCAAGAAGTGGATCTCGACGTGGTCATCGACGAGGCGCTGGAGAGAGACCCAGCCGGGAGCGATGCCCAGGGAGTCACGGATGTCCTTGGCGATCACCACCTGGCCCTTTGGCCCTACCACATCGCCCCATCCCCGGTAGTCGAACGCGAGCACCACGAACCCGTGCGCCGCGAACCGCACGGCGTTCCGGACCAGGCCCGCCTTGGTCCCGCCCGGCCGTGGCTCATGACGATGGCGGGGAGCGGCCCGTCGCCGGCGTCGGCCGGCCGGTAGAGGTCGCCGGCCATGCGGGTGCCCTCGCTCCGGATGTCGACGGCCCGGTGCGTCACGCCCTCGGGCAGCTCCGGACGGCCCTGGCCCTGGGCGTTGGTCACGGACGGTTGGAGCAGCACGGCGGTGAGCAACGGAATGACGACCGTGCGCATGGCAGCCTCCCTGGACGATCGAGTGACGTGACAAGCATGCCAAGTTGCCGTCCGGAAGTCGAGCCGCGGCGCCGCCGCGCGGGTGCCCGGGCAGACGTCGGTCCGCTACAGGCATCCGGCGGGCATCTGCACGATGGTGTCGCTGAGCATGCGCACCTGCTCGCTGTTGTTGACCACGATGCCGAACGGCAGGTCGTGCCGGGCGATGAACTGCTGCAGCCCCGCGAGCTGCTTCAGCCCGGTCTGCCGGCCGAGCTTGATCTCGATCGGCAGCAGGCCGAAGCGGCCCTGCAGCACGAGGTCGACCTCGGCCCCGTTCCGGGTGCGGAAGTAGTAGTAGTCCCACCCGGCGACGCCGGCGGCCTGCAGCCCCTTGATGATCTCCTCGATGACGAACGACTCGAAGTTCTGGCCGACCTGGGGGTGGCGCAGCAGCTTGTCGCGGGAGTCGACGCCGGCCAGGTAGTGGACGACGCCGCTGTCCCGCACCAGTCCCTTCGGCATCTTCAGCACCGAGCGGCTCCGGGCATCGCGGAACGAGGGGACCATCCGCCAGAAGAACGTCTTGTCGGCGATGTCCAGGTAGTCGCGGATGGTCACCTCGGACACGTCCACAGACCGCCCCAGTTGCGCCCGGTTGACGATGGTGCCGGAGAGCGACGACAGCATGCCCGCGAACCGCCGGTACCGGACCGCGTCCAGCCGGGGGAACAGCTTCCGGATGTCGCGGTCGACGTAGGTGCGGAAGTAGTTCTCCATCCAGGCGTCCCGGGCGAAGTCGTCGTCCATCAGCGTCGGTTCGGGATAGCTGCCGCGCAGGAAGTACGGGATCACGTCGGGTACGCGGCAGTCGAGGGCGCGGATGTCCTTCAGGGTCTCGCGGGTCAGCTCGTGCTCCAGCAGCCGGTAGAAGGGCGGCAGCGGCAACTCGGCGATCTCGTTGACCTTGAGCGTGCCAACCTCGACGATGGCGATGCGCCCCGCCAGCGAGTCGCCGGCCTCCCGGAGCAGGTCGCGGGAGCTCGAGCCCGTCAGCAGGAAGCGGCCGGACTCGCTCCGCGCGGCGTCGACGACCCCGCGAAGCTGCCGGAAGAGCCGGGGGTCCTCCTGCGCCTCGTCGATGATGACGTGCCGGGGATGCTCGCGGAAGAAGAAGTCGTAGTCCCGCGTGACGAGGTCGTGGTCGGCGGCGTTCTCCAGATCGACGTAGCGCCAGTCGGGACGGACCCTGCGGCTCAGGGTCGTCTTGCCCGCCTGTCTGGCCCCCAGCAGCATGACCACCGGGAACACCTCCAGCAGGCGGTTGACGCGGTGTTCCAGATTGCGCCGTAGGCCAGTCATTTCCAAATGCTACGGCAGGATTTGTCTGGTGTAAACTGCCGGTGCTGGCGCGTTGGATTGGGAATGCGGGCGGCGACCCGGTCCGAATCAGGCTGGGAATAGAATCCGATCCGAGGAGGCGTCCCATGACTACCGTGCCGCTCTCGGAGGCCAAGACCCATCTTGCGAGGCTCCTGGCCGACGTCGAAACGCTCGGGGGAAGAGGTGGTCATCACCCGGTCCGGACATCCCGTGGGCGTGCTGCTCTCGCTGACCGACTATGAAGCGCTGATCGAGACGCTCGAGGTCCTGGCCGAGCGGGACCTGCCGAAGTCGATCGAGCGGGGTCTGGCGGAAGCGGAAGCGGGCGATCTGGTGACACACGAGGACGTCTGGGATGACGCGCGGGTCCGGAAGCTGCTGGACACCCGGCGCTGAGTCGTCTACCGGGCCAGCGCCTCGGCGCGTTCGGGATCGATCTTCCCGAGCACGCCCAGCGCGTCTTCGACGACATCGCGCGTCCAGCGCCCCCAGTGCTCGCGGCGGATTCGCGCGACCACCTCTTCCATCGCGTCGGCGATTCGCGCGCGCTCCGCCGCGTCGGCCTGCGCCAGGAGTCGATCCCCGGCCCGGATCCGCACCCTGTACGAGAGATCGCGGTGCTCGAGCACGGCGAGGAAAGCCGCGCGCACGCCGGGGTCCGATCCGACCCGAGGCTCCAGGGCCCGCATGGCGGCGGACACCACCGAGGTGCTGTAGCCGGGCGCGAGCACGCCGATCAGCACGTCCCGCGCGTCCGTTTCGTGCGCGTGGGCGGCGAGCACCTCCACGCTCCTCAGGTTCACCCTCGTGGACCTGTCGCGGGCGAGCGCCGCGGCGACGATGGCCCTGACGTGCGCCTCTGCGCTCCGGTCGGAGAGTGCGTCGAGGGCGGCGAGCTGCACCGACGAGGAGACGTCGCCGGACAGCAGACGGCGCACCGCCTCGCGAACGGCCGGCCGCGCGACCTGGCCGGCGGCCAGGCGCACGCCCCTGGTCAGGACGCGGGACGAGTTGGAGGGTGCCAGCGCCGCCGACAGGGCGTCGGGGGCGGCGGGCGTCGCCATGTGCCGCTCCAGCGCGTCGAGAGCCAGCAGTTGCGCGCTCGACGAAACGCCGGACCGCCGGAAGAAGTCGCGCAGGGCCTCGGAGGCGGCCGGCTCGTCGCGAGTCCGCAGGTAGACCCGGATCGCCTCCATCTGGACGCTGGAGGATCTCGCCGACGCCATCCCCGCCCCGCCCACCGCCCGGACGCGGGGCTGGCGCGACGCGGCGGCTAGCTGCAGCGCCCTCCGCTGGACCCGGCTGCTGACGTCCGGTTCGACCGCCGCCGCGAGGAGGGGCGCGGCGCGGGGATCGTCGATCGAAGGTGCCAGGCCATTCAGCGCCTCGAGCTGCACGGACGACGAGGCCCCTCCCCGAAACAGGCGGAGGAACGCCGGGGCCACCTCGGGCTCGACCATGCGCCCGGCGAGGACCTCGCAGGCGAGGAGCCGAACGCGGCTGCTGTTCTGCCGCGACAGGGCGGCGGCGACGGCGCGGCGCACCCGCGGTGCGCCGACGTGAGGGCTCAGTATCTGCACCGCCTTGTGCTGCACGCTGCTGCTCTCGCGCCGCTCGAGCACCGGCTCGATGAGGGCGGCCACCGCGGGCCGCGCCGCCGACGTGCTCAGCGCGTCGAGGGCCCGCAGCTTGACGCTGCTGCCGTTGCCGGGCTGCAGGCCGGCGGCGATGATGCGCAGGGCCACCGGGTCGGCGGCGAGGCCGGACAGCACCTCGAGGAGATCGAGCCGGCGGCTCGAGCTCTCCCGCTGCATGATCTCCTCGAGCACCGGCGCCGCCGACAGGTTGCCGGCGCGGGCCAGGGCCAGGGCGGTTTCCCGCTTCACCGCCCACGGCGCGCTGCTCTCCAGGAGCGTCCGAAGCGTCCCGCTCGCCCCCGAGTCGGTGCGTCCCATCAGGACCGCGAGGCGCGCCCGGGCGTTCTCGGCGCGCGGAGAGTCGGGCCAGCGATCGAGCAGGCGCTGGAAGGCGGCGACGGCGTCGCGGTCGCGTTCCTGGCGCTCGTGGACGTAGCCGACGTAGTACTGCGCGTCGTCCGCCTGCTCGCTCCGGGGGTGGTCGGAGACGATCTGCCGGAAGAGGGCCAGCGCGTCGGAGAGACGCTCGTCGATGAGGTGCTCGCGCGCCTGCCGATAGAGGTCCGGCGACGCCTGCTGCGCGACGGTCGGCGCGGTGGCGGCGAGCAGCAGTCCGAACAGGACGAGCGCCTGGCGAGTTCCGGTCATCGTCTCTCTCCCTTCACAGTCCGCTCTCCGACGCGATCCACCCCGAGGCGAGGAGCGCGCGGTCGGCGGCGCCCCGCGCGTCGGCGGCGGCGAACCCGACTCGGAGGTCGGACAGCTCGGACGGCGTGAAGAAGTCCGGGGCGCGTCCCGGCTCGAACGCCGCCACTTCCTCCAGGAACACCTCGGCGTGGACGACGGTGGCGAGCAGCTCGGCGTCCCGCTCGGCATCGAGCGCCGCGCGCAGCTTCCGCCCGTCGAGGACGAGGCGCCGGGCCTGCCGGCGCAGCTCTCGTAGGGCCGCCTCCGGCGCGCCGGCCTCCGTCGCGTCGATGACGCCGGTGAGCACCGTTTGCAGGTCCTCCAGCCATGGCACCCCGAGATCGAGAAGGACCTCGGCCCGGGCCAGCGCCTCGATCTGTGCCGGCTGGATCCACGTCTCGCGCGCCGGGTCGGACCGCGCGGCGGAGTCGTCGCCGCCGGGAAGCGTCCAACGGCCCACGGCAATCCCGACCAGCAGCAGCGCCGCGGCCGCGGCCCACCGGGACCAGGTCGGCCACCGGGTGGCGGCCTTCGCGTCATGCCCCCCGTCGCCTCCGCCCGCCGACGCTATCGGCGGCGACGCCTCGCCGTCCGGACGGCCCGTCTTCAGGTCCGCCAGCTTGTCACGCCCGCTCGTCGACGCGAGCGGCGGCGACGCCTCGCCGTCCGGACGGTGCGACTTCAGGTCCGCCAGCCTGTCACGCCCCTCCGGCGCGATCGGCGGCGCACTGCCGGTGAGCAGGGCGTCGTACGGCTCTTCCGTGCTCTCGACTTCGCAGTCGAGGAACGGGGCAGGGGCTTCGGCCAGTGCCCGGAGCGCCTGCAGGCCCACCCGCGCCTCGGCCAGGGCGTGCCGGCAGGCCGGGCACGCGTCAAGGTGCCCTTCCATCCGGGATCGCCGCGGTCCATCGAGCGTTCCGAGGAGGTAGGCCTCGAGGTCGGGCTCGCGCTCCGGACACGCGGCGGTCGGTTCCTTGCCGCTCATCGCTCCTCCTCGCGCATCAGCGTTCCCAGCCGTTGCAGGCCCCGGAATACCTGGGTGCGGGCGGTGACGGGCTCGCAGCCGAGGATCTCGGCGATTTCGCGCATCGGGAGTCCGTCGAAGAACCGGAGCACCACCGCCGCCCGTTGCCGTTCCGGCAGGCGGTCGAGGGCCGCCCGCACGCGGTGACCCGCCTCGACCCTGATGATCTGGTCCAGCGCGTCGCCGGCCCCGCGCTCTTCCGCGGCGGCGCCGGCGTGCTGGGCGCGAATTCGCTCGCGCCGCCGCGTCCTTCGCACGGCCTCGATGGCGCGGTTCACCGCGATGCGGCGCAGCCAGGGATAGAACCGCTCGCCGTCGGCGAGTCGCGGGAGAGACTCGAGGGCCGTCAGGTAGGCTTCCTGCACCTCTTCCTCGGCCCGGCCGCGGTCCTTCAGGATCCCGGTGACGACGCCGACGATGCGGCCGTAGTAGCGGCGGTGAAGCTCGCCGAAGCCGTCGGGATCGCCTGCCAGCGTGCGCCGCACCAGGCCGCCGTCAGAGAGCGCCGCGCTTCCGTGCTGCATGTCCCTGGGAGCAAGGTGTTGCGAGACCGCCAGACGTTGCATGCCGGGGCGTGCCGCACCGCCTTGCGTCCCGACCACCGTCCATCGTAGTCGGAACGACACGCGGCGGGGCGGCGTTGTGCGGCGTTGCGATGCCGTACCCGTGCTCCTCATCCGATGGGCGATGGGCACGCGACCGACCCATGCCTGCCGCGAAGCGGGCCGCGCGCAGCGTGTATGATGAGCGGACTGCAGGAAGACGAATCACCGCGCCGCGGGGCGCGGTCAGGAGGAGGACGCCATGCGACGGATGTGCGCCTGGGTGGTGGTGCTGGCGGCGGCCGGACTCGCCGCCGGCGTGGACGTGCACGCGCAGGAGACCGAAGGGGCCGCCGCGGTCCTGCCGTGGGCCTACGTGCTCAACGACCCTGACGTGGTTGCCGAGGCGTCGGACCCCGACGAGGTGGTGACGGTGCCCGGCTCCAGCGTGTCGATGCCGCGCTCGGCCATCGCCATCGACAACGGCCCGCCCGACTGGCACCCGGACGGGCACCCGCCGATGCCCGAGGTCGTCGCGACGGGCGGCGGCGAGGGCGTCGTCGCGTGCGGCTACTGCCACCTGCCGAACGGCCAGGGCAAGCCCGAGAACGCGGGCCTCGCCGGTCAGCCCTACGAGTACCTCGTGCAGCAGATGACCGACTGGCGGAACGGCCGGCGCCGGCCCGGCGAGCCGCGCATGGGGCCGCCCGCGTTCATGGAGCGCATCGGGCTGGCCGCCACCGACGAGGAGGCGCGCATCGCGGCCGAGTACTTCTCGTCGATGGCCTTCAGGCCGTGGGTCCGCGTCGTCGAGACCGACGCGGTGCCGGAGACGCAGTTCGCGGGGTGGATTCACGAGGTGGTCGAGGGCGGCGCCGTCGAGCCGATCGGCACGCGGGTGGTCGAGACCCCCGTGGACCTGAAGCTGACCAAGCTGCGCGACGACTCGTCGGGTTTCATCGCCTACGTGCCGTCGGGCGCGGTGGGGCGGGGCCGCCGGCTCGTGCTCACGGGCGGCGACAACTCGGTGGCGTGCACCGTCTGCCACGGCCCCGACCTGCGCGGCCTCGGCCCGGTGCCGGCCCTCGCCGGCCGCTCGCCGACGTACATGGCGCGGCAGCTCTGGGACCTGAAGACCGGCGTGCGCGACGGCGCGTGGTCCGACCTGATGGACGCCGCGGTGGCCGACCTCACGGTGGAGGACATCGTGGACATCGTGGCGTATACGGCCAGCCTGGAGCCGTAGAAGCCGGCTCGGCGCGCGGGGTCGTGGGGCCACCGGCCGGCGCGGAGCGCCGAAGGTTGTCGGAAGGCGGCCAGTCTGCGGGCCGGTCCGGCGTGTCCGGCAAGCGGATCGACCATTCGAACCGGCCGGTCGGATCCTGGTGACGTGACCGGCCGGCCCGCCGGGGCCAAGGTTCGGCGCGCGGTGGGCTTCGACCCGCGCACACCTCCAACTCGTTCTCGACGAACGTCCGACTCGCCGAGCGGGGGTCAGATGCCGGTGGCCGAGCCGAGGCCCATGGCGCGGCGCCACGCCGCGATCTGGCCGATGTGGCTGCCCTCGTGCGTGGTCATCACGAACGCGGTGTAGTCGCCGAGGGTGGGGAAGGTCTGCCGGCGGCGTTCGTCGGGGAACGGGGTCTCGAAGATAGCCGGGTCCGCCGCGCCGACGACCTCGGCCACGCGCGCGTGCTGCGCGGCGAGCTCGTCGAGAATCCGGTCCCGGCCGGGGAAGTCGTCGGCGGCGCCGCTCGGGATTCCCCCCGCCCCGAACGTGTCCTTCCACCCGGCCGGCAGCGTCGACTCGAGCCCGTACCGCCGCGCGAGGCCGTCGGACGAGAGGGCGAGGTGGCCGAGGATCCACGCGGGGTGGTTCACGACGCCGTGGGGCTGCCAGACCATCTGCTCGTCCGACAGGTCCTTCACCATCACCCGGCCGCGGTCGAGGTTGAACTGATACGCGAAGAGCAGGTAGCGAAGCATGGCGGCATTCTACCGGACGCGGGCCGGCTGAAGTGTTGGATCATTCTGCGCTCGGCTGGGCGAGCGCAATGGCCAGCGGCCCCAATCGGCCCTGGAATCCGCCGCCGCCGTAGTCGGCCGAGTACCGCATCACCCGTTCCGCGTCAGGCGCGGAAATCTCCGAGCGTCTCCGTAGCACGATCGTACCCTGCCCTGATTCTGCGCAGCAGATTCTGGAATCCGCCTTCCCCTCTGACCGGTCGGTCGAGCGGGGCGAAGTCCGACTCGTTTACCTGGATTCTCCTCATCAAGGTGTCCCTCCGGAAACAACGAAGCCGCCCGGGGGACTGTCCTGTCCCCGGGCGGCATGACGTAGCCGGCCGCGCGCCCGCTTACGAGGCGACGGCCTCGGCCGCCACCGCGTCGACCGGCGCGGCCGCGCCGATCGCGATCCGGCGGGGCCTGGCGGTCTCGGCCAGCGGCAGGGTCAGCTCGAGCATGCCGTTCTCGTAGCGGGCGCTGACCTTCTCGGCGTCCACCTTGGCGGGCAGGGTGAACGCGCGCTCGAAGCGGCCGTACCGGATCTCCGACGCGTAGCCGTTGCCGCCCGTCTCGGTGCGGGTCCGCTCGCCCGAGATGGTGAGGCTGCCGCCGTGCAGGTCCACGTGGACCTGGCTCGGCTCGATCCCCGGCAGCGCCATCCGCACCGTCCAGCCGTCGTCGCCGGTGCGGACCTCCGTGGCCGGGGTCCAGGCCGGCCCCGCCGCCGGCTCGTCGCCGACGTAGCGGCCGAACACCCGGTCCATCTCCCGGTGCAAGGTGCCGAGCTCCTCGAACGGGTTCCAACGGGTCATGCTCAACATGGCGATCTCCTCCTTGGGTGGTGACTGCGGTCCGATGTGAATCGTCGCGACGCGCATTTCGGTGTCTCCGTCTCGCTTGATTCAACAGGCTATCAAGCTTCCTTCTGGATGTCAAGTAACATTAGCATGAACGAAGCATATATTGAACCAGACGAGCACTCAAGCCAGAAAGTTCCCGGCCTCTTTGTGCGGGGCCCGCGGCTGTCGTACCATGCGGACCGTCATCGTCCGGCGCTGTGGACCCGTCCCGCGGTCGGCGGGTGGTGCCCGGGCGGCGGGAGGCGTCGAAGGCCGGCTGATCCAGGCCGCGCCGGACCTCGACGACCATCGACCTCCGCGATCGGGGGCCCGGCGTCGGAGCCGCCCCCCGGCGCGGGGATTCCGGAGTGACCTCGGCTGCGGCGCCCCGTGGGCGTTGCGGGTGAGGCCGGGTCACGGCGGGAGAAGGGAGAGGGCGCGCATGGTTCTCATCGGCAGCAATCGGTTCATCGAGCACCAGCCGCCGAGCGGCCATCCCGAGCGGCCGGCCCGGGGCGAGGTGATGGCGGCGGTGGCCCGCCGGTGGGTCGAGGGGGGCGGCGCGTTGACGCCGCCGCGGGCCGCGACCCGCGAGGAGCTGAGCCGGGTGCACCGGCCCGCCTACGTCGACCGCATCGCGGACACGGCCGGGCGGCGCCTGCGCCTCGACCCCGACACCTACACGTCGGACACCTCGTACGAGGTGGCGCTGCTGGCCGCTGGCGCCGTCGTCGCCGCCGTCGAGTCGACCCTTGCCGACGGCGCCCCCGCGATGGCCCTGGTGCGGCCGCCGGGCCATCACGCCGAGGCGGACCGGGCGATGGGCTTCTGCCTGTTCAACAGCGTCGCGGTGGCGGCGGCGGCCGCGCGGGCGGCGGGGCTCGACCGCGTGGCGGTCATCGACTACGACGTGCACCACGGGAACGGCACGCAGTGGATGTTCTACGAGGACCCCGCGGTGCTGTACGTCTCGTTGCACCAGTACCCCTTCTATCCGGGGACGGGCGCGGCCGGCGACGTCGGCCGGGGCGGCGGTCTCGGCTTCACGCTGAACGTGCCGCTCGAGGCCGGCTGCGGGGACGCCGACTACGACCGGGCGATGCGCGAGCTGGTCGTGCCCGTGGTCGCCGGGTTCGATCCCGACCTCATCCTGCTGTCGGCCGGATTCGACGCCCACGCGCGGGACCCGCTGGGCGGCATGCAGGTGTCGACGGCGGGCTACGACGCCATGACCGACCACGTCCACCGTCTCGCCGCGGGCTGCTGCGGGGGCCGGCTGGCGGTGGTGACCGAGGGCGGGTACGACCTGAGCGCGCTGGAAGCGTGCCTCGACTCGACGCTGGCGCGCCTCGCGGCCGGACCGCCGGCGCCGGCGGACGCCATTGCCGGGGACACGACCCGGGCCGACGGGGTGATTCCGGCGGTGCGGCGGGCCCTCGCCCCATACTGGGCCGAACTGCGCTAGTGGCGCGCCACGTCCCAGGCTTCGGACACGGACATGGGTTTGCAGCGGGCAATCGTTGGCTAATCACAACGCCGCACACCCGAACCCATGGTCATGACACCGCACCAGGAGTCCGCGCCGTTCTACGGCGCAGAGTCCCGTATAGCCGCGCCGATTCCCCGCGGGTTCGAACCGGCGCTGCACCCCGCGGGACCGCCTCGGCTCCGCCGATTGTGGTTCGCCGGCGGTGGCCACACGCGCGTGGGGTCCTTCGGTCGCGCACCGCAGGCGAGCACGTCTGTCCGGACGCCGCTTGCAGCCCGCGGTGTCGTCCCGGCGGGCGCCATCCGGCCGGCGCCGGCTTGCTATAATCGTGTCGACCGCCCGTTCCGCACGGGTCCGACTCGCATCCAACCAAGCTGCACACCGTGTCCGACTACGATCCGCAGGCCATCGAGAAGAAGTGGCAGCGGCGCTGGGCCGACGAGCGCGCCTTCGAGGTGACCGAGGATCCGGGGCGTCCCAAGTACTACTGCCTCGTCATGTTCGCCTATCCGTCGGGGCACGCCCACGTCGGACACGTCCGCAACTACATGATCGGGGACGTCATCGCCCGCATGAAGCGCATGCGGGGCTTCAACGTCCTGCATCCGTTCGGCTGGGACGCCTTCGGGCTGCCGGCGGAGAACGCCGCCATCAAGAACCGCTCGCACCCCGAGACCTGGACCCTCGACAACATCGCCCACATGAAGGGGCAGCTCCAGCGCCTCGGCATCAGCTATGCCTGGGAGCGCGAGCTCGCGACGTGCGAGGCCGCCTACTACCGGTGGAACCAGTGGCTGTTCCTGCGGATGTTCGAGCGCGGCCTCGCCTACCGCCGCCGGTCGACGGTGAACTGGTGCCCCGATTGCGCCACCGTGCTCGCCAACGAGCAGGTGGTCGACGGGGGGTGCTGGCGCTGCGGGTACGCGGTCGAGCCGCGCGACCTCGACCAGTGGTTCCTGCGCATCACCGAGTACGCCGACGGCCTCCTCGACGGCATCGGGCGGCTCGACGATTGGCCGGCCAAGGTGCTGACGATGCAGCGGAACTGGATCGGGCGCTCGGCGGGGGCGCGGGTCCGGTTCGCGGTCGAGCCGGCGGGGCCGGCGGCGCCGGCCGGCGGGGACGCGGGGGCCGATATCGAGGTCTTCACGACGCGAATCGACACCATCTTCGGGGCGACCTTCGTCCTGCTGGCGCCCGAGCATCCGCTGGTGTCCCGCTTCGTCGACGAGGCCCGGGACCCCGCCGGGCTGCAGAAGCGGGTGCAGGCGTTCCGGGCGCTCGACCGGACCGACCGCCTCACCGGGGCCGTCGAGAAGGAGGGCATCGACACCGGGCGCCGCTGCATCAATCCCTTCACGGGCCGGCCGGTGCCCATCTGGATCGCCAACTTCGTGCTGGCCGAGTACGGCACCGGCGCGGTGATGGCGGTGCCCGCCCACGACCAGCGCGACTTCGAGTTCGCGCGCAAGTACGGCCTGCCGGTCGACGTCGTCATCCAGCCCGAGGGCGCCGGTGGCGGCGCGCCCCTCGACGGGGCGACGATGGACGCCGCCTACGCGGGGCCGGGGGTGCTGGTCGGGTCCGGCGAGTTCACCGGGCGGTCCACCGCGGACGCCCCCGCGGAGATGGCCCAGGCGGCCGAGGACCGGGGTTTCGGGCGCGCGGCCGTGCAGTTCCGCCTCAAGGACTGGGGCATCTCGCGCCAGCGGTACTGGGGCACGCCGATCCCGATCATCCACTGCGGGGCCTGCGGCCTGCAGCCGGTGCCCGACGAGGACCTCCCGGTCGAGCTGCCGAGGGTGGCCGAGTTCAGCGGGCGGGGCGACTCGCCCCTCGCGCAGATTCCCGAGTTCGTCGACACCACGTGTCCGTCGTGCGGGCGGCCGGCGCGCCGCGAGACCGACACGATGGACACGTTCGTGGACTCGTCGTGGTACTTCTACCGCTACTGCGATCCGGCCAACGACGAGCGGGCCTTCGACCCCGCGGCGGTCCGCTACTGGGGGCCGGTCGACTTCTACATCGGCGGCGTCGAGCACGCCATCCTGCACCTGATCTACTCGCGGTTCTTCTGCCGGGTGTTCAAGGACCTCGGGATGGTCGACCACGACGAGCCGTTCACGCGGCTCCTGACCCAGGGGATGGTGCTGCGAGACGGCGCGGTGATGTCGAAGTCGAAGGGCAACGTCGTCGACCCCGACGAGATGATCTCCACCTTCGGGGCCGATGCCCTGCGGCTCTACGAGACGTTCGTCGCGCCGCCCGAGAAGGAGATCGAGTGGACCGACTCGGGTCTCGAGGGGAGCTTCCGCTTCCTGACCCGCGTGTGGCGCCTCGTCACCCGCGCCGCCCCCGCGCTGGGGGGCGCCCCCCGGGACGTGATCGAGGGAGGCGCGCTCGATCCGCCGCACCGCGGCCTGCGGCGCAAGACCCACGACACGGTCCGCCGCGTCTCGGGCGACCTCGATCCCCGGGCGCACCTGAACACCGCGGTGTCCGCCCTGATGGAGCTGGTGAACGAGCTGTACGCGTTCTGCGACGGACACGGGGTGAAGCTCGGGCAGCCGCCCGCGGCGGGGGCCGGGGCCGAGGCCCTGCCGCCCGCGACCGCCGCCGTGCTCCGGGAGGCCGTGGAGGCCCTGGTCCTCATGCTGTCGCCGTTCACCCCGCACCTCTGCGAGGAGCTGTGGGAGCGGCTCGGGCACGCCGGGGGCCTGCGCGCGGCGGGGTGGCCCGAGTTCGACCCGGCGGTGGCGAAGGCGGACGAGATCGTGGTGCCGGTGCAGGTGAACGGAAAGCTGCGCGCCCGCCTGACGGTCCCGGCCGACGTCGGCGAAGAGGAGCTGCGGACGGCGGCGCTGGCCGAGTCCGCGGTCCAGGCGCACACCGCGGGGCGCCGGATCGCCCGGGTGGTGGTGGTGCGCGGCAAGCTCGTGAACGTGGTTGCCCGGTGACGGGCTCGACACCAGGGATCTGCGCCGTGGAACGGCGCCGACCCCTGTAGGATCGGCTGTGCGCCCGGCGGCGCCGTAGGCCGACGATGGCGGGCTGGGAGCCTGCGCCGTGGAACGGCACCGACTCCTGTAGGATCGATTGGCGCCCGGCGGAGCCGCGGGCGACGATGGCCGGGCCAGCAGTGCGCGCCGTAGAACGGCGCGGACTGCTGGAGGGTTGGTTGGGCGGCGAGCGGAGCCGCGGGCGACGCTCTCCGGGCCGGGGCAGGAAGGGGAGGTGGCGCCATGACGCGAAGGGTGCTCGCGAGGCTGCTGGGGGTGCTGGGTACGGCCGCGCTCTGCAGCGGCTGCGGCTATGCCCTGGCGGGGCAGGGGACGTTCCTGCCCGACTACATCCAGACCATCGGCGTGCCGCTGTTCCAGAACAACACCACCGTGTTCGAGATCGAGCAGTCCCTGACCCAGCAGGTGCGCTCCGAGTTCATCGGGCGAGGCCGCTACCGGGTGGTGGCGGCCGAGACCGGGGTGGACGCCCTGCTCACCGGCACCATCAGCCGGGTCAGGCTCGCCCCCGCGTCGTTCAGCGCCCAGCAGCAGGCGTCACGCTACATACTCACGGTGGAGGCGGACATCGAGTTCCGCGACCTGACGACGGACGAGGTGCTGTGGGAGAACCCGTCGCTCTCGTTCAGCGACGAGTACGACGTGGCCTCGGCCGGCGGTGGGCGGGTAGACGCGAACCTCTTCTTCGGCCAGCAGTCGAACGCCGTTCAGCGGGTGGCCCGCGACTTCGCCAGCACCGTGGTCAGCTCGATCCTCGAGGCGTTCTGACGGAAGCGGCGATTGGCCGCCCGCCGGCGCCGGCCTCGATGAGCGCGCGCACGCCGCCGCCATGCCCGCGATGACGCCCGCCGAGGCGTTGAAGCAGATCGCCGCCGGCGACCTCGCACCCGTCTACCTGGTGCTGGGCGACGACGATCTCGAGAAGGCCGAGCTGGCCGACGCGTTTGCGCAGGCCGTCGACGAGGGCCTGCGGGCGTTCAACGTGGAGCGGCTCGACGGCGCCGAGGCCACGCTGCGGCAGGTGGTCGAGGCGGCCGCGACCCTGCCGATGATGGCGCCCCGGCGCATCGTCATCGTTCGGCGCGCCGAGCGCTGCCTGGCGCCGAAGCGCGAGAGCCGGGCCGCCGCCGCGGACCTCGCGGCGTTCGAGGACTACCTCGCGAGCCCCTATCCGCACGCGTGTCTGGTGCTGGTGGCGTCCGGCCTCGACCGGCGCCGCCGCACCACCGCACGCCTGCTGGATGCGGCCACGCAGGTGACGGGTGACGAGCTGGCCTCGGTGGCCGACGCGGAGCGCTGGGTGCGGCGGCGGGTGTCGGCGGCGGGCCGTTCCATCGACGCGGCCGCGGTGCGTCTCGTGGCCGCGCGGGCCGGACCCGACCTGCCCCGCCTGCGCGGCGAGGTCGAGCGGCTGCTGCTGTTCGTCGGCGACGCGGGGGCCGTCAGCCTCGACGACGCGAGGATGGTGGCGGGGCCCGCGGCGGCCCACGACGACTGGGCGGTGGCGAGGGCCATCGAACGCGGGCAGACCGCAACGGCGCTCAGGGAGCTCGCCCTGATCGTCGAGTCGGGCGCGGCCCCCTACATGGTCCTGGGACAACTGGCGTGGGTCGTGCGGACCAGGATGCCGAACCACCGCATCGCCGCCGCCGTGGAGTCGCTCCACCGTACCGACCTCGACCTCAAGACCTCGGCCGGCGACCACCGCGTGCTGCTGGAGCGGCTCGTCGAGGAGCTCTGCGACGCTTGACGGCGGGCGCACGACCATCGGCCCGGAGGCGCCGATCCGGCAGCGCGGAGCGGCGAGCCGCGCCAGCGGGCCCCCGGGGCCGGGGTGGGGTGGGGCGGCGGAGCCTATTCCGCGGCCGCGGCGAGGCGGCGGGCGAGCCGGGACTTGTAGCGGGCGGCGGTGTTGTCGTGGATGATTCCCTTGGCGGACATCCGGTCGATGAGCGACACCGTGCCGCTGAACGCCGAGCGGGCTCCCGCGACGTCGCCCTGATCGATGGTCGACCGCAGGGACTTGAGGGCCCCCCGGAGCCGGGTCCGCAGCGCGCGGTTGCGGGCCCGGCGCACGAGGTTCTGCTTGTGCGCCTTCAGCGTGTGCTTGTGATTGGCCAAGTCGTGCGCATTCCTTTCCGTTCCGCGACGATTCCGGAAACGTGACAGTATAGCACCGTCAGCCGCCCTCCATGGCGCCGTCAGCCGCGCTTCAGACGTCGCAGGGCGCGGCGGTCACGCGCGTCGGGGGCCTTCGCGCCCCGCGGGCGGGCCGGAGGACCGGGGTCGTGACCCAGGCGGCGCATCTCCCGCTCGGCCTCGGTGAGGGGCGGGGTGACGTCCTCGTACAGCGTTCTCGCTTGCGCCTTGGGGAGATGGTGCTCGGCCGCCAACCGCACCACGACGAGCTGCTTCCGGCCCTGCGTCCGGGTGATCGCGAGCCGGTCGCCGACCTGGACGGTGCGGTGCGGCTTCGCCCTCTGGTCGTTGACGTCGACCTTGCCCCCGCGGCAGGCGCGCTGGGCCTCGGAGCGGGTCTTGAACAGGCACGCGACGTCCAGCCAGACATCCAGCCGGATCCGTTTCGGGGGGGCGTCCCCGCCCTCCGGTTCGCCCCCGGGGCGAGCGCGCGTCGATGAGGTCATGTCCGGCGGTGCGGTCTCCTGGCCCGCCAATCGTCGCCTTCGGCTCCGCTTGGCGCCCAACCAACCCTCCAGGCGCCGTTACAGGGGGCCGACTCCTGGCCCGCCAATCGTCGCCTTCGGCTCCACCCGGCGCCCAACCAATCCTCCAGGAGTCGGCGCCGTTACAGGGGGCCGGCTCCTACGCGGCGGACTCCTCGCCGAGCATCCGGCCCACGACGCGCCGGCTCTCGGTCAGGAGCGCGTCGATGCGGGCCGGCTCGCGGCCGCCCGCCTCGGCGAAGTCGGGGCGGCCGCCCCCGCCCCCCCCGACGATGGGGGCTATCGCCTTCACCACCTTCCCGGCGTGCACCCGGTCCGTGAGGTCCTTGCTCACGGAGACGATCAGGCCGACCTTGCCGTCGTTGTCGTTGACGAGCAGCACCACGCCGCGCCCCAGGCGGTCGCGGAGCGTGTCGGCGAGGCCGCGTAGCGCGCCCTTCTCCAGCCCGCCGACCCGCCTCGCGATGAACCGGGCGTCGCCGATGGACACCGAGTCGTCTCCCTGCGATTCTGCGGGTCCGCCGAGGGCCGCCTTCATCTTCAACTGGTCGAGCTCGCGGGCGAGCCGCCGGGCCTCGGCCTGGAGCCGCTTGACGGTGTCCACCGCGCGGTCGCCGGAGACCCCCAACGCCTCGAGGACGGCGCCGGCCGACCGGCGTTGGCCCTGCACGTGGGCGACCGCGCCCTCGCCGGTCACCGCTTCGATGCGGCGCACGCCCGCCGCGACGCCGGTCTCCTGGGTCACCGCGAACAGGCCGATGTCGCCGGTGGCCCGGCAGTGGGTGCCCCCGCACAGCTCCATGCTGACGCCGGGCACCGAGACCACCCGAACCGAGTCGCCGTACTTCTCGCCGAAGAGGGCCATGGCCCCGGCCTCGATCGCTTCCTGTGTCGACCGGACTTCCGTTTCCACCGCGTGGTTGGCGTAGACGCCGGCGTTGACCGTCCGTTCGATGGCGTCCAGCGTCTCGGGGACGACCGGTCCGCCGTGGGCGAAGTCGAACCGCAGCCGGTCCGGCGCGACGAGCGAGCCGGCCTGCTTGACGTGCGCGCCGAGGTGCTCGCGGAGCGCGGCGTGGAGCAGGTGGGTGGCGGTGTGGTTCCGCCGGATGGCGTCTCGGCGCTCCGCGTCGACGGCCGCGGTCACCCGTTCGCCGATCCGCAAACGCTCTCGCCCGACCTGTACGTGGTGCGCGCGCGGTCCGCCGGGGGCGACGCGCTCGAGGCCGTCGACCTCGGCCACGACGGCGTCGCCGGCCGCCGTCAGGCGTCCGGTGTCCGAAACCTGTCCGCCGGCCTCGAGGTAGAACGGCGTGCGATCGAGCACCACGTAGCCCGACGTGCCGGGGCCGAGCTCGGAGACCTCGGTGCGCTCGTGGTCGAACAGTCCCAGTATCTCGGCCCGGTCGATCCGGGTGGTGGCGTACCCCTCGAACCGATCGGGGGCGTGGGCGACCGATACCTCGGACGCGGCGTGAACCGGGGACGAGTCCGCCTCGCCGGCGCGGTCGACGGTAGCGCCGGGCGTGCCGGTCGTGAACGTGAACCCGACCGACCCCGCGTCCGCCGAGAACCGCGTGCCCGCCCGAGACTGCGTGCGCTGGGCCTCCAGGCACCGCTCGAAGCCGCCGCGGTCCACGGTCACGCCCCGTTCGGCGGCCAAGTCCTCGATGAAGTCCAGCGGCAGCCCGTAGGTGTCGTAGAGCCGGAAGATGTCCTCCCCGGCCAACCCGCCTCCGTCGGCCCTCGTCAGCGCCGCCTCGAGGCGGGGCAGCCCGTCGGTCAGGACCGCGTCGAACCGGTCCTCCTCGGCCCTCACCACGCCCGCGATCGTCTCCCGGCCGGTGCGGAGCTCGGGGTACGCGTCGCCCATCTCGCGGGCGACGACGTCCACGAGGCGGTGCAGGAAGGGGCGGGTCATGTCCAGCTTCTTCCCGTGCCGCATCGCGCGCCGCATGATCTTGCGCAGCACGTAGCCGCGCCACTCGTTCGAGGGCATGACGCCGTCGCCGATGAGGAAGGTCATCGCGCGCAGGTGGTCGGCGACGACCCGTATCGAGACGTCGTCGGGGCCCGCCGCGCCGCCCGGCGCGAGGGGGCCGTAGGCGCGGCCGGTCTCCTCGCCGATGGCGCGCAGCAGCGGCGTGAACAGGTCGGTGTCGTAGTTCGAGGTCTTGTCCTGGATGATCGCGACGATGCGCTCCAGCCCCATGCCGGTGTCGATGGACGCGGCGGGCAGCGGCGTGAGCTTCCCGCCGGCGTCGCGGTCGAACTCCATGAAGACGTTGTTCCAGATCTCGACGTAGCGCTCGCAACTGCAGTCGATGCCCCGGCACGCGGGCTCGTCGCAGGGGACGTGGTCTCCGCGCTGGTAGTGGACCTCGGAGCAGCGGCCGCAGGGCCCGGTGTCGCCCATCGCCCAGAAGTTGTCCTCGATGCCCATCTCGACGATGCGGTCGGACGGGACGAGGCGGTTCCAGATGGCGTGCGCCTCGTCGTCGCGCGGAATGCCGGCCTCGCCCCTGAAGACGGTCGGGTGCAGCCGGTCCGGCGGCAGTTGCCACACCTCGGTCAGCAGCGTCCACGCGAACGGGATGGCGTCGTCCTTGAAGTAGTCGCCGAACGAGAAGTTCCCGAGCATCTCGAAGAAGGTGTGGTGACGCCGGGACGGCCCGACGTTGTCGAGATCGTTGTGCTTCCCGCTGACCCGCATGCACTTCTGCGACGTCGTCGCCCGCCTGTAGGCGCGCTGCTCGCGGCCGAGGAAGAGGTCCTTGAACTGGTTCATGCCCGCGTTGGTGAACAGCAGCGTCGGGTCGTCGGCGGGCACCAGCGACGAGCTGCGGACGATCTCGTGGCCCTCGCCGGCGAAATAGTCGAGGAAGCTCTGGCGAATCCTGCTGGACGTCATGCGGCTATTCTTCCACAAGTGCGGCGTCGTCCCCGGCCCGCGCGAGGAGGGCGGCGGCCACCTGGTCGCGCGCGAACCCCTGCCGGACCAGGGCCTGGTGCAGCCGGCGCAGCTCGGCCCGCGTGCGGACCGGGCCCCGGACCCGCCGGGCGATCGCGCGTTCGAGCACCGCGGCCTCGTCGACCTCGTCGAACACCATGGCGAGGACCCGCTCGGCGACCGGCGGGTCGATGCCGAGCGCCTCGAGCTCCCGGCGCGCGCGGCGCCGGCCCCGGAGCTTGACGTTGACCGCGCGGCGCGCGTGGGCGACGGCGGCCCGGGCGTCGTCGAGCAGGCCGGCGCGGGTCAGGCGGTCGAGGGTGCGGTCGATCTCGTCGGCGGGAAGCTCGCGCCGGAGCAGCCGCTCGCGAAGCTGCGACGTCGTGAGGTCGCGGCCGGCGAGGAGTCGCAGGGCGACGTCATGGCAGCCGCTCGCCGGGGCCATGTTCGCGGTCAGGAGGTCCTGGCGGCGGCGACCGGCTCGGCCACGTGGTGCACGGGGGTGAGCCACTCGTGGGCATCGCCGACGCGGCCGTCGACGACGTCGAAGAACCGGCGCTGGATGGCCGCGGTGACCGGCCCGCGGGCGCCGTCGCCGATGGTGATCTTGTCGATGCTGCGGATCGGCGAGATCTCCGCCGCGGTGCCGGTGAAGAAGACCTCGTCGGCGATGTACAGCATCTCGCGCGGCACCGGCTGTTCCACCACCGGCGTCCCGAGGTCGCGGGCCAGCGTCATGATGACGTCGCGCGTGATGCCGGGGAGCACCGACCCGCCCATCGGCGGCGTGACGATGACGCCGTCCCGAATCACGAAGATGTTCTGGCCGCTGCCCTCGCTGACGAGCCCCGACGGGTCGAGGGCGATCGCCTCGTCGTAGCCGTTCAGCGTCGCCTCCATCTTGATGAGCTGCGAGTTGGCGTAGTTCGCGGTGGACTTGGCCATCGCCGGGAACGTGTTCGGCGCGGGCCGGGCCCACGAGCTGATCTGCACGTCGACGCCCTTCTCCAGGGCGTCCTCGCCGAGGTAGGCCCCCCACTCCCAGGTGAGGATGGCCGCTTCGACCGGGCAGTTGAACGGGTTGACGCCGAGGCTGTTGTAGCCCCGGTAGAGCAGCGGGCGGATGTAGCAGGCGGCGTAGCCGTTGACCCGGATGGTCTCGAGCACCGCCTCGCGGAAGGCGGGCCGGTCGATCTCGGGGGGCATCCGGTACACCTTCGCCGAGTCGTAGAAGCGGCGCAGGTGGGCGTCGAGCCGGAAGACGACCGACCCGGCCGGCGTGTCGTAGCACCGGATGCCCTCGAACACGCCGCTCCCGTAATGGACGACGTGAGCGCCGATGTGGATCCGGGCGTCCGCCCAGTCCACGAACCTGCCGTTCATCCAGATCTTGCCGCTGCCGAAGCTCATCGCGAAGACCCGCCCATCTGCCGCCGAATCATCTATTTGTACCCGTTCAGTGTAGTGTCACGGACCGGGCCGGCGCAACTCGGCGCAACCCGAGTCCCGCCGCGGGCCGGCTCCGCCGGGCGCCCGACCGACCCGCCGGTCGTCCGCACCGTTCCGCGGCGACTACTGGGGTTCGCGGCAGAACGGACAGCGCGCGGCGCGGGGGGGGAGGGGCTTGTTGCAGTACCAGCAGAAGTCGGCCGACGGCGTCGCCCGGGGCCGGCCCGGGGTTCGTCCGGGCGTGCGGCGGCCGCGCGGCGGGGGCGCGGCGCCCGGGCCC
>JAJEEA010000441.1 GCA_022821235.1 Vicinamibacteria bacterium
CGGTCCGGACCTCGCGATGCCGGCCGCAGGGGCGGCGCCTCGCGTCGTTGCGTTCGCAACGCCCGCTCGTGCCGCCGCTGGCGTTCGCGTGTCGCCCCGTGCTCCTCGCGTGCGGTGAGGACCCGCTTCCCGTCCCCGTCCCCGTCCGGCCCCTGCGGGCGCTCTCCGGGGCGCGGCGCGGGCCCTGCGCGCCCCCGGCGCCGCAACGCCGTCCCCCTACCGGCCGCCGAAGGTCATGCGGCCGATGACGTCGTGGCCGTCGAGCCAGCGATGCTTGAACGCCGCCGCGACGTGGCCGGCGGCGACCGCCAGCATCGTGTAGGCGAGCCACTTGTGCACGTCCGCGGAGAGGTCCTGGAGCGCCTCCCCGGTCTCGGGGAAGACTCGCGGCATCTCGACGCCGAACCACTGCACGCCATGGCCGCCGAAGTTGGTCTCCGCCCAGCCCACGGCGATCACCAGCGCGGGAAGCGCGTACAGCGCGGCGTGGCCGAGATGCGCGGCGGTGCGCTCCAGCCCCCGGATCGAGGCCGGGAGCGGCGGCGGCTTGCGGATCAGGCGGATTGCGATGCGTGCGACGAGCAGGGCGAGCAGCGTCACCCAGACCGAGATGTGCAGGTCGAACAGGAACTCTTCCAGCGGCGAGTCCTCCTCGACCAGCGTCGTCATCGCGTAGCCGCAGCCCCACATGAAGACGAACCCGAGCGCCATGAGCCAGTGCATCAGGCGCGCGGAGAGGTGGTAGCGTTCTTCGGTCATCGTCATGCTCCTCCGTCCGGGCCGCGGGGCCGGGGCCCTGGCCGCCCGCGTCGATCAGGATGTTTGATGTCGGGGATCCGGTTCTGTTCCCGGTGCGCCGCCCGCTGGTGTTTCGCGTCCCGCCGGACGGCGCCCGCAGCGCCGGGACATCCCGGCCGGGGCCCGCGGGGAGCGGGCCTTCGCCGGGATCCCGCCGGGACGAGGTCAGTCGTCGTCCCACCAGCCGCCGCGGCCGTCGTCGTCGTCGTGCCGGTGGTCGCGCAGCGAGAGACCGCCGTCGCGGTCGCGGTCGAGCCGCTCGACGATGCCGGCAAGCGGGCGGTCGTACTCGGCGCGGGTGACCACCGCGTCGCCGTCGGTGTCGAGCATCTGGAAGGCGCGCACGGTGAGCGGGCGGGTCGTCTCGTGCCAGAGCCCGGCGAACTCCTCGAGGCTCAGGTTCCCGTCGCCGTCGGCGTCGTGCGCCGCGTGGCGGTCGTTGCGCGCCCTGTCGATCTCGGCCTGGGTGAGCGTGCCGTCGCCGTCGGCGTCGATGGAATCGAACATCTCCATCGCCGAGGCCGCGAGCTGCCCCGTGTCGAGGAACCCCAGGCCGTGGCCGCCGCCGCGGTGACCGGCGTAGCTCGCGCCGGCGAGCGCGGTGCCGCCGAGGGCGGCGGCGACGGCGAGGGCGGTCAGTGTCTTCGTCTTCGTTTTCATCGGTCGTGTCCTCTGTCGGTTTGCCCATCGGGTGTCGATGGGTGAGGGGACTATGGGCGCGGGGTGTCGCAGAACCTTGCCGGGGAAGGGGCTGAAGTGTCGCTCGCGGTGTCGGAGCGCCGGACTGACACACCTTGTTACAAACTTTTCGTGCGGGCCGCGGGAAGGCGCGTAATCTCCCGCCCATGGACGCCACCCCGCACATACTCGTGGTCGACGACCACCGCGAGATCCGCGAGCCGCTGGCGCGCTACCTGGAGCGCCACGGGTTGCGCGTGACCGTGGCCGAGAGCGCGGCCGCCGCGCGCCGTGCGCTCAAGGCCGCGGCGGTCGACCTCGTGGTCCTCGACATCATGATGCCGGGCGAGGACGGTCTCGCGCTCTGCCGGCACCTTCGCGAGTCGACCCGCATCCCGGTCATCCTGCTGACCGCCATGGGCGAGGAGACGGACCGCATCGTGGGCCTCGAGGTCGGCGCCGACGACTACGTCGCCAAGCCGTTCAGCCCCCGCGAGCTGCTCGCGCGCATCAAGGCGGTGCTCCGGCGTGCGCGGAGCCTCCCGCCCGACCGGGAGCCGCTGCCGGCCGGGACCTACCGGTTCGACCGCTGGTCGCTCGATGCCGGCCGGCGCGAGCTCATCGACGGGGCGGGGGTGGTGACGCCGCTCTCCTCGGGCGAGCTCCGGCTGCTGGTGGCGCTGCTGGAGCGCCCCGGAATGGTGCTCTCGCGCGACCAGTTGCTCGACCTGACCCGGGGCCGGGGCGCGGCGCCGTTCGACCGCGCGGTCGACAACCAGGTGAGCCGGCTGCGGCGCAAGATCGAGCGCGACCCGAAGAGCCCTGCGCTGATCGTCACCGTGTGGGGCGGCGGCTACCGGTTCACCGGCGACGTGGACCGCGGATGAGACTCGCGCCGAAGAGCCTCGCGGGCCAGCTCACGCTGCTGCTGCTGCTCGCCCTCGCGCTCGCGCAAGGAGCGGCCGTTGCGCTCTTCGCCTGGGAGCGCATCGAGGCGCTGCGCGATGCGCACCGGGACAACGCCGTCGCGCGCACCGCGACGGTGGCGCGGCTGCTCGGGGACACGCCGCCCGGGCTGCACGCTTCGGTCATTGCGGCGGCGAGCACGGAGCTCGCGCGGTTCTCGCTGACCGGTGAGCCCGTGGTGGGCGAGACGGGCGCCGGGGAGCGGGCCGCCGCCATCGCCCGCGACCTCTCCGCCGCCCTGGGCGTCGCGCCGGAGCGGGTCCGGGTGGCGCCGCTCCGGACCCGGTACCTGGACGACGACGATGACCGGGACGACCACCACGATCACGACGATGACGACGACGGGGACGAGGATCACGACCACGAACACTGGGAGCTCGACTGGTTCACGGCCTCCGTCGCCCTTCGGGGTGGGCGCTGGCTGAACGCCGCGGTGGGACCGCCGCCCGGGGCGCCGGCCTGGGGCGCGGCCTTCGTGCTGACCTTCCTGCTCTCGGCGCTCGGCATCGCCGCGGTGGCGGTGCTGACGGGACGGCGCATCGCGAAGCCGATGCGCGGCCTGGCGGCGGCGGCCGGGCGTTTCGGCCGGGGCGAGGCGGTGGAGGATCTCTCCGAGGCGGGGCCGGTGGAGACCCGCGAGACGGTGCGCGCGTTCAACCTCATGCGCGCACGGCTCGACCGCTACGTCCGCGACCGCACGGCGATGCTGGCTGCGGTCTCGCACGATCTCAGGACCCCGATCACGAGCCTGCGGCTTCACGCCGAGTTCGTCGAGGACACCGAGACGAAGGCGAAGATCCTCGCCGCGCTCGACGAGATGCAGCGCATGACCGAGGACGCGCTCGCCTTCATCCGCGAGGACATGCAACGGGACGAGACGCGAATGGTGGACCTCCATGCGCTCCTCGACAGCGTCGCCGCCGATCTCGCGGAGCTCGGGCATGACTTTGATGTGGCGGACTCCGGCCGGGTGCTGGTTGCCTGCCGGCCGGCCGCGCTGCGCCGGGCACTGCGCAACCTCCTTGAGAACGCGGCCGCCTACGGCGGACGGGCGGCGGCGCATGTCGAGCGGGACGATGAGGAGACCCGCGTCGTCGTCGAGGACGAGGGCCCGGGGATCCCGGAGGCGGAGCTCGAGCGGGTGTTCGAGCCCTTCGTGCGGCTCGAGACGTCGCGCAGCCGCGACACCGGAGGCAGCGGCCTCGGGCTCGCCATCGCGCGCGGCATCGTGCGCGGTCACGGCGGAGACATTCGCCTGGAGAACCGCGCGGAAGGCGGATTGCGCGCGACGGTCGCGCTGCCGGGAGCGGGGCGACCGTGAGGGGGCGGGGCGGAACCGGCGGCGGCCGGCCCGAGCGGCCGCCGGCGGTCTCCGGCACCGTACATTCCCGGGAGCGGTTCCGGCGAGAAGCCGGCTTCGCGGGACCCCGCGCTACACGTCCGGCGCCGGCACGAGGTAGCCGACGCGGCGCTCGTTGAAGATGTAGGCCGGGCGGGCCGGATCGTCGCCGAGCTTGCGCCGGAGCTGCTTGACGAAGGTGCGCACGCGGTCCGGATCGCCCGGCTCGGACTCGCTCCACAGCCGCCGGATCAGCACCTCGTAGGTCAGGACCTGGCCCGCGTGCACCGTGAGCAGGCGCAGCAGCTCGTACTCGGTGGCGGTGAGGCGCAACGCGCGCCCGCCCACGCTCACCCGCCGCGCCCCGTAGTCGATGGCGAGCGCGCCGAGGGCGAAGGTGGCCGGCCCCGCCCGCTTGCGAAGCGCCGCCTCGATCCGCGCGGTGAGCTCGGTCGGCGAGAAGGGCTTGACCAGGTAGTCGGCGGCGCCCTCCTCGAGCGCCCGCGCGACGGTCTCGTCGCGCCCGTAGGCGGAGATGAAGATGACCGGCACGTCGGCGAGCTCGGGCACGGTGCGCATGAGCTCGATGCCGTCGGCGCCGGGCAGCATCAGATCGAGCAGGACCGCCCAGGGGACGCTGCGGCAGTTGACCGCGGCGGGCTTCCTGCAGCGCAACTATGCGCCGCGGGAACACAGCTACGAGGTGCGGGCGAACTA
>JAJEEA010000266.1 GCA_022821235.1 Vicinamibacteria bacterium
GTGGCTGGCGGACGCCGTGCTCCAGGCCGGCTTCGGAATCGGGCTCTCCGAGGTGCCGGGCGTGCGCGCCGCCAGCTTCCTGATCATCGTCGGCATCGGCGTGTACATGCTGTACCAGGCGGTGCGGATGTCGACGGCTCCGGCTGCCGACGGAGGGGCCGGCCATGGGCACAGTCACGGCCATGAGCACAGCCACGGCCACGGCCACGGGCACAGTCACGGCCATGGGCACAGTCATGGCCATGAGCACAGCCAAGGCCACGGGCACATCCACGGCCACGGGCACAGCCACGGCAGTCTCGAAGGCGGCATCCTGGCCCTGGCCGCCGGCATGGTCCCGTGCCCGGGGGCGGTGCTGATCATGCTGTACGCCGTCGCCAACGACATGATCTACCCGGGCTTCCTGCTCGTGGGGGCGATGTCGCTCGGCATCGGCCTGTGCATCTGCGTGCTGGGGGTCGGCGCGATTCTCGCAAGACAGACCGCCATGCGGGTGGTGGAGAGCTCCGGCGGCAGCCGGGGCGTGGCGGCGCTTCGCAACACGATGAACTATGCCGGGGCGACGTTCGTGACCCTGGTGGGGCTCGTGTCCTTCGTCGCGTTTCTCGACGTGCCGATGGGCTGACGCGACGGTGTCCCGCGGGCAGGGCGCTTCGCGACGCCGGAGTCTTTCATCCCGCGGGGGTCGGCCCGACCGTGCGGGTTGCCGCGAAAGTACGCTCGGGCGGTTCCTGGGAGTGCGGGCATCTTGCCCGCATGGACAATCGCGGGCCTTCGGCCCGGGCGGGCTGGAAGCCCGCGCTCCCAGGGGACGCCGCTTCGCGACGCTGGAGTCTTCAATCGCTCCCGGGGGCACTGCTCCTCATGAGCGTATTCTCCCGGTAAACCGACCGCGAATGCGCAAGCCGGGCCGCCGGCTCCGGCGCCCCGCGCGATTGCGACCAAATTGTTGACAATCCTAATGTCTACGAAATAGTGTCTCTCCCGTCGAACCTCCGCCGAACAGTGGATGAAAGGCGCGGTTCGCACGGATGCCCGGTTCCGAATCACTCTCACCAAGGCAATCGAAGAGCAGCCAAGTTCCTGCGGAGGAAGACATGAACCACGAAGCCATGAAGTTCGCGCGCGGCGTCCTGACGGGACTGCTCGCGGCGCTGGTCGCATTCGGCAGTCCCGCGTTCGCGGCGGGCGGAAAGCTCATCATCGCGGATGCGTTCCCGCCGACCGCCGGCTGGGCGATGGAGACCGACGACTCCTTCACGCTGACCAAGGCCGGGTGCCTGGAGGGGCTGGCGCGCCTCGACTTCGACGGGGCCCTCGTGCCGGCGCTGGCCACGGGCTGGGAGCAGGTCTCCCCCACCGAGTGGGACGTCACCATCCGCGAGGGCGTGCAGTTCCAGAACGGCGAGTCGCTCGACGCGGCCGCGGTCGCCGGCGCGCTGAACCACGTGCTGAGCACGGACGCACCGGCGCGCGCATTCTCGCCCAAGGTCGTCGCGTCGGTCGCCGCGACCGGTGACATGACGGTGCGCATCACGACGCCGAAGCCGAGCGTCCTCCTGCCCCACCGGCTGGCCGCGCCCAATACCGGCATTCTCGCCCCGGCCGCGTACGCGGGCGAGCAGATCGACCCGATCGGAACCTGCACCGGACCGTTCAGGATCGTCGAGCACCTGCCCGAGCAGGCCCTGCGGCTCGAGCGCAACGCCGACTACTGGGGGGGAGACGTGCGGTTGCAGGGGGCGGAGTTCAGGTTCATCCCCGACGGCGGCGTGCGGGCGACGCAGGTCCAGACCGGAGAGGCCCACATCTCGCGCATCATCCCCGTGTCGACGCTCGAGAAGATGAAGACGGTCGAGGGCGTGAACGTGATGGCGATCGAGACCGCCCGCACCAACGGTCTGTACCTCAACAACGAGAGGCCGCCCTTCGACAACGTGAACGCGCGCCGGGCGGTGCAGAGCGCCATCGACGTGGAGGCGATCGCGGCCACCATCTACGAAGGCTCGGCCCGGCCCGCGGTCGGCCCGTTCGCGCCGAACGAACCCTGGGCGCCGGCCGGCGCAACCGTCGCGGCGTACGACCCCGAGCGTGCGAAGAGCCTGCTCGCCGAAGCCGGCATCGACGCCGGAGCGCTCAATCTCAGCCTGCTCGCCTACACCGAACGCGCCGAGTTGCCGGACCTCGCGGCGGTGATCCAGGCGCAGCTCCAGCAGATCGGGGTCAAGGCCGAGATCCGGACGAGCAACTGGGGGGGCATCGAGAAGGACCTCTACGCCGGCAACTTCGACCTGTTCCTGATGTCGCGAAACCACCTGACCGACGTCGCCGATCCGATCGCCTTCCTGACCGCGGACTACACGTGCGAGGGAGGCTTCAACGTGTCGAACTACTGCGATCCGTCGGTCGACGCGGTGCTCGACGCGGCCCGGAGCAACGCCGACCCCGCGGCCCGGAACGCGGCATACGCGGAGGTCGCCGCCAAGCTTCAGGACGAGGCCGTCACCGCCTTCCTGGTGC
>JAJEEA010000088.1 GCA_022821235.1 Vicinamibacteria bacterium
TGTTCCATGCACCACGGTCGACCTGCCAGAATCCGTGCGGCGGCGCGACCCCGCTGAGCCGTAACTTTCCGACCAACCGGCCCATTCACTCCCACTTTCCACGGGGAAAAGCCGATCCCTGACCCGGTAACCGAATACCTCCGAGAATCTCCTCGACCGTCGGTCAACGCCTTGTGACCTCGGCCTGGGAACCGGAAAGCGGGGCGGGACGGCGGAACACGGGACGGCGGAACCGGAGGCCGTCCCCGTGCCGCATACGCCGCGGTTCAAACGCCCTCGCGGGCGGACCTGCCGACCGCCATCACCGTAGAGAGGAACACCGTCGCCCCCCGCGTCACCGTCTCGCTTGCGTCCCGCCCCGGGCCTCGGCGCGACCTCGAGCATCTGCTCGAAGAGAGACGGCCGACGCCGCGTGACGTGGTTCGTTCTGGCTCCGGCAGTTCGAGCCGGGCGGCAATTCCGCCGACGCCAACCGGCTGCTGGATCGCCTCATGCACATCCGGCGCCGCGAGCTCGCCTCGATGCCGGCGAGGTGTGGAGATGGCATCAGGGGGACCAGCCAGCCGCTCGCACCATGTCCTGCGGCAAGTTGGGGTGCCGCTTCAGCAGCACCAAGCGCACACCGACGGCCACGGCATACAGCGCCTTCGGGATGCCGTGGCCGGGCCGAGTGCCCTCCATGAGCCCGTATCTCCCACTCCGTGAAGTTGTGTCTCCCTACCTCCAAGGTCTCGCGGACGTTCTGCGGGACAGGCGGGAGGGGCGGGGGGGTGAGCCTGCGAATCTGATCCTCGGTCGTCGATTCTGCCGTCGTTGTCGTTCGGCTTGCGCCTGTTCCTCCGTTCCGGCGTCATCGTCCGGGGCGTTCATCGGTCGGCGTTCTGGTCCGGGGGCTTCGGTTCCATCCTCGGCGGCGGGTCCTTCTGCGTCGCCACGATGCGTTCGATCAGCCCCTCGGCCCACACTGGCGGCTCTACCACGTACCTCTGGGCGGAGCCGCCGTTCTCGACTACCGCGATCTCTTCGAAACGGTGGGGGTTGGTGGCTTCGAGAGCTTCGAAGCTGTTGTCGATGATCGTGGCCGTGGCGATGGCCCACGCGGTCTCGACGAGGTCCTCCCCCTGGCTGCTTCGAAACTCGTCCCCCCGATGTTGAAGACCGTGCCGTCCGGCACCCAATCCTGTCGGAAACCGACCGCGACCAGGTCCGCGGCCTGATCGTAGTCGTACAACCCGATCTCGCCTATCCCGACGCTCACGACCTGGTTGTTCTGGGTCCCGGTACTCGATGATATCGTCGTCCAACAGCCCGTCACCATATCTGCCGACGGCGCGGTAGCCGTAGAACGTGCCCGCCGGTCTGGCGTCAAAGGTCTTGGCCTCCACCGCCATCATCGAGCACCAGTCGGCGCTGCTGCGGCGGCAGCTGATGTGCTGCCTGCGCAAGACTTCAATGGTATAGGTCTGTATGCCGTCGTCGCCCGTCACGAGGACCTTGATCGTGTTCGACCCGAGGCGCAGTTGCACCTGTGGGCCGACCTCCCCCTTGCCGCCAACGTCGGGGATCGGTGAGTTCGAGGCGTCGAGGTAGGCGATGGTCGCGTCGCCGTCGTACTTCGTCGGCTTGACGGTGATCTGGGTGACGCTGTTCGCGACCGATGCGGTGTAGCTCCTCCTGGCGACGGCGAAGGTCTCGTTGAACCTGATCGCCGCATTGTTCGCGGCGTTCTCGATGGTGAGACCGCTCAGGGTTGCGCTTCGGTCCGGCGTTTCGATGAGTCTCATGGACATCTCGAAGACGAACCAGCTCACGCCCCTCAGACCGTCCCACCTGCGCAGCCCGTCGGATGCGTAATCGGCTTCGGAAAAGGGGAAATCCGTGCCGCCGATCCGCAGGGTCAGGTTCTCGACCGTGAAGGGCAGATCCGGGTCCCACTCGACCGTCAGCGTATCCTCGGGCGTGTCATCCTTGAACTCGATCCGGGTGAATGCATAGTCGATGCCGCCGTAATTGAAGTCGTCGTCCGACAGAACTCCTGTCTCCGAACAACGGGTTCCGGCAACAGTGTTGTTGTCGCACCCGCCTTCGCCATGGCCAATGTTCCTGGGCTGCAGCGTGGCGGACCAGATCTGGTCTGCGCCTCGGCCGGCCCCGACAGGCAAAGCAACCCGGCGAGGACGAGCAGGAGCGCGGCCGTGAGCGGGCGCAGCGCGAGCCGAGCCGTCGCCGCCGGCTCCGAAGAGAACCCGCATCCCCGTTCTCGCCTCCGGCGCACCGGCAATTCCGCTCCGAGCCTCGCGCGTTCCATCGCCTTCTTCTCCGCAGATACGAGAATTCGCCTCAATATGACTGGATCCGACCGCACGCCGGGCCGGGGCCCGATGGGCCTCGCCAAGCGCGGGCGGACGAGCCGAGGGCTTACCGCGAATGGTGCGCAACCGGAACCCGTGCGGGGTCGTATCGGGGACCCGCCATCCGCCTCACGCGGGGCACGACCGACGCCGAGGTGGAAGCACATTCGTCGTGGCGCTTTCGGTGGCTCGTCGTGGTCAGAATGCGGCACGAACGGCCGGGCCGGACTCGCCATCGGGGTTGGACCTGACAAAAGCAGAGATCCTAGCGGAATGAATGGCCGTATCACAACCTATCTAACTGAAGTGATGATAGGGCTTTGTTGCCACCCTATAAAGCGTGCAGACACGTGGCAGCCGTCGGGGGAGTCGCGGATCTCCAGGAGCGCCCCGCTGGTGCGTGAAGAGCGACCTCCCTCCGTGGTACGATTCCACAAGCTTGGCGCTCATGCGGGGCGACCGCGAAGGGTACGGGTCGCCGTCGACGACCGCCCTCTTCACTGGCGGTTTGGGGGGAGCTACCGGAGGGCCGCCTCCAGGTCTGAGCAGGTCCTGGGGAAAGGTCTACACGGAGATGAACACGTGAGGCTGTCAAAGGCGCTATGTGCTGACGTTGAGGCGATGTTCAGGGACATTCGAGCCAGACAGGAGGCCTCCGGGCGCGAATACGTGCGCCTGCCGGCGCGCCGAACGACCGGCGCCAAGAGCCCGGAGACGTCGACACAGATGGAAGCGAATCGATGAGCGGGGGGATTGGGGGGCGGAAGGCGCGTGGGCCCCGCCCCGCCGAGCGTCGGGTGCGGAGGTCCTGCAGGACCTGATCGGGTGGCACTCGGGCGCCGCAGGCGCCGAGGGCCCGCCGGCGCACGCGACCGGATCCGCGTATTCGAGGAGCATCCATCCGTCATGTTCGACAAGCTGCAGATCTTGGAGACCCGCTACAACGAGCTGATGAACCTGCTCAGCGACGCGGGGTGCAGTCGGACCCAACCAGTACCGGACCCACTCGAAGGCGCTGTCCGAGACTGGGCCCGTCGTCGAGAAGTTCCGCGACTACAGGACGGTCGAGTCCGAGATCGCCGAGACCCGCGAGCTCGCCGGCGGTGCCGACGTTGAGCTGCGGGAGCTGGGTCCTGAAGGGTCCCCATTGGGCGCCGAGCGGAGTCGCAAGACGAGGATCGGCGGGCCGGGCGCGAAAAAGAAGGGGGACGGCCATCCGTGCGGTGGCCGCCCCTTTCTCGTGTTCCCCGTTCCGGTCGGCGCGGCCGGGTCCTCAGGCTGCGCCGGGACCGGCGGTCGAGGGGACGGGGTGGACCCGTCCCCCCCGCGGCGCCTAGTACATGCCGCCCATGCCGCCCATGCCGCCGTGGGCGCCGCCGCCCGGGGCGGCGTCCTTCTTCTCTTCCGGAATCTCGCTGACGAGCGCTTCCGTGGTGAGCAGCAGCGACGCAATCGAGCTCGCGTTCTGCAGGGCCGCCCGCACGACCTTCGTCGGGTCGATGACGCCGGCGTCGATCAGGTTCTCGTAGACCTCGGTCTGGGCGTTGAAGCCGTCCTCGTCGGCGCTCTGCTCGCGCACCTTCTGGACGACGATGGACCCTTCCTGGCCGGCGTTGGTGGCGATCCAGCGCATCGGCTCCTCGAGGGCGCGCCGGATGATGTTGACGCCGATCTGCTTGTCGCCGTCCAGACTGACGTCCGCGAGGGCGGTCTGGCTGCGCAGCAGGGCCACGCCGCCGCCGGGCACGATGCCCTCCTCGACGGCCGCCTTGGTCGCGTGCATGGCGTCCTCGACCCGGGCCTTCTTCTCCTTCATCTCGGTCTCGGTGGCGGCGCCGACCTTGATGACGGCCACGCCCCCGACGAGCTTGGCCAGCCGCTCCTGCAGTTTCTCGCGGTCGTAGTCCGAGGTCGTCTCCTCGATCTGCGTGCGGATCTGCTTGACCCGGCCCTCGATGGCGGCGTGGGTGCCCTCGCCCTCGACGATGGTGGTGTTGTCCTTGTCGATGGTGACCTTCTTGGCCTTGCCGAGGTCCTCGATGCCGATGTTCTCGAGCTTGAGGCCGAGGTCCTCGGTGATCGCCTTGCCGCCGGTCAGGGTCGCGATGTCCTCGAGCATCGCCTTCCGCCGGTCGCCGAAGCCCGGCGCCTTCACGGCCGCGCCCTGCAGGGTGCCCCGCAGCTTGTTGACCACGAGGGTGGCGAGGGCCTCGCCCTCCACGTCCTCGGCCACGATGAGGAGCGGCCGGTTCAGGCGGGCCACCTGCTCGAGCAGCGGCAGCAGGTCCTTCATCGAGCTGATCTTCTTCTCGTGGATCAGGATGATGGGGTTCTCCAGCACGACCTCCATGCGCTCGGAGTCGGTGACGAAGTACGGCGACAGGTACCCGCGGTCGAACTGCATGCCCTCGACCACCTCGAGCGACGTCTCGAGGGTCCGCGCCTCCTCGACGGTGATCACGCCGTCCTTGCCCACCTTGTCCATCGCCTGGGCGATGATGCGCCCGATGGTCTCGTCGTTGTTGGCCGAGATCTGACCGACCTGGGCGATCATGTCGCCGCTCACGCTGCGCGACAGCTTCTCGAGGTTGTCGACGACCGCGGAGACGGCCGTCTCGATGCCCCGCTTGACCTCCATCGGATTCGCGCCGGCCACCACGTTCTTGGCCCCCTCGCGGTAGATGGACTGGGCGAGGACGGTCGCGGTGGTGGTGCCGTCGCCGGCGATGTCGGAGGTCTTGCTCGCGACCTCGCGCACCATCTGGGCCCCCATGTTCTCGAGGGCGTCCTTCAGCTCGATCTCCTTGGCGACGGTCACGCCGTCCTTGGTGATGGTGGGAGACCCGAACTTCTTGTCGAGGACGACGTTGCGGCCCTTGGGGCCCAGCGTCACCTTGACGCAGTTGGCCAACTGGTCGACGCCGGCGAGGATGTTCTGCCTCGCCCCTTCGCTGTAGACGATCTGCTTTGCCATGTCGATGTGCTCCAATTCAGGTCCAATTCGCGCGACCGGCGCGGCCCCGGCCGCCGCCGGACAGTCATCGCGGTCACCGGCTACTGCTGCACGACGCCCAGGACCTCGTCTTCCCGCATGATGAGGTACTCCTCGCCGTCGAGCTTGATCTCCTGCCCTGAGTACTTGCCGAACAGGATGGTGTCGCCCTCGGCGACGTCCATCGGCTGCAGGCCGCCGTCCTCCTTGACCTTGCCCTTGCCGACGGCCACGACCCGGCCCTGCTGGGGCTTCTCCTTGGCCGTGTCGGGAATGATGATGCCGCCGACCTGCTGCTCCTCTTCTTCGAGACGCTGCACGATGAGGCGGTCGTGAAGTGGTCGTACCTTGATTGCCATGGTGTGTCCGACTCCCTTGAGTTGTGGAAGGAGTCCCTCCCCGGAGCTCGGTGCAGGGCCGGGGAGGGGTTAGCACTCGGTGTTACGGACTGACAAGATTAGCAGTCGGCGGGGGAGAGTGTCAACCGTGGCCGTCCGGCAGGGGTGCTTCGGGGCGGCGCTGCGGCGGTCGCGGGGACTCGCCGCGCGGAAACACGCCTCCGGGCGCAGCGTTTCCGGCGGTCCCCGGCCTCCAGGTCGTGCTCGAGGTCTTCCGGATCCGGACCGACACCTTTGCCGGCCCGGGCGTAGTCCATCTACCCGAGGGCATTCTTCCCGCATCGTCGAAAACGTCGACACCCGGAAGATGATGTTCCCAGCGGGCCGCGCCGGGACGCCGGCGGGACGGCCGCGCCACGCCCGCCCGCTCGGAGGTTCGCCGTTCTGCTGATACACTGCTGACGCCGCCGCGGCGGCCCGGCCATGCCGGGCGGGGGCGCCCGGGTCGGGCGGAGCCGTCGGGTCTCTCCAGCGCAGGAGGCATCGTGGGGAAGAGCGAGCAGCGGTGGCGTCGGGGAATGTCACGGAGGAAGGCGCTGACGGGGCTGGCGTCGTTCATGGCGGCGTCGCCGCTGCTGCACGCTCAGCGCGACCCGTGGCCGCTCGGCCCGCACCGGCGCTTTCTCGGGTTCGACGAGATGCGCGACGTGTTCGACTTCGAGCCCATCTTCCGGGCCAACGTCCCCCTGGCCGTCTACGACTACACCGCCCACGGGACCGAGTCGGAGTTCACGCTGTACCGCAACCGCGACGCGTTCGACTGGGTCGAGCTGATCGGCCGCGGCGGGGTCGATGCGGCCGCCGTCGACACGTCCACGGAGCTGTTCGGTCACGCGATGCCGAGCCCGATCATGCTGGCGCCGACGGCGCGGCAGCGCGACCTGCACCCCGACGGCGAGCTCGGCATGCACCGGGCGGCGACGACCACCGGCACCACGATGATCGTGAGCAACGCGTCGAGCCTCCCGTTCACCCGCATCGCCCGCGGCGCCGAGGGGCCGCTGTGGTTCCAGCGCTACGCGACGCGCGAGATGGAGCCGAACCGGGTGGCCCTCGGCGACGCCCAGGAGGTGGGCGCGCAGACGATCGTGGTGACCATCGACCAGCAGGCGTCCTACTACGAGCGCGACCTGCACGTCAGGCACACCGGCGGGGCGCCGCGCCGGGTGACGCGGCGGGAGCCGCGGCCCGACGCCCCCAACCCCTACCGCGTCTCCGCGGGGCGGCTGTGGTACGAGTGGAGCCTCTTCGACGACCTCCGGCCGATGTGCGAGGTGCCCATGCTGGCCAAGGGCATCCTGACCGGCGACGCGGCGAAGAAGTGCCTGGAGCGCGGGGTGGACGGCGTCATCGTGTCCAACCACGGCGGCCGGGCCCTCGACTACGGCCCCTCGAGCCTCGAGGTGCTCGAGGAGGTGGTGGAGGCGGTGGCGGGCCGGGTACCGGTGCTGATAGACAGCGGGTTCCGCCGCGGCAGCGACGTCCTGAAGGCGCTGGCCCTCGGGGCCGACGCCGTCTGCCTCGGCCGCGCGTCGCGCTGGGGCCTGGGGGCGTTCGGCGAGGAGGGGGCGCAGAAGGTGCTCGAGATCGTCAACGCCGAGCTGAGGCAGGCGATGGCGTTCGCGGGAGTGGCCTCCCTCGCCGAGATCGACAGCAGCATCGTGAGGACCAACTTCCCGTAGGGGTCGGCGACCGGAGAACGGCGCCGCATCCTCGAGGGTCGGTTGGGGGGGCCAAGCGGAGCCGGACGCGACGATTGGCGGGCCAGGGGCCGGCGCCGCAGAACGACACGGACTCCCGTGGAGTGTCTTCGCAGGCTGAGCCGCGGGCGACGACTGGCGGCCAGGACGAGCTCGCGGGAGTGAGTCGCGCTGCGAGATCCCCCGACGCGACCGAAGGGGTCGCGCCAGACCGTCATTCGAGCGAGGTATCCGATGCAGACAAAGCTCTACAGGCACGTCGCGGTCGCCGGGGCCCTCCTGCTCGCCTCCGCCGGGGCCGCGGCGGCGCAGGGGCCGTCCGGCGGCATGGTCGAGTGGCCCTCCGTCGGGGCCGACCAGGGGGCATCGAAGTACTCGCCGCTCGCCGACATCGACGTCTCGAACGTCGACGGGCTCGAGATCGCCTGGACGTGGGAGCCGAACGAGCTGCCCAACCAGGAGTTCCGCACGCGGCCGGGCAGCTTCGAGGTCATGCCCCTGATGATCGACGACGTGGTCTACGTGTCGACCATGTACACGCGGGTGGTCGCCCTCGCCGCCGAGACCGGCGAGGAGCTGTGGGCGTTCGATCCCGAGGCGTGGCGCACGGGCCCCGAGGGCGGCCCTCCCGGCGGCTTCAAGCACCGCGGCGTGGCGGTGTGGCCGGCCAACGCGAACCGGTCGGCGGGCGCGGGCGGGGACATGCGCGTCTTCATCAACAGCCGCGACAGCCTCTACGCGCTGAACGCGGCCGACGGCTCGCTGGTCCCCGGCTTCGGAGACGGCGGCCGGGTGCTGCTGACCGAGGGCTTCCCGAACCCCGTGACCCACGAGATGTTCGACCAGACGTCGCCGCCGGTCGTGTTCGAGGACCTCGTCATCGTGGGGAGCCGCGTGCCCGACCGCATCCAGAAGCGCTTCGACACCCCCGGCTCGGTGCAGGCGTTCGACGTCCACACCGGCGAGCGGCGCTGGGTCTTCTACACGGTGCCGCAGTCGAACGACGCGTTCGGGGCCGACACCTGGGAGGGCGGCTCGTGGCGCTTCACCGGCCACGCCAACGTGTGGGGGCTGATGTCGCTCGACGCCGAGCGGGGGCTGCTGTACGTGCCCACGAGCACCCCGAGCAGCGACTACTGGGGCGGGCGGCGGCTCGGCGCCAACCTGTTCGCCGAGTCGCTCGTCTGCCTCGACGCGCGGACCGGCGAGCGCGAGTGGCACTTCCAGGCGGTGCATCACGGGCTGTGGGACTACGACTTCACGTCGGCGCCCAACCTCATGACCCTCGATGTCGACGGCCGCACCGTCGACGCCGTCGCCGAGGTGTCGAAGCAGGGCTTCACCTACGTCTTCGACCGGGTGACCGGCGAGCCGGTGTGGCCCATCGAGGAGCGGCCCGTCGACACCGAGACCGACGTGCCGGGCGAGGTGCCGTACCCGACCCAGCCGTTTCCGACGAAGCCGCCGCCGTTCGCGGCGCAGGGAGTGTCGCTCGACGACGCGAACGACCTGACCCCCGAGATCCACCGCCTCGCGACCGAAGAGCTGCAGACCTACCGGCTCGGGCCGCTGTTCACGCCGCCCAGCCTGCAGGGGACGCTGCAGCGGCCGCGCGTGGACGGCGGCGCCAACTGGGGCGGCGCCGCCCTCGACCCCACCACCAACCGGCTCTACGTGCGGACGTCGGAAGGGGTGTCGGCCAACCAGGTCTGCGAGACCGATCCCGAGCTGCCCGAGGTCGACGTCGCCTACACGAACAACTGCCCGCGCGGGGGCTCGGCCGGCATCTTCCGGGGGCTGGGCGGGTACGTGCCGGCCGAGCGGAGCCGCCTCGGTCCGATACCCCTCGTCAAGCCGCCGTACGCGCGGCTCGTCTCGATAGACCTGAACGCCGGCGACATCGCGTGGAGCGTGCCCTTCGGCGAGGGCAGCCGCATCATGCGCGCGCACCCGCTGCTGCGCGGCGTCGACCTGCCCGACCGCCTCGGCACTCCCGGCGCGCCCGGCCCCATGGTCACCGCCGGCGGCCTCGTCTTCCTCGGCGGGGGCGACCCGTACCTGTACGCCTTCGACGCCGAGACCGGCCGCGAGGTGACCCGGGTGGCCACCGAGTTCCGCACGAGCAGCAACCCCATGACCTACCGCTCGCGGGCGGGCCGGCAGTTCATCCTGATCGCGACCGGCGCGGGGCCGGACGCGCGCCTCGTCGCCTTCGCGCTGCCGGAGGGGTAGGGGGGCAGTAACCGTCTGCGTCCAAAGGCGTGGCAGGTCTCTGCGGGTTGTGCGCGGGGTCGGTGGAAGGCCATCCGTTTCCGTGCCCCAAGCGTGTGCCCTCTGCCGCGGGGTCATCGACACCTTGGAACGGCGATCGACATGGAGTTGCCAACTGCGCCCAGGCAGTCCGTTTCCGCGGGATGGGGCGCTCGGCAGGTGGCAAGGGGATCGCCGTCACCGTCGTCGGTCCCGGCGGAGTCGGCATCGTGGTTCCGTCATTCTTCGGGAGCCTGACATGAGAGAACGACCCTTCCGGCGGCTGCACGGCCTGGCCCTGCTGCTCGTGCTCGCCGGCGTTCCCGCCGCGGACGGGCAGACCGTCGACGTCACCGCCGCGACCATCGAGGACCTCAACCGGGCGTTCGACGCCGGCACGTTGACGTCGGAGCAGCTCGTCGAGGCCTACCTGGCCCGCATCGCCGCCTACGACGACGCCGGCCCGGCCCTCAACGCCGTCATCGCCCTCAATCCGAACGCGGTCGAACGCGCCCGCGAGCTCGACGCCGAGCGGCGGTCCGGCGGCCCGCGCTCTCCGCTGCACGGCATCCCGGTGGTCCTGAAGGACAACTTCGACACCGCCGATCTGCCGACCACCGCGGGGTCGGTCCTGCTGGAGGGATCGCTGCCCCCCGACGACGGCTTCCTCGTCGGGAAGCTCCGGGAGGCCGGCGCCATCGTGCTCGCCAAGGTCAACATGAGCGAGTTCGCCTCCGGCGGGGCGATCAGCTCGCTGGGGGGGCGCACGCGCAACCCGCACGACCTCGTCCGGTCGCCGGGCGGATCGTCGGGGGGGACCGGCGCGGCGGTCGCGGCGGCCTTCGCCCAGGTCGGGCTGGGGACCGACACCGGCGGATCGGTGCGCTCGCCGTCGACCGCCAACGGCATCGCGGGGCTCAAGCCCACCCTGGGCCTGCTGAGCCGCGACGGCATCGTGCCCCTCGCGCTGTCGTTCGACACCGCGGGCCCGATGGCGCGGCACGTGTACGACGTCGCGGCCGCCCTCGGGGTCATGACGGGGGTCGATCCCGCGGACGAGGCCACCGCCGCGAGCGGCGGGCGGTTCGAGACCGACTATACGCAGCACCTCGATGCCGACGCGCTCGCCGGGGCCCGCATCGGGGTCGCCCGCGACTTCCTCGGCCAGGACGGCGACGTCGACTGGGTCGTGGAGGCCTCGCTCGACGTGATGCGGGAGGCCGGCGCCACCCTCGTCGACGTGCGGCTTCCGCGGTGGCTGCTCGAGGCGAGCGGCGACTTCTACACCGTGGTCCGCTACCGCGAGTTCCGGGCGCAGATCGCGGAGTACCTCACGACCCTCGAGCCCCGGTTCCACGCGACCCTCGCCGATCTGGTCAAGCGGTCGGTGCGGCTCGCCTCGCCGGCCGACGGGGCCGGGCACAACCCCGGCCGGTGGAGCCTCATGCGGCGGGAGGACGCGAGCGGCGAGCTGTCCGACGCCGAGTACCGCGCCGTCCGGGAGCACGGCCTGCCGATGGTGCGCACCGTGATCCGCGGGCTCATGGACGCCGGCGACCTCGCGGCCATCGTGTATCCGACGTCGCCCCGCCGGCCCGGGCGCGTCGACGTCGCCCCCGCTCCCACCGGCGGGGGAGGCCCCTCGGCGACGCGGTACGCGAACCTCACCGGCTTCCCCGACCTCATCGTGCCCGCCGGCTTCACCGGCGACGGCCTCCCCGTCGGCCTCTCGTTCCTGGGCCGGGCGTTCGACGAGCCCCGCCTGCTCGCCCTGGGCTACGCCTTCGAGCAGGCGACGAAGGCGCGCCGGCTCCCGGCGCACACGCCGCCGCTCGTCCCGTGAGGGACGCGTCGACGCCTTGGTCCTGCCGGTCGGGTATCGTTGGTTGGGAATGACCTCGACCCTGGGGACGCTGATTCGGGAGGCGCGGGAGCGGGCCGGGCTCGCCGAGGTCGATCCGGCGAGGGCGGCCCGGACCTCGCCGGGGGCCATTCCGAAGTACGAGGCGGGCGAGGTGGTCCCCAGGCTCGAGACGGCGCGGCGCTGCATCGAAGCCTGCGGCTTCGAGCTCCGGATCGAGCTGGTTCACGCCGGTCCGCAGAGACGGGCGGCGGCCGACGCCGCGCTGGCGCGCAGCGTGGAGGACCGCCTGCGCACGAACGACGCCTTCACGAAGCTCGCAGCCCAGCTCAGGAGTCGGTCGTGAGACCCCGCGTTCCATCGAGACGGCCCCGGGGGCTCACGCCTTCCACGCGTCGGGGCGGTCACATCGAGCCCGGGCCCACCTGAAGGTCACGAGGCGGCGAGGGCGGCGCGGCCGAGGCGCTCGATGGTCTCCAGGGTCTCGCGAACGTCGTCCCACGTCGTCGAGTGGTTGATGACGCACATCCGCAGGGAGAACTTCCGGCGGAGCAGCGTCGACGACATGAACGCGCGTTCTTCCCAGAACACGCGGGCGAGGACCTTGCGGTTGAGCTGGTGCAGCGCTCTGTCGTCGAGCGCCCCGCCGTCGGGTTTGACCCGGAAGCAGACGATGCCGAGTGAGGCGGGGGCCATGAGCTCCAGCGTCCGGCTGTCTTCGACGTAGCGCGCGGCGCGCTCGGCCAGCTCGATTCCCTTGGCCACGGCGGCCCGGAACGCGGCCATTCCGAAGATCTGCACCGACATCCAGATCTTGGGGGCGCGGTCGCGGCGGCTGAGCTGCAGGCCGCGATCCGTCTGGTTCGGGTGGTTCGCCCCCCACACCTAGTCCTGCAGGACGTCGTGGTGGATGGCGAAGGCCCGTTCGAGGGTCCGGACGTCCTTGACGAGCAGGCAGCCCGCCTCGTACGGCTGGAAGAGCCACTTGTGCGGGTCCATGCCGACGGAATCGGCGCGCTCGATGCCGCGCAGCGCCTGCGCCCCCGGCTCGGTGAGGACGGCGAAGCCGCCGTGCGCCGCGTCGACGTGCAGCCAGATGCCTTCCGCCGCGCAGTAGTCGGCGATCGCGTCCAGCGGATCGACGGCGCCGGTGCTGGTCGAGCCGGCGTCCGCGCAGACCGCGATGGGCGTGCATCCCGCGGCACGGTCGGCCGCCACGGCGGAAGCCAGGGCGCCGGGGTCGACGCGGAAGTCGGGGCCGCTCGGCAGCACGCGGACCCGGTCGGGGTGGATGCCGATGATGCGCGCGGCGCGGGCCTGGGCGCTGTGGCACTGGTCGCCCATGTAGACGGTGGCCTGCGCCGGGTGCCCGGCCGCCTCGCGCGCCGCCACGAAGGCGTCGAGGGCGGCGGCGGAGCCGCCGCTCGTCATCACGCCGCCCGCCGTGTCCGGATACCCCAGCCACCGCCGGAACCAGTCGATGACCACCGCTTCGAGCTGGTTGGAACCGCTCGCGGTCAGCCACGTGGCCGCGTTGACGTTGAAGCCGGTCGCGAGATGGTCGGCGAGCACGCCGGGCCACGTCGGCTCCGACGGTACGAACCCGAACGCCCGGGGGTGGTCGAGCCGCATCGCCGGCGACAGGACGTCCCGCACCGCGCGGTCGATGACCTCGCGCGGCGGCCGCCCCGCCTCCGGCGGGTCCTCCATCAGGCGCTCCGCGAGCTCCTGCTTGAACTCGCCGTCCCAGGCGCGGTCGGCGGGCAACCGTTCGCGCCGCTCGACGAGGATGTCGGTGACGTGCTTCGCGAGCTCGCGCATCACGTCGGGGGGCATCCGCAGGCCGTGCGTCATGCGGCACGCTCCGAACGGATGCGGCGGGCGCGTCGCCCCGGCCCCGCGGTCACGTCGTTCGTGGGACGATAGACGCGGATGGTCGGCTCAAGCGTCACGTTCAGGTCTCCTGTCCGGGTGCAGAGTCGTCCTGACCGGTCGAAGTCAGCCAGGCCCCGCCCCACCGGACTACGGAGCGCCCCCGCCGCGGCCCGCGAGTGGCTATCATTCTGGCATGTCAGACATTGCATTCGCCACGGTGGCCGGCAGGGACGACCTCGCCGGGTGCGGAAACAACCGTCGGAGACGCGTCGGTCGCGCGCCGGCCGAGGCGGCGCGACGCTGTCGGCTCGCCGTCGTGGCGGCGATGTCCCTTCTGGCCGCCTCGCCGGCCGGGGCGCAGGAGACCGGCACGGTGCGCGGCACCGTGACCCTGGTGGAGAACGGCGGCCTCGTCGACGGCGCGGTGATCCTGATCCTGGGGACGGGCGCGTTCGCCCTGACCGAGGACGGCGCGTTCGAGATCACGAACGTGCCGGTCGGCACCTACGAGGTGACCGCGCAGCGCAACCGACTCGCCGCCGCCAGCCGGACGGTCAGCGTCACCCCCGGCGGAACCGCCGTCGCCGACTTCGCTCTCAGCCTGTCGCCGGTGCGCGAGGAGGTGACGGTCACCGCGGCCGCGGTCGGGGCGGCGGCGACGCTGCAGTCGTTCAACGCGGTCACCACCGTCGACTCGCTCCGGATCGCCCGCGAGGCCCCCGCCACCATCGGCGAGGCCCTCGAGCACGAGCCCGGCATCGCCAACCGCAGCTTCGGCCCCGGCGCGAGCCGGCCCGTCATCCGGGGCTTCGGCGGCGACCGGGTGCTCATCATCGAGGACGGCATCCGCACCGGCGACCTGTCCGCGACGTCGGATCACCACGGGATGACCATCGATCCGAGCAGCGCCGAGCGCATCGAGGTCGTGCGCGGGCCGGCCACCCTGCTGTACGGCTCGAGCGTCGTCGGTGGGCTCGTCAACATCATCACCCCCCACGCGGCCTATCGGAACCTCCTCACTCCGCCCGAGAGCTACGGCGAGTCGCTGACCGACGGCACGCGGGCGCAACTGGGCACCGACTTCGGGAGCGCCAACCGGCAGACCGCCACCTACGCCAACCTGCAGCACTCGCAGGGCGACCTCCTCTTCTGGGCGAGCGGGGGCCGGCGGCAGACCGGGGACTACCACACCCCGGAGGGGCCTGTCTTCAACTCGGCGAGCGAGCTCTCCAGCGCCCGCACCGGGGTCGGCTACTTCGGGGACCGGGCGTTCGCCAGCGGCAGCTTCACGTTCGAGGACAGCCGCTTCGGCCTCCCGTTCGAGCACCTGTTCCATGCCGGTCACGGCCACGGCGAGGACGACCATCACGGACACGAGGAGGAGGAGGGACTCGAGGAGGAGATCGCGATCGACCTCGCCTCGCGGCGCCGCGTGGGCCGCTGGGACGTCGGCCTGCGCAACCTCGACAACCAGTTCATCCAGGGCGTGCGCGCCGCCTTCACCGCCATCGACGTGGCCGACGACCACGTGGACACCATCGGCGGCGTGGACAACGTCGACACGCGGTTCAACAACCGCACCTGGGTCACCCGCGCCCTCGTCTACCAGCGGCAGCTCGAGCACGTCACGGGGCGGTTCGGGGCCGAGCTGCAGTTCCGCGACTTCCTGGCGACGGGGGCCGAGGCCCTCGCCCCGCGGACGGACCAGACCACGTTCGCGGCCTTCGGCTACGAGGAGCTGAGCTTCGGGCGCTACCGCGTGCAGCTCGGCGGCCGCGTCGAGCGCAACGACTACATGACGGCGGCGCGCCCCGGCGGGGGCGACCACGACGATGGCCACGGCCACGACGATGGTCACGACGACGACCATGACGATGGTCGCGACGACGACCACGATGACCATGACGACGACCACGACGACGACCACGACGACGAAGAAGACCACCACCTCGAGCCGCCCGATCCGCGAGACCGGCAGTTCCTGGGGGCGTCGGCGTCGGTCGGGCTGCACGCGGACATCGGCGAGAACAGCGCCTTCGTCGCCAGCCTCATGCAGGCGCATCGCGTCCCCGCCCTGCAGGAGCTCTACAACTTCGGCCCCACCTCGGGAACTTCGAGATCGGCAGCCCCGACCTCGAGCCGGAGACCACCCTGGGGCTCGACTTCAGCCTCCGGCACCAGTCCGACCGCGTCGGCAGCGAGCTGAACTTCTACGTCTACGACATCGAGAACTTCATCTTCGGGGACCACACCACCGAGATCGTTGGACAATCTGCGGGTCCTCGACATCATCCAGGGCGACAGCCGGTTCGTCGGGTTCGACGCCGCCGGGAGCGTCCGGCTGGGCGGCGACAACTGGGCCACGCTGGGCATCGGCTACGTCAACGCGGCGCTGACGTCGACCGACGAGGCGGTGCCGCGCATCCCGCCGTTGCGCGCCACCCTCGGCGTCGACGTCCACGCCGGGGCCCTCACCCTGAGGCCGGAGCTGACCGTCGCGGCGCGGCAGGACCGCGTCTTCCGCGAGGAGACCCCGACCGACGGCTACGCCCTCGTGAACCTCGACGCCTCGTACATCTGGCCGGGGCAGCACCGGGCGCACGTCCTGTCGTTCACCGGGTACAACCTGACGAACGCCCTCTACGCGAACCACATGTCGTTCATCAAGGACCTCGCTCCCGAGATGGGCCGGGGGCTCAAGATGAGCTACTCGCTGCGTTTCTTCTGAGCGCTACTCTTCCAGGATCGCGGCGGCGGGCCCCGTCAGCTCGACGACGTGGAGGCCGGTGTCGGCGCGGTCGGCGAGGTAGATCAGCCCCCGGTCGTCGACCTCGACGTTGTTGGTCTGGATGGCCACCTGACAGCTCTCGACGCCGTCGATCACGGCGCACCGCTCGTCGGTGCGGTCGGTGGTGGCGGGGATGTAGTACGCCGCCTCCTCCAGGTTGAACGGGTCGCGGACGTCGATGACCCGCGCGCCCGCGTTGAACCACGACACGACCATCAGCTTGCGGTAGAACGGGGGCTCCATCGACCACTGCGGCGCGTGGGGGCCGAAGCGGCCGCCGCGCCCGCAGAACCCGCCGCTCGACTCCGGCACCTGGAAGGTGGCGACGGGCAGGGGACGGGCCTCGTCGGTGATGTCGAGCATGAGGGTCACGTGCCGCGTCTCCTGGCACGCGTTGGCGACCGACTCGGAGACCACGAAGAGGAAGTCGCGCGTGGCGTGGTCGCGGTTGCCGGCGTAGTCGGCGATGGGTACGTCGAGCAGGGGCATGGCGGTGTGCCCGCCCCAGAACGACGGCAGGTCGATGCGGCCGACCTGGGGGAACGCGAGGGCGGCGGGGCTCGAGGCGAGGGGCGCGGCAGAGGCGGGATCGCCCTGCAGCAGCCGGTCGCGGTCGAGAATCTGCACGGCGCCGTCGGCCGAGGTGCCGTAGGCGAGGTACAGGCGGTTCCCCAGCCGCACGACCTCGTGCAGCCCCGAGCCGCCCGGCACGGGGCCGCTCGCGTCGGGCTGCACCCCGGGCAGGCTGAAGTCGCGGATGCGGCGCGGGGCCGCCGGGTCGGCGAGGTCGAAGACCTGCAGGATGCGCGGGGCGCGCCACCCGTCGACGGTGCCGACGAGATGGGCGACGCCGGTGTCGCACTCCCACCAGTTCTTGTGGGTGTGCTGCTCGCCGGTCGGGGTGCGGCCCATCTCGGCCGCCGTCCGCACGAAGGCGGGCCGGGCCGGGTCGGTGACGTCCCAGACCTCGTGGCTCCGGTTGCCGTTCGAGCGCAGCAGGTAGTAGCGGCCGGCATCGGCCCCGGGGAGCTCGTCGCCCCCGCACACCTGGACCATCTGGGCGCCGCTCGCCCCGCCCGTGGCGGGGATGTGGGCCAGATAGACCGGGGCCTCCGGCGCGGTCACGTCGACGACGGACGTGCCGTTGGGCTCGACCGCGCCGGTCAGGGGATTCAGCCGGTCGCCGGCGTGGTGGCCGACGTAGACGATGCGGCGCTCGCCCTGCCGGACCGGCAGCGGCTGGTAGGCGGAGCGCGCCTGCAGGTCGTGCATCCCGACGAGCCGTGTGTTGAAGCTCTCTTCACCGTGGCCCGTGTTTCCGGTCTGGGCGGTCGCGGCGCCCGCGGCAGCGGTGACGAGACCCGTGACGATAGACAGTGCGTACCAGCGGTTCATGATTGGTCTCCCGGTCGGGGGGGTGCGTCCCCGGTTCGCTGTCAGATTACCCGAACCGGGGGCGAGGCGTTCGTGAGGGCGCGGCGATTCGTCGAATGCAGCCGGCTTGCCCGCGACGGGTGGCTGCACGGCGCCGGCGTGCCGTCGGCACAGGAGGGGAAGCTGGCGCGCCGCACGCCGCCGGGGCCGGAAAGCGGCTGCCGCAGACCGCACCCCCACGGTTGCGGCGTCGGCGGGGGGCGATCGGCGCCGCACGACCGCGGGGGGTG
>JAJEEA010000243.1 GCA_022821235.1 Vicinamibacteria bacterium
GCCATGTCCGTGAATGACTCGGCCTGCGCGCGCCAGTCATCGAAGTTCGGCAGCGACACCTCGATGTGGGGGTTGTCGCTGCTGTCGTCCTTCTCCCACAGGACGACGAGCTCGTCCTGGTCCGCGAACGGCAGGGGCTGCAGGAGGACGGCGTCGACCACCGCGAAGAACCCAACGGCCAGCCCGAGGGCGAGGGCCAGGGTGACGGTCGCCGCGAGCACGAAACCGGGTTGCCCGGGCAGGCTGCGGACCGCGTACCGCAGGTCCTGTCCGCACTCGTCGGCGAGCCGGAGGATCCCCGAGTGTGGGAGCCGGTCGTCGACGCTGTCGGGCACGCCGCAAGGCCGGTCGGGAGACTCGGGAGCCATGCCGCCTTCCTGGTTCCGAGTCACGCGAGTTGCACGTTCGGAAGAGATGCGGAATCGCAAGCGGGAATCGCGAAACCGGCTCAGTTGTTCGCGGCGCCGGCGTTGATCCACTGCTTGATGACGTCGATGTCGGCCTGGGAGAGGAACGGTCCCCCCACCGGCATCCGGTCGCCCACCATGCCCGCGCGGCCGTCGAGCTTGTGGATCAGGTAGCTGTTCTCGGCGTCGTTCGGCTCGACGAGGTCCAGCGGCACCTGGATGCTCTGCCGGTTCACGAGGTTCGAGAAGGCCTGACCTTCGCGGAGATCGAGGTCGGCTTCGGTCGCGTGGTCGCCGTGATGGCTGATGCACGAGGGGTTGAGCACCTCGCTCTGGATGCTCGACAGGGTGGCCGTCAGACCGCCCGGCGTCGGGGTCGGGGTCGGCGCGGTGGGCGCGGTGGGCGAATCGCTCCCGCAGGCCGCGACGCCGACGGCGAGGAGCAGGAGCAGCGCGGAACCGGAATTTGTCCTCATGGCGGTAGCGTAGCCGACGCCGGGAGGCGGGTCCAGGAGAAGCCGCGCGGGGACCCGGCATCGATGCGCGCAGGCGGCCGCGGTGCGCCGACGCGCAGCCCCGACCGCGCCCGCGATCCGGCCCGCCGCACGGTGGCGGCGGTGCCGCGGGCAACGCCCGGGTCGCCTGGAGTCGCGTTGCCTACAGATAGAGGTGCAACTGCGCCAGCAGGGTCCGCGTGCGCCGGCCCGTGAACGGCAGGCAGTCGCGGTACCAGGACAGGTTGACGTGCCAGTGGGTCCGCGGGTAGAAGTCCACGCCGTAGACGAGGCGGCGGACCTCTCCCCGGGGGTCGGCGTCGGTCCGCCGCCACTGGGGGGAGATGCGCAGCCAGAGGCCGCGGACCGCCTCGACGGAGGTCTGGTTGGCGAGGATGTAGGCGCGGCCGCTCGCGGTCCGCCGCTGAAACCCGATGTCCGCGTGGGTCCACGTGGTGAGCCACGGGACCGGCGCGTACCCGAAGGACAAGCCGGTGTTCGTGCTCCGGGAGGCGACCTCCGACGCCCCCCGGTGCAGCACCGACGCCGCGAGGACCATCCGCGGACCGAGGTCGAGCTGAAACCGGCCGGCCGCGGTGAACGCCCGCCGGCCGTCGCCGTCGACGAGCGACTCGGCGCGCCCGGGGCCGGCCGAGACCTGCAGGAGCGTTCGATCCGTCGACCGGGCCACCTCGACCCCGTAGACCTGGTCGTCCTGCCCGAGGTCCAGCCCCTCGCGGGTGAACGAGGTGTGGTCGGCGAACCGGACGCCGTAGGCGGGAAGGAAGCGCCCGCCCCGCACGCTGAGCCCGTCGGTGGCCTGATAGGCGACCCAGTGCTCATAGGAGATCGGCCGGGCGCCGCCGCGGGCGGGTTCCCTCCCGACGGAGCCGTACGCCGTCCACCGGCCCTGCCGCCAGGCCGCCTGGAGATCGAGGTTCATGAGGAAGTTGCGGTCCGGCAGGGCGCGGCCGGCCACGTCGACGCCGACGTGGGACGGCCTGACGTCGAGACCGAGCTGCAGGGGGCTCTCGCTCGAGAGCGCGCCGAAGAGGAAGCCCTCCTCGCCGCGGGCCGCGCCGGCCGGGGCCCCGCCCGCCCCCCGCCCGCCGAACGTCGAGATCTCCTCCCGCGACAGCGACCGCCCGTAGGGGGTCAGGAGCCCTCCCCCCGAGGCCGAGTAGTGGCAGGCGATGCACCGCGGGTACTGCCTGGAGAGAAACGTCGGCTCGGCGGAAGCGACCTGCGCTCCCCACCCCGCGAGGAGCGACGACAGGGCGGCGAAGGCGACGACCCACGGGCGGGGCGGTCCGGCTCCCCCCGGGGTGACCGCGGGCGACGGGGAAGCGACTCCACGCGTCCCCACTTGCCGCCCGCGCGACGCAGAGACGGCGGTCGTCGCCTTGCCGGTGTTCGTCACGAATCCAGGCGTCCCCGCCCGCCGCCTGCGCGACCCTTCGGTTTCCGTCATGGCGCGCCGTCCGGAGGCTCCCCTCCGCCCCGGGCTTCGAACATGACGGTGACCTCGACGACGTCGCGGACGCCGACGCCGAGATAGCGGGGAGGCGGAACGTCGAACGCCTCCAGGCTCAGCGAGAACGCCGCCTCCACCTGCATTCGTCCGTCACCGCGGCGCAGCTCGGCCTCGCCCTCGATTGCGCGCCGGACCCCGTGCAGGGTCAGCGTGCCCGAGAACCGCGTCTCCCGGCGCCCCGCCCGGTCCGGGGGCGAATCGGCGAGGACGATGCTCGAGAGCACGGCCTGCCGGAAATCGGGACCGCGCTCGACTTCGAGGTACCTGCTGCGGAGATGGTCGTTGCGGAGCGCGATACCGGTATCGAGGGTCGCGAGATCGACCCGCAACTCGCCCGACCACGACGCGCCCGGGGAATCCGAAGGCCGTACGGCCCCGGAAAGAGACGACGTGACCGCGTCGAACGCGCCGCCGACGGTCATGCGGCAACGGACCCGCACGTCGCCGGACGCCACCGTCCACGCCTCGACGCCGGACGCGGCCTGGGCGCGGGCCGGAACGGGAACGCCGGACGCGAGAAGGGCCGCGACGAGGGCCGCTCCGGCGACGCGCGCCGCCCCGGATGATGGGCAGGGTGCCATCATCCGCACTAAAGCCGCGACGAG
>JAJEEA010000138.1 GCA_022821235.1 Vicinamibacteria bacterium
GCGGGTCCCGCCGAGGGCCGGGACCCTGCGAATCGCCGCGGTCGCCGTTCTTGCGCGCCATACTTCACGTATCGGCACATGCCCGCGGTACCTGCACACATTTTCGTGGATTTTCTCGTCACGACCCGCTAACCGAAGACCTTCAGGCATCGGTACGAGCTGATGATGGCGGCACTGAGGCCGGGTGACGATGACGAGGCGGTGCGGCGAAGACTGCGCGCCGTGGGCGCCTACATCGACATCCTGGTCGCCAGGTACGCGTGGTCGGGATGGGCGTACAACCGGCCGGCCATGTACAGCCGGACCCTCAAACTGATGGCAGGGATCCGAGAGACGGACGCAGCGGGGTTGGCCAACGCGCTGGAGGAGCGCCTCGGCAGGTACGGCGAGAATTTTCGGGCCGACGCCGGGGCGCGGTACGACTGGGGCAACGGCAGGCGCTTCCACCGCCTGCTCGCGCACATGATGGACTACGTGGACCGGGAGTCCTGGGCAGCTGACGAAGGCGAGCGACGGGGTGAATGGCGGTCGCGCTACGCGGAGTACCTGTCGAGCGGATTCAGCGGCTATGAGGTGGAGCACGTGCAGGCCGATCGTTTCGACCGTGACGGGGAGGCGTTCGGTAGTGGGCAGCAGTCGGAGTTCCAGGCGCAGCGCAACCGCATCGGGGGCCTGCTGCTCGTGCCCGGGTGGGTCAACAACACGCTCCGGGATCGGGCGTACGCAGACAAGCGGAGGGCTGAGCGCCGCAAGACCCTGCTCTATCCCAACGTCGAGAGACGGAAGAACCGGGACGCCGAGGGCGGCGGTCGTAATCTGCTGGTCCTGAGCCTGATCAGGACGCGCGAGGAATGCGAACGCGTCGAGCCCGGGTTCTGCCGCTTCGCGGACCGTTCCGGGCTGCGGTTCTTCCGGGAGAACACCGGGGAGTTCACGAGCGCCGACGTCGAGGCGCGGCAGGCGCTCTACGCCGGGCTCGCGCGCCGCATCTGGAACGTGGGTGAGATCCGCCGGGCGCTGGAGCTGTGAGGGACGGACACCTGTTCAGTTCCTCGGCGGCGGCTGTGCCTGCGTTGCGGGAAGGGTGGGCGGTCTGGCCCGTTTTCCAGGCAGTCTCGCTCCTTCGCGGGTGCTGCCGGCCTCACGGTCGCGCCTCCGAGACGGCACTCGTACGGGCGCCGTGGAGCCCGTACGGCGCGTTCGTGATGGGTCACGGACGGTCCGCCAGAGCCGCCCTCAGGTCGTGGGCAGTGTCAGAACCCGGAACCGGCGATCCCGAGGCGGGAAAGACAGGGGGCTCTACCCGCCACCGTTGCGTGGTTGCGGATGGCGACAGAGCCGCCCCGGTTCAGTGACCCCAGCCAGCTTGTCATTCGCCAACTGGGACTGCTGCCCCCTTGAGAGGGGGCAGTCTTGCGATCCGCAAGCCCCTTGCAGGGCTCGGGAGAACACTTGAGATCATCGACCCTCGCTCGGTGCTCTGTCAAGCCCGAGAGCGATCTTCACGCAAGCCCGGAATCGCGTCGAGGTCTGCATCGAGCACCCTGAAGTTCATGGGTTGCCTTCTGTTGGTGGCCCGGCTGAGGCGATTCAGGGAGACGGTGTACAGCATGTCACACTTCGCCCAAGTGTCATCCCGAGCGAGTCTGTCAGGCAGCGACCGTGGATCCATCAGGTGGTGAAACGGCTCTATCGGAATCGGATCGGTGGTGCTCAGCGGCACGATCGTGCAGAGCCCGGTCGTTCTCCGTCTCGGATACGGCGAGATGACCACAACCGGCCGGCGCTTGACCATCTCCGGGGGCTGAAAGCCGGTGTGGAAGTCGCACAGCCACAACGTGCCGGTGCGAGGGTGGAACGGCAGCGCCATCGGGCGATGCTATCAGGGCTTGGCTGAACTGCCGGACCAGCCGAGGGTCCGGCGCAGGAAACGGATCTCGGCGGGGGTCGGACGGCTCGACTTGCGGATCACGGCGTGGGCCATGACGCGGTGCAGGCCGGCGATGCGGGGAATCGCCACCTCGTGCTCGCCACAGTGGGCGCAATGGCTTACCTCGATCCCTGCCAGCGTGACCCCGGGCAGCCCCGACGCGTCGTAGCTCACGTTCTGGCGGCGTGTCGTCATAGTGTGTCCGCACTGGAGGCACTTCGTCGCCATTGCTCATCCGGTTCGCCACGCCGGTGATCACCGCCAGGGTGCGTTCAGAGCGAAGCACGACGATGGCGGTGATCCGTCGGCCGCGTACGCGGTGGCACCACGCACCGTTCGCTACCGGTCCGCCGCGTGGTCGACGGCGCGGTTCACGAGCTCGCGGAACTCGCGGGTCGGGTTGGCGCCGCCGGGGCTCTGGGTGAGGACCATGCCGATGAGCTCGCGGGCGGGGTCGACCCAGCCCATGGTGCCGTCGGAGCCGGAGTGGGAGTAGGCGCCGTCGGGCGTGATCTGCCAGCCGAGGCCGTAGGTGGTGCGCTCGCCGCTGGCGATGTAGCCGCGTGTGGCCGCCGCCACCGAATCCTCGGACAGGATCTGCGCGTCGGCGTACCGGCCGCGGTTCAGGAACATCTGCAGGAAGCGGGCGTAGTCGGGGGCGGTGGAGATCATGCCGCCGGAGGCGCGGACGACGGGGAAGTCGGGCGGGTCGCCGGGGGTGAAGCCCTGGCGGAAGACGACCCCGCCGTCGTCCCCGCGGCGGCCGCGGTAGACGGTGGCCATGCGGTGGAGCTTGGCCTCGTCCTCGTGGTTGAGGGTGTCGGTCATGCCCAGCGGCTCGTAGATGCGCGTGCGCAGGAAGTCCTCGAGGGGCATGCCCGAGGCGATCTCGATGATCGCGCCGACGGTGTTGTAGCCGGCGTTGTTGTAGCTGTACGACGTGCCGGGCTCCACCTCGGGCCCCTCGGCCCCGAACCTCGCGACGGCCCCGGGCAGGGTCGGCGTCTCGACGGGGTCGAACGGATGGAAGATGGGGCGGATCCGCAGTCCGGACGCGTGGCTCAGCAACTGGCGGATGGTGATGTCGCGCGACCGGAAGTTGTCGAACGACTCGAGATGCTCGGCCGCGCGGTCGTCGAGCGAGAGCCGGCCGTCCTCCTGCAGGATGAGCACGGCGGCGCCGATGACCGTCTTGGTGTTCGAGGCCATGCGGAACAGCGTGTCCGGCTCCATCGGCAGCCGGTAGGCCTCGTGCCGCCACCCGACCGCCTCGTGCAGGACGACGACGCCGCGGCGCGCCACCATCAGCACCGCGCCCTTCAGCTCCCCGCGGTCCACCGCGTCGCGGTAGAGGCGGGCCGCCTCGTCGAGCAGGCCGGCGTCCATGCCGGCCGACGCCGCCGAGCCGTGGGTGAGGGTGGTCGCGGGCTGCGCGAGGCCGGGGGCCGCGCAGAGCGCGAGCACGCAGGCGATAGCGGCGAGGGTGGTCACGCGGCGGGTCGATGGCTTCATGGCGGGGCTCCGACAGGGACGAGTTCGATCAGCTCGTCCGGTTGCTCAGCGCGAGATGAAAGCGTCGGCCAGACGCGCCCTGATGAACGCCTGCCGAGTCACCCCGAGCCTCCTGGCCTCCCGGTCGATCTGGTCCAGGAGATCGACGGGAAAGTCCAAGTCGACACGGCGCGTCTCCCGGCCTGGTCGCCTCCCGCTCCCGATATCGAGATGCGGTGTCATGTCGGCGCCGGCATCGTGGAGCGCGTCGAGCTGGTCGGAGCCGAGCGCGTCAGCGCCGGTCGTAGCGTGCTCGTTCCTCCGTTCGTGCCCGTCTGACCGAGATGATGCGGATTTGCTCATGGCGATAGGTGATGAACGCCGACCACAACGTGTCGCCGATGTGGCCGATGACTTGCCAGCGAGGCTCGTCAGCGCTCCGCGCGGCAATCTCCAGACGGTCCGGATCGCGCCACAGGGCCTGAGCGTCGATGAAATCGATTCCGTGCTTGACCTTGTTGGTCGATGACTTCGCTTCGTCGAACTCGAACCTCATTCACCGAAAGCCATTGTACACACGGTCGATTGCCTCCCGTGAGCTGGTTGGTCGTGGGCAGGGCGGCCTGGTCCTCGGCTGGAGACCCAACGGCTTCGTCGGCCGACCGTCAGGCCGGGCCCGAGTCGCCCTCCGACTGCTGCAGGGCCTCCCACTGGCCCATGAGATCGCCGACCTCCCACATCAGGCTCTGGTGCTCGTCGACGACCGGCTGGGCCGCGGCGCGGTCTTCGTAGAACCCGGGGGAGGCCATCGTGGCCTCGATCTCCTTGATCTTGCCTTCGCGCTCGGCGATGCGCCGCTCGAGCTCGCCGATGCGCTTGTCGCGCGCCGCCTGCGCCCGCTTGAGGCGGCGCTCGGCCTGGGCGCGCTGCCGGCGTTCCTCCCGGCCCTGCCGCCCGGTCTCCCCCGCCGCCGGTTTCCCGGCCGGCGCGCGCCCGG
>JAJEEA010000260.1 GCA_022821235.1 Vicinamibacteria bacterium
CGTTCTACGGCGCGGACTCGTGCCCCATCACTTCGTGGGCCATGCGGAGCAGATCGCGGAGCCGGAACGGCTTGGCCAGCCACCGGCACCCGCTCTCGACGAGGAAGCGCTCGGCGTCGGTCCCCGCCACGTCGCCGGTGACGAAGATCATGCGGCGGGCGAGCGGAGGGTTCCGCTCGCACAGCAACCGGTAGAACGCGCGCCCGTCGAGCCGCGGCATCTTCAGGTCGCAGACGACGAGGTCGAAGCGCTGGCCCTCGACACGGGCGAGCGCCTCTTCGCCGTCGGCGGCGCGCTTCACGCGGTAGCCGGCGTCGGCCAGCGAGTCGGCCACCGCCGCGGCCAGGGCCGGTTCGTCCTCCACGAGCAGGACGTCGGCGCCGGCGGTCGGGGCGGGGTGGAGGGTCGCCGTCGGCGCCGCGCGCGCCAACCCGGCGCGGGCGGGAAACGACACGAAGAACGACGCGCCGCCGCCGGGCGTCGAGTCCACCCGAATCCGACCGCCGTGCTCCTGCACGATGGCGTAGGCCACGGTCAGCCCGAGGCCGGTGCCCTTGCCGATCGCCTTGGTGGTGAAGAAGGGATCGAAGATCCGATTCCGGACGTCCTCCGGAATCCCCGGCCCGTCGTCGTTGATCTCCAGCGTCACCATGTCCCGCGCCTCGTCGTACCAGCTTCGGGCGACGAGCGATCCGCGGCCGTTGGCGGCGAGCATCGCCTGCTCGGAGTTGATGATCAGGTTCAGCAGCACCTGCTTCACCTGGTGGGGGTCGGAGAAGATGGGGGGCAGCCCGCCGGCGAGCGCGTCGAGGGTCGAGATGTTCGAGACCCGCTGCTCGTAGGCGCGCGAGGCCAGGGTGTCGTGCACGATCTCGTTCATGTCGACGAACGCGCGCGTGGTGTTGCGCTTGCGGGCGAACGTCAGCAGGTTCCGCACGATCTTGGCCGCCCGCTCGGCCTCGCCGAGAATCGTCTCGACGCCGCGCTTCGTCTCGGCTTCGACGGGGCGTGCGGCCAGCCGTTCGGCGCACGTCAGGATGGTCGCCAGCGGGTTGTTGAGCTCGTGGGCCACGCCCGAGATGGTCTGGCCCAGGGCCGCCATCTTCTCCGACTGCACCAGCTCGTGGCCCGGGTCCCGCCCCTGCGCCTCGAGCTTCCGCCGCTCGCTGACGTCGCGCACGAGCGCGTCGAGGCGCGGCGCGCGGGAGTCTTCCGCCGCGTGCAGCACGGCGGTGACCTCGACCCACATCGGGTCGCCGTCGACGCGCCGGAGACGGACGAGGTAGTTGCTGACGGCGCCGTCGCGGCGAAGGCGCGCGATGAAGTCGGCGCGGGCCCGGTCGTCGAGGAAGCGGTCGGCCGCGAACGGCCGCACCCTGCCGTCGGACTCGTCCGGGTCGAACCCGAACATGAGCTTCAGGTGCGGGTTGGCGCTCAGCGTCTCGACGCCGGCGGCTTCGAGGGCGCCGACGTAGACGCCCTCGGGGATGGACTCGTAGAGCCCGGCGAGCAGCTCCGCCGGCGGGCGTGGGGAACCCCGCGGACCCATTCGGGATGGTCACGGCCGGCTGCCCGGGTACGCGTCGCTCGGACCGTTCACGTACACGGGCAGCCGGGTCTTCCTCAGTTGCCACGCGGCGCGGGGGGCGTCGGCGTGGCGTAGGCGGACTGGGACGCGTACTTGTTCTTGACCGCGTCCTGGATGTCCGAGGGCGAGGCGCCGAGGGCATGCATCTGCATCGCGTCACGCGCGACGGCAAGGCAGTGCGATCAGGTCATGCCGTGGACGTCCCACTCGGTCACGGCCCCGTTCGGGGCCCGCGACTCGACGAAACAGTCCGTGTTGCCCACGTGCCCGTCGGTCTGGCCGCAGCCGCAATAGCACGGCACGTAGTCGAGCACGTCCGGGTTCCGGGCCGCGAACACGTAGGCCTGCCTCATCAGGTCGGCGGGACCCGCCGTCTGCGGCACGTAGGGGAGCGGCGGCATCGGCAGCCCCTCGAGGTCCTCGCTGCTGAACCGCGGGGTCGCCGCCGCCGGCCCGCCGGCGCTCGCGGCGTTCCCGGCCGTCGGGGTGGAGGACGCAGGGCCCGCCGGCGCTTCGCCGGCCTGCTCGGGGGCCGCCGCGGTCCGGTCACCCCCCGACAGGTAGAGGGCCCCGGCGCCGGCGACGGCGACGACGGCGAGAGCGATCAGCGCCCACCGCCCGCCGCTCGAGCGGGGCTCGGCCGGGGGGGGCGCCGGAGGAGGCTGCCGGGGCAGCTTGCGACGTTGCTTGGAAGCCATTCGCGCATTCTATCAGAACGAGATGCGCGGTCGCGGCCCCGCCGGCCCCCGCTACTGCGCGGGGCCGAGGGCGAACGTCATGCGGCCGTCGAGCGCGATCCCGCCGTCCGTCTTCGCGACGCCGTGCAACTGGCCCATGCGGCTGCGCAGGCGCTTCACGTTGACCTCGATGTGCACGACGTCGCCGGGACGGGCGGGGCGGCGATAGCGGACCCGCTCGATGCCGACGATGTAGATGAGCTTCTCGCGGTTCTCCGGCTTCGAGAGTATCAGGATAGCGCCCACCTGGGCGACCGCCTCGGTCAGTATCGTCGGCGGCAGCACCGGGCGCTGGCGGGGCCGCCGCGTGAGGTACCGTTCGTTCAGGGAGACGTTCTTGATGCCGACTATGCGCTTGTCGACCTCGAACTCGGTGATGCGATCGACGAGGAGGAACGGATAGCGATGGGGGAGAATCCGCTCGATGGCGGCGTAGTCGAGCGGCAGGCTCAGCGGCTCCATCGGGGGTGCGTCAGGACGACGACGGCTTGGGGGGCTCGGTCCCCGTGACGGAGCCGGTCGTGTCGTGCGTGCCGGTGGCGGCGGCGGGCGCCGCTTCCGCCGCCGGGACGTCGGCAGGCAGCAGGGGCGCCAACTGCGCGGCGACGATCGAGACGGTCGCCTGAACCGCGTCGCTCGATTCCCAACCCTGGCGCAGCTCGGCCGAGAGCACCCCGATGCAGCGCTCCGACACCATCAGCGGCACGGCCAGGGCGCCGGTGTCGGACCCGTCCGATTCGACGACCTGGATGCGTCGGGTGGTGAACGCGGTGCTGGTCGGGTTGGTCCCGACCCGCGGAATCGAGCCGATGCGCTCCAGGGTGCCCGGGGCGTAGCCGTGTCCCAGGGCGGGCCGAAGCACCCGCGTGCTCTCGCTGCCGACCCAGATGATGATGCCGGTGGCGTTCAGCAGGGCGGCGGTTCGCGCCAGCATGTCGGGGAGCTGATCGCGGTGTGTCAGGTTGCTGAAGTCCGTGCACAGGGAGGCGGTGGCGGCGAGATCCGGCACCGCCCCGGGGGCGGGCCGCGCC
>JAJEEA010000240.1 GCA_022821235.1 Vicinamibacteria bacterium
CCGGGGTTCGGGCGCCGCCCCGTCGACGGGCGCGACCGGCTGGTGCACGTCTCGGAGCGCGACGGGCGGCGTCTGTACCTCGTGTTCGAGGAGGACAGCGTCTCCGACCTCACCTTCTACTTCGGCCTGCTGCCGCTGTCGGTGGTGCTGCTGCTCATGTACTTGCTGCTGTTCGTGGCCTACCGGTGGTCGCACCGGGCGCTGTCGCCCGTCGTCCGGCTGGCGCGGCAGTTGCGGGAGGTCGACTTCGAGAGCACCGGGCGGGTGCGGGTCGACCTCGGCCCGCTGCGCGAGACCGCCGATGCGGAGCTGGCCGCCATGATCGAGGCGCTGGACCAGTTGGCGGCCCGGGTGGACGCGGCCATCGAGCGGGAGCGCGTGTTCACGCGCGACGCCGGGCACGAGCTGCGCACCCCGGTGGCGGTGCTGAAGGGGTCGCTCGACCTGCTCGACCGGGACGAGCGGGAGCGCCCGGCGCGGGAACGGGAGACGCTGTCGCGCATGCGCCGCACCGTCGACGACATGGAGGCGCTGCTCGAGACCCTGCTGCGGCTCGCCCGCGGGGAGGTGGTGCCGGGGGCGGAGGAGACGGTGGTCAACGACGTGGCCGCGAGCGAGATCGGGGTCCTCGCGGCGCAGGCGGCCCGGGCCGGCGACGCGGTGTGCCTGCACGAGAACGAGGAGCTGCGCGTGCGGGCCCCGGCCCGGGTGGTGCGCATCGTCTTAGGCAACCTGCTGCGCAACGCCGTCAACCACACCCGCGGCGGGAAGATCGACGTCATCGTCACCGCCGACAGCCTGACCGTGGAGGACACCGGCAGCGGGATGTCCGAGGCGCAGATCGCCAACGCCTTCGAGCCCTTCTACCGGGCCGACGACAGCCGCAGTAGCGCCGACGGGCACGGCCTGGGCCTGTCCATCGTACGCCGCCTGAGCCGGCAGTTCGGCTGGCAGATCACCGCCCGCAGCCAGCCGGGGCAGGGCACGTCGATGGAGATTCGGTTCCCATGAACAGCGGAGGAGGGCGCGGCCTTCGCCGGTCCGCACGCCGACCTGCGGCGTGGGCATGACCCCGGGCGCGGCCCTCGGCGCGAAGTGCGCAGCGGACGTCGAGGATGCGCGGGACACTGGGGGGAGGGCGCGGCCTTCGCCGGTCCGCGCGCCGACCTGCGGCGCGGGCATGACCCCGGGCGCGGTCTCCGGCGCGACGTGCGCATCGGACGTCGGGAATGCGCGGGATGCCGCCGGTCAGTCCGGGGCCGCCTCTCCCGAGGCGCGGATGCAGTAGCCGCTGCCGGTCACGGTGTGGATCATCGGGGCGCCGAACGGCTTGTCCACGGCCCGGCGCAGGTTGTAGAGATGGCTGCGCAGCGCATCGCTGTCCGGCGGGTCCTCGCCCCACAGCTCGCGCTCGATCTGCCTGCGGGACACCACCCGCGGATGCTCGCGCACGAGGACGGCGAGGATGGTGAACGCGGACCTCGACAGCGTCACCGGGCGCCCGGCCCGCGTCACCTGCAGGGTGTCGGCGTCGAGCACGAGGTCGCCCACCTCGAAGCGCGCGGCGAGCCCCTGACGGCGGCGGGCCAGCGCCTCGACGCGGGCCACGAGCTCCGGCAGGTCGAACGGCTTGACGAGGTAGTCGTCGGCCCCCGCGTCGAAACCGGCCAGCTTGTCATCGAGCCGGTCGCGCGCGGTGAGCATGATGATGGGGGTGGAGCGCTTCGCCTCGCGGCGCAGCCGCGCGCACACCTCGATGCCGTCGGGCCCCGGCAGCATGACGTCGAGCACCACCACGTCGTAGTCGCCGGTGAGGGCGAGGTGGAGGGCGCCGAGGCCGTCGGCGGCGTAGTCGACGGTGTGGCCGCACGACTCGAGGAACGCGCCGGTGGTGTCCGCGAGCTCCCGGTGGTCCTCGACGAGGAGAACGCGCAACGCGGCCATCGCCGCACGTTATCACGGCGGGGGAGACCATGAGCAGCAGGCGGTCGGTGGCCGCGAGCGCGGCGGCGGTGGCGGTGGCGGGGGGCGTGGCCGCTGCGGGCAGTCAGGGCGGCGTCGCCCTGGGGGGAGTCCCGGTCTTCGCGCTCTGCGTCGCCCTGGCGTTCGTCCTGCAATGGGCGGCGTTCGTTCCCGCGTGGGTCTGGCGGACGGAGCGTTACTTCGATCTCGCGGGCAGCGGCACCTTCCTGACGGTCATCCTCCTCGCCGTGTGGGCGCGGGGCGCGCTAGACGGCCGCTCGCTGGTCATCGCCGCGATGGTCGCGATCTGGGCGATCCGGCTCGGCGCGTTCCTGTTCGCCCGCATTCGCCGGCAGGGCTTCGACCGGCGCTTCGACCGCATCAAGCACGACCCCGCGCGGTTCTTCCTGACGTGGACGCTGCAGGGGCTCTGGGTGTCGTTGACGCTGTCGGCGGCGTTGGGAGCGGTGACCGCGGCGGCGGCCGTGCCCCCGGGGTGGCCGGCGGCGGCGGGCATCGCCCTCTGGGGCGCGGGGTTCATCGTCGAGGTGGCGGCGGACGCGCAGAAGGGGCGCTTCCGGAGGGAGGCGGCGAACTCGGGCCGGTTCATCGCGACGGGGCTGTGGGCGCGCTGCCGGCACCCCAACTACCTCGGCGAGATCCTGCTGTGGACCGGGGTCGCGGTCGTCGCGCTGCCGGCCCTCGACGGCTGGCGCTACGTCACGCTGGTCTCGCCGGTCTTCGTGTGGCTGCTCCTGACCCGCGTCAGCGGCATTCCCCTCCTGGAGGCGCAGGCCGACCGGAAGTGGGGCGCCGATCCCGCGTATCGGGCCTACAAGGCGCGAACGCCGGTGCTGGTGCCGAGAATCGGACGGCTCCCCGGCCGGGCCGGGCGTTGACGCGGGGGCCGCGGCGGCGCGGCGGACGGCGCAGATCCCGCGCATCAGGCCATAAGGCGCGAACGCGCGTGCTGGTTCCGAGGATCGGGCGGCTCCCCGGCCGGCCGGGGCTGACGCCGGGGCGCCGCGGCACGGGGGACGGCGCCTTTGCCGCATCCGCTCAGCCTGCCCGGTAGCGCGCTCCCGCGCGCGCCGCCCGTCCCGCCCGCCACGGGGTGCCCTGCCGGCGCTTGTAGTACGATCCCTCACCGCAACCGGGGGCAGCGTGCGGCGCCCTGTCTTCCGTGTTCTTTTCGCGTTTTTTCGGCGGTGTGGAAGGGCGGCCGGCGCCCGCCAGCGGGAGGCGGGCGATCGCGGGAGCGCCGGCGCGGCGGGACCCGTCCGGCAGATCGGAGAGATGGCGGAGAACGGCACGATGAGGGTGGCGATAGGGTCGGACCATGCCGGCTTTCGCCTCAAGGCGCTGCTCGCCGACATGCTGCGGGAGCGCGGGCACGAGGTCGTGGACGTGGGCACCGACAGCGAGGCCGCGGCCGACTACCCCGACTACGCGGAGTCGCTGGCCCTCGCCGTGCGCGACGGTCGCGCCGACCGCGGCGTGATGATCTGCGGGAGCGGGGTCGGGGCGGGGGTGGCGGTCAACAAGGTCTCCGGCATCCGGGGCGCGGTCTGCCACGACACCTACTCCGCCCACCAGGGCGTGGAGCACGACGACATGAACGTCCTCGTCCTCGGGGCGCGCATCGTCGGCGAGGCCCTCGCCCGCGAGCTCGTCGAGACGTTCCTCGACGCGGAGTTCTCGCACGAAGAGCGGCATCGGCGGCGCATCGAGAAGGTCCGGCGGCTCGAGGCCCGAAGCTGGCCGGAGAAGTGATGCCGTACGACCTGCCCACGGGAACCGACAGGCGGTCACTCGGCGCCCGGCCCCCACTCCACTGGAGCCTCTCCTGACTGACGCGACGCATCGATGGCGGTTGGGCCGTACCCTCCAGGCCGCGCTCGACGAGCAGTGTCGCCGCTGGGACCGCGACGGCCTGGTCGGCCGTCTGTGGCGGAAGGACGCGGCGGTCTGGACGGGCGGCGACGAGGCGCGCTGGCTGGGCTGGCTCGACCTCCCCGGGGCGCCGGCGCCGGCCGCAACGCTGGCGTGGTTCGCGGACGGGGTGCGGGCCGACGGCTTCACCGACGTCCTGCTGCTCGGCATGGGCGGGTCCAGCCTCGGGGCCGAGGTCATCGGCGAGATCGTCGCGCCGCCCGCGGGGGCGCCGGCCCTGCGCGTCCTCGACTCGACGGACCCGGCGCAGATCGCGCGCACCGCGGCGCGGCTCGACCTGTCCCGCACCCTGTGCATCGTGTCCAGCAAGTCGGGCACGACCCTCGAGTCGGCGCTGCTCGCCGACTGGTTCCTGGAGCGCATGCGCGAGGCGGTCGGCCCCGACCGGGCGGGCGCGCACTTCGTCGCGATCACCGATCCGGGCTCGGCGCTCGAGGAGACGGCGGGGGCGCGGGGCTTCCGGCAGGTGTGGAGCGGCCGGCCCGACGTGGGGGGGCGGTTCTCGGTCCTGTCGAGCTTCGGTCTCGTGCCCGCCGCGGCGTGCGGCGTCGACGTGCCGGCGTTCCTCGCGTCGGCGAGACGGATGGCCGGACGCTGCGGCCCCGACGTCCCCGCGGACGGGAACCCGGGGGTGCGGCTGGGGCTCGCGCTCGGGGCCGCCGCCGCCGCGGGCCGGGACAAGGCGACCCTGGTGCTGCCGCCTTCGATGCGTGCCCTGGGGGCGTGGCTGGAGCAATTGCTGGCCGAGTCGACGGGCAAGGCGGGGCGGGGCGTGATTCCCGTCGTCGACGAGGAGCCCGGTCCGCCCGCGGCGTACGGCGGCGACCGCCTGTTCGTTCACGTGCGGGTCGCCGACGACCCCGAGCCCGGACAGGACGCCGCGCTCGCCGCCCTCGCCGACGCGGGGCACCCCGTCGTGGTCCTGTCCGTGCCGGGCCGGGACGCGCTGGCCGGCGAGCTCTTCCGCTGGGAGCTCGCCACCGCCGTCTGCGGGGCGGTGCTCGGGGTGAACCCCTTCGACCAGCCCGACGTGGAGGCCGCCAAGCAGGCCGCGCGGGCCCGGACCTCGGCGTGGGAGGGGGCCGGCGGGCCGGCGGAGGAGCATCCGGTGGCGCGGGCGGACGGCATCGCCCTGTTCGCCGATGCGGAGACCGTCGCGCGCCTGCAAGCGGCGGCCGGCGAGCCCGCGGCCGTCGGGGCTGCCGACACCACCGCACGCCGCGCGGCGTCGTCCGGCGGGCCGGCG
>JAJEEA010000475.1 GCA_022821235.1 Vicinamibacteria bacterium
CATCGGCTGGCTGGACACCACCGTGGCCAACCGCAACGTGGCCGATCCGCGGAACTGGTCGGGCGGCGGGCGCCGCTCGGTGGCCAACATGTTCATCGACCTCGGCGAGGCCCTCGAGCTGACCGACGAGCAGTTCGAGCGCGAGATGGCCGAGCGCCGCGAGCGCCTCGGCCTAGCCCGGCGATTACCTCATCGGCTGTCCGCTGTGCATGGCCGAGTTCCCGTCGCAGCAGGTGCACGTGGACGAGGGCAACGACCAGCCATGAGGGTGACCGAAGCTGCCGCCGCCGGCCGTCCGTTCGCGGGGCGGGACGGACGAAGGCGACCATCAGCCATGAGAGCGCCCGGGAGTCGATTCATCCGGTCGGTTGCGGTCGTCGCGCTGCTGACGCTGGCGGTTGCGGCGGCGGCGACCGCGCAGACCCGCTTCACGTACTCGCGCGGGCAGAGCGTGCACCCCGCCTACGAGGGGTGGTGGCCGAACGAGGACGGCACCTTCCGCATGTACTTCGGGTACATGAACTCGAACTGGGAGGAAGAGCTGGACGTGCCGGTCGGGCCCGACAACCACATCGAGCCCGGCGGGCCGGACCGGGGGCAGCCCACGCACTTCTACCCCCGGCGCAACATGTTCCTCTTCACCATCGACGTGCCCGCCGACTTCGGCGACCAGGAGATCGTCTGGACCCTGACCGCGAACGGCCGGACCGAGCGCGCGTACGGTTCGTTGCGCACCGACTACCTGCTCGACTCGCAGACCATCGCGACGGAGATGGGCGCCAACTTCGGCCGCATCCGCGACGAGTGGCGGGACAACCGGCCGCCCGAGCTCGCCCTCCGGGTGGACGAGCCGCGGACGGTGCGGGTCGGCCAGCCCCTGAGCCTGGTCGCGTTCACGAGCGACGACGGCATACCGTCGGGCAGCTACACGCCGCCGGCCCCCGAGCCCGGCGAGCCGCATCCCGCCTATCGGCCTCCCCAGCAGATCGTGCCGGGGAACCCGCCGGGGCTGCGGTTCTCGTGGATCGTGTACCGGGGCGACGCGTCGAAGGTGCGGTTCAGCCCGCGGCAGCTCAAGACGTGGCAGGACACGCGGGTCTACTCGTACTCGCCGTGGTCGCCGCCCTACATCCTGCCCGAGGTGCCCGAGGACGGGCGGTGGGAGGTGCACGCGACGTTCGACGCGCCCGGCACCTACGTGCTGCGGGCGATGGCCGGGGACAGCGCGCTGACGACGAGCGAGAACGTGACGATCACCGTCACCCCGTGACCGGCGTGACGGCCACGGCGGGAGAACGTGACGATTACCGTCACTCCCTGACGTGGTGATGTCGATCGGAGTGCCCGGCCACGAGTCGGCGCGGCGGAAGCGGTCTGCAGGGGTGGTCGGGGCGGCGACTTGGCCGGACTCGGGACGGAAGCCGAATGAAGAGGTGACGCCGCGGGGCAGACCACGTGCCGGGTCATGAGAGCCGGTCGCAGCGGCGGCGACGAAGGCGGCGGAAGAAGGAGACTGACGACGATGACGAAGTGGCAGAGCGCGCGGGCCGGTGCCGTGCTGACGGTGTTCGTGCTGGCCGCCGGTTCGGCGGCGGCGCAGGAGGTGCCGCGCGCCTTCGACGGAAACCCCGACCTGAACGGGGTCTGGCAGGCCATCGGCACCGCGCACTGGGACATCCAGGACCACCCGGCGAGCGCGGGGCCGCCGGACATGGGGGCCATCGGGGCGATTCCCCCCGGCCAGGGCGTGGTCGTGGGCAACGAGATCCCGTACCGCCCCGAGGCCCTCGAGCAGAAGCAGCGGAACTTCGAGAACCGGTGGACCGACGACCCCGAGCTGAAGTGCTTCATGCCGGGGGTGCCGCGGGCCACCTATCTGCCGTATCCGTTCCGGATCATCCAGGGCGACCGGAAGATCCTGTTCGTCTACGGGTTCACGGACGCGAACCGCACCGTGCACATGGACCAGGAGAACCCCGAGCCGCCCCCCCTCGACACCTGGATGGGCCGGTCGCACGGGCGCTGGGAGGGCGACACCCTGGTCGTCGACGCCGAGGGCTTCAACGGCGAGGCGTGGCTCGACCGCGCCGGCAACTACGCCAGCAACGGCCTGAGCGTCGTCGAGCGCTACACGCCGATGGGGGCGAACGCGATCTGGTACGAGGCCACCATCGAGGACCCCAACGTCTTCACCCGACCCTGGACCATCGAGATGCCCCTCTACCGGCGTCTCGAGCCGAACGCGCAGGTGCTGGAGTACAAGTGCGTGGAGTTCTCGGAAGACCTGATCTACGGGCATCTTCGCCGGGTGCCCACCCGCTGATCGAGCCGAACGCGCAAGTGCTGGAGTACAAGTGCGTGGAGTTCTCGGAGGACCTGATCTACGGGCACCTGCGCCGGGTGCCCACCCGCTGACGAGCCCGCGCGCCCCGGGGGCCCGGTTGCGAGACCGCGGGGCGCCCGCCGGGCGCTCCGATCCGTCGATTTGGGAGGCATCGCACGATGAACCGAACCAGAAACGTCCTGCTCGCCGCGGCTGCCGCCGCGCTCGTTGCGCCCGCCCCGGCCCTCGCCGCCGACTACCACCACGTGCAACTGACGACGTCGAACGCCACCGAGGCGGTGGGCTGGTACACGCGCTACCTCGACTGCGAGCCCGTCGCCGACCGCGACGACGCGGTCCTGTGCGGCGGGGCCGAGCTGGTGTTCGACTCGCGCCCGACTCTCGGGAGCAGCCAGCGGACGGGCATCGACCACATCTCGTTCTCGTACCGCGACCTGACCGCGAAGATGGGCGAGCTCGAGGCGGTCGGCGTGCGCGGCTCGGGGGTGCGGCTGCAACGGTTCGAGGACGGGTCGACCCTGCGCGACGTGCCCGGGCTGTACCAGCACGGCTACATCTTCGACCCGTGGGGCACCCGCATCGAGCTCGTCGAGGACGCCGACACCATCGGGTTCCACCACATCCACCTGAGCGCCACCGACCCGGCTGCCACCCTCGCCTGGTACCAGGAGCGGTTCGGGGGCGAGAGCGCGCGGCTGCGCGACAGCATGGACGGCGTGCGCATGGGCGACATCTGGCTCTTCGCGATGGAGGCCGAGGCGCCGCCGGCGCCGACCGCGGGCCGCTCCATCGACCACATCGCGTTCGCGGTGCCCGAGATGGACGCGGCCGCGGCCGAGCTGCGGGCGGACGGCGTCGCGTTCCTGAGCGAGCCGGCGGTGCCCGAGGGCGGCCGCACCGCCGCCCGCCAGGCGTTCATCAGCGCCCCCGACAACGTCCGCGTGGCCGTCGTCGAGGAGGGCTTCGCGGGGGTCGACGTCGCCTTCGACGCGCCGGTCGACATCACCACCGAGCTGCGCGAGTACACCGTGCCGCGCACCCCGTGGGGCGTCCCCGACTTCCAGGGCGTGTGGACCGGCGACGCCGCCCACGGCATTCCCCTCGAGCGGCCCGAGGATCTCGCCGAGGCCGAGGTGCTGACGGCCGAGCAGGCGGCGGCGCGGCGCGAGCGCGGGACCCTCGGCAGCATCTGGGGCTACGAGTCGGAGTGGCGCGACACCACCCTCGGCTACGTGCGGTCGGCCCCGTCGCGGCAGGTGGCGATGGTCGTCGACCCGCCCGACGGCCGGCTGCCGGCGCGCACCCCCGAGGGCGAGCGGCTCCTCGCCGCGGCCCGGGCCGCCCGCCGGCCCATCGCCGCGGGCCCCGAGGACCTCAGCTCGTGGGTGCGCTGCATCACCCGCAGCCTCGTCCCCACCCCGGGGGTCTACAACAATGGTCTCCAGATCGTGCAGGGGCCGAACCACGTCGCCCTCCAGCGCGAGATGATTCACGAGACCCGCGTCGTCCCCACCGACGACAGTCCGCACGTGGGCGACGACATCACCTCCTGGCTCGGCGACGCCCGGGGCCGCTGGGAGGGCGACACGCTGGTCGTCGAGATCCGCAACTTCAACGGCAAGGCGCCGTACCAGGGGTCGAGCGACGCGCTGACGATGACCGAGCGGTACACGCGCACCGGTCCCGACACGCTGGAGTACCAGTTCACGATCGACGACCCCGTGGTGTGGACCCGGCCGTGGACCGGCATGTTCACGTTCGTGCGGGACGAGACGCAGTACGAGCTCGTCGAGTACGCGTGCCACGAGGGCAACTACGGGATGACCAACATCCTGAGCGGCGCCCGCGCGCGCGACGCGGAGGCGGCGGGCGACGGGCGGTAGGCGTTTGCGCCGTGGAGCCGCACCGACTCCTCGAGGGTTGGTGGGCTCACAGCGGAGCCGCGAGCGGCGATGGCCGGCCAGGAGTCTGCGCCTGGAACGACGCGGACTCCTGGAGGGTTGGTTGGGCGGTGAGCGGAGCCGCAGGCGACGCTCTCCGGGCCAGGCCAAGTCGGCAGCGGCCGATGGATCGGACGCGAGCGCCGGTTCGGACCGTCGTCGAATCGGTCGCGATGGTCCGGATCGGCCACGGAACTTCGGATCGAACGTGCGGGCCTGATCGGGCGCGGCCGCGGAGTCGGCTGCGACCGACAGAGCGATGAAGTGACAGTCCGTCAGGACATTCTCAGGAGCGAGGTAGGGGCAATGCGAAAGAACATGTTCGTGCTGGCCGCGGTGGTCGGAGTCGGCCTTGTCGCGGCGACCGCGCAGGTCGTGGCGCACCACGCGTTCGCGGCCGAGTTCGACGCCAACCGGCCGGTCCGGCTGCAGGGCAAGATCACCCGCATGGAGTGGATCAACCCGCACTCGTGGATGCACCTCGAGGTGACCAACGAGGACGGCACGGTCGACAACTGGATGATCGAGGCGGGCCCCCCGGGAGCCCTCGTCCGCCGCGGCTGGCGGAAGGACTCGGTGCTGCCCGGCACCGAGGTGCTGGTGGAGGGCTACCAGGCCCTCGACGGCGCCCTGCGGGCCAACGGCCGTGACGTGACGTTCCCCGACGGCCGCCGCCTGTTCGCGGGATCGTCCGGCACCGGCGCCCCGCTCGACGGGCGCGACCCGACCGAGCAGCGCCGGTAGCGCCGGAGCGTCCCGGGGGCTGTGGCATGGCTGTTCGGGACCGGGACGCGTACCGCAAGGGTCGGGCGGGCAGGGGAGTGCGCCGGCACTTCCTCGCCCGCTCGTTTGCCGCCGCGGTGCGCGGTTCGGCCGGCACCGGACGGCTGCCGGCGTTCCTCGCCGCGGCGTTGATGTCGGCGTCGGGAGCGGGTGCCGAGCCCCGGCAGGCGGCCCGCGCCCAGCCGGAGGCGCTCGCCCCGGGACCCCGCGCACTTCGCCGACATGGTCGCCTACGTCGACGCCGTCGTCGGGCGTGTCGTCGGCGCCCTCGACCGCCTCGGCATCCGGGACGACACGCTGGTCCTGTTCACCGCCGACAACGGCACCCCCCGCCGGATCACGAGCCGGCTGGCGGACGGCCGCACCGTCCGCGGCGGCGAGGGCCGAACCACCGACGGCGGCACCCGGGTGCCGTTCATCGCCTCGTGGCCGGGCACGATCGAGGCGGGCGCGGTGTCCGGCGCCCTCATCGACCTCTCCGACTTCCTGCCCTCCCTCGCCGAGCTCGCCGGCGCGCCCCTGCCCGGGGACCGCGTCATCGATGGGCGCAGCTTCGTCCCCGTTCTGCGCGGCGAGCAGGCGACGGCGCGGGACTGGGTCTTCACCGACTTCCGGCCCCGCTTCCCCCGCTTCGAGGATGCCACGTTCGTCCAGGACCGCCGGTTCAAGCTGTACGAGGACGGGCGGTTCTTCGACGTCGTGGCCGACGTGCTGGAGCGGCATCCGTTGCCGAAGGAGTCGCTGGCCGGCGACGCCGCGGCCGCCCGGGCCGCGCTGCAGGCGGTGCTCGACAGGCTGGCGGAGTAAGCGCTTCCGGCCCCGGATCGGATGCGGGGTTCGATGTCGAGGGCAATCAACGGACCGTGTATTTCGCCTTCGCGCGGCGGCCAAGCGCCGTGCCAACTTGTGCGTCGTCGACCGGTTCACTCTTGGCGTACTTGGAGAGCAATCCCCGAACCGGATGCGACTCGTGCCGGACCCGGTTGACTCGCACTCCGCCGACTTCGTCGAGCTCGAACGCGAGGCAGTCGCCCGCCTCGAGCGCCATTGGCTTCCGGGTCTGTCTCGGGATCGTGAGCCGACCCTTGCCGGCGACCTTCGCCGTATTCGCTTCGCTGCCTCGCCGAGTTCGGGACATTTCTTGAGCCACGGTCCTCTCGAATGATAATGTCATTCAAACGACGGAGAGGAGTTCTTCGAGTCCATGGCTGCGAATCAACTCGTCCAGGCCCGTGTCGACGGGGCGGTGAAGGAAGAGGCGGCGGCGGTGCTGGCCGCGATGGGTCTGACCGTATCCGACGCGGTGCGGCTGCTGCTGACCAAGGTGGCCCAGGAAAAGGCCCTGCCATTCGCGCCACTGGTGCCCAACGCCGTCACCATCGAGGCAATGAAGGAGGCCCGCCGGGGCGGTCTTCCCCGGTTCAACCGCGTGCAGGACCTGCTCGACGATCTGCATGCGGACGATTGAGCGCACCGGCCGGTTCAAGCGCGATTACCGGCGCGAATCCCGGGGCCGGCACCGGACATCCCTTGATGCCAGCTTGGTACGGCTCGTGGAAACCCTGGCCAACGACCGTCCGCTGGAGCCCCGGCGTCACGATCATGCGTTGAGCGGCGAGTGGCGGGACTACCGCGATTGCCACTTGAAGCCGGACCTCGTGCTGATCTACCAGAAGCCGGACACCGGCACGCTCCGCCTGGTTCGCCTGGGGTCGCATTCGGAGCTCGGCCTGTGACGAACGAAGGCGACGGCCCGGTCGAGTAGCCGCACCGGCCCTCCCGTAGACGACCGGGGTGTTGGAAGTGGCGCTCTCAGCGGGTGCGAAACCGTGTCAGCGCTCCGAGTACCGCGTGAGGTGGTCGACGAGCAGCGAGCTCATCGCGTCGGGCGCCAAGTCGGGAATCCAGTGGTTGACGCCCTCCAGGACCTCGAAGCGGTACGGGCCCTCGACGTACTCCTCCGTGAGCACCGCTCCGTCGATGCAGAGCGCGGTGTCGCCGTCGCTCCAGGTGAACATCGTCGGCACCTCGACGGGGCCGACGGCCGGGCCCTGCAGGTTGCGGTCGGCGACGTTGGCGCGGTACCAGTTCAGGGCGGCGCCGAGGGCCGACTTCGTTCCGAGCACCCGCACGTACTCTTCCACCGCCTCGGCGTCGATGCCGGCGAAGATGCCGCGCAGCAGCGCGTGATCGTTGGCGAGGAAGGCGTCCTCGGAGTCGGGCTGCACGAACACGTCGAAGTAGGACGACGCGGCGACCTGACACGAGTCGGGGTCGTTCAGGACCCGCGCGAACGCGTCGGGGTGGGGCACCGATACCGGGTTCGCGGTGATGACGCGGTCGCGCGCGGCGATCGCCACCCCCCATGCCACCGCCGCTCCCCAGTCGTGGCCGACGACGTGGAAGCGGTCGGCGCCGATGGCGTCGGCGAGGCCGATGACGTCTCCGATGAGGAGGGGCAGCGCGTAGTCCTCGACCCGCGCCGGCCGCGCCCCGGGCGAGTAGCCGCGCTGGTCGGGGGCCACCGCGCGGAACCCGGCCTCGCCGAGGGTGCGGAGCTGGTGCCGCCATTCGTGGGACGTCTGCGGGAACCCGTGGAGGAGAATGACGACCTCGCCGTCGTCCGAACCGGCCGTCCGCACGTCGAACGTGAAGCCGCCGACGTCGATCTGCGTCATCGTGATGCCGTCGTCGGACTGACCGGCGCCGGCGGTCTCGACGACCGCTTCGCGCGGCGCCGCCTCCGGTGCGGCCGCCGCCGCCCCACCTGCCAGGGCGAGCGCCGCCGCGCAAGAAACCGCCGCCATCAACCGTATCGATTTCCGCTTCATCCCAGGTGCACTCCCTGCCCGCCGCCTGATTCGCCGCGCCGACGGTGGACCGTTGCCTTCTCGCATGGTGGATGACGCCGCCAGGCTGGGCGACTCAGTGCACCCGCCGCGCTTCCGCGGCCCTTCGCCGCGGATCCTGCGGCACATCGTCTTCCGGTACGCGGCACTCGTCAAGCGCCAGCGCCGTCGACGGTGCGCATCGAGAGAGCGGGGCCGCGGCGGCGGCGACCGGCCGGTTGCGCGCGACGCGCGCCGGCTCGCCCCGGAAGGACCCGAGGCCGTCGTCGTGGGCCCCCCTTCTGAAGACCCGCGGACCGGCCGCCCTGGCCGGCGAGATGCGGCTGCCGCTGGTCGTCGGGGGCGTCGCCCTGGCGGTGCTTCTCATCGCGGCCGCGAACGTGTCGAACCTGCTGATACTGCGCGTCGCCGCCCGCCGGCGCGAGCTGGCCGTGCGCCACGCCCTCGGCGCGGGCCGGTGAGGCGTCGGACGCCTGCTGGTGACCGAGAGCGTCTTGCTCGCCGCGGTCTCCGGGGTGGCGGCGCTGGGCGTGGCCGCGGTGGCCGGCCGGTTGCTGCGGGTCACGCTGCTTCCGGGCCATCGGTGGGATCTCCTCCGGACGGTGCTCCTGCGGGCCCTCTCGCTGGTCGTCGCCGGGATCGCGGCGGGCGCGTTGGGGGTGCTCTGGGTCGGACGGTGGGTGGCGCCGCTCCTCTTCGACGGCCGCAGCCCGCGGGATCCGCTCGCGTTCGCCGTCGCGGCCGCGGTGCTGGTGACGGCGGCCCTGGCCGCCTCGTTCGGCCCGGCGGTCCGGGCGGCGCAGGCCGATCCCCGGCAGGCGCTGCAAGCGGAGTAGTCGTCGGCCGAAGGCGACGATTGGCGGGCTATGCTCCCACGAGTGGCGCCAGGTCGGTGATCGCCGACACCACGTGATGCGCCTCGAAGCCGAGCTCCTCGGGGGGCTCGCCCGCGGTGCGCTGAATCCAGAACGTGGTCAGCCCGGCCGAGGCGGCCCCGGCGACGTCCCATGCGTTGGACGACACGAATCCCAGCGCGGACCGGTCTACCCCGAGCCGCTCGGGCCCCAGGTTGTAGACGCGCGGGCTGACCTTGAAGATCTTGACCTCTTCGACGCTGATGATGGTGTCGAGCAGGGTGTCGATGCCCGCGCTCCGCGCCGCCGCCTCGAGCATCCGCGGCTCGCCGTTCGAGAGGATCGCCAGCTTGACGCCGCGGTCTCTGAGCGCCTCGAGCCCCGGCCTGACGTCGGGGAAGGCGGCCAGCGTCAGGTACGCCTCCATCAGCCGGTCGCGCCGCTGCGGGGTCAGGTCGAGCCCGAGGCCCGCCGCCGCGTTGACCAGCGCGTCTCCGGTGACCAGCCAGAAGTCGCGGTGCCGGCCCATGAGGCTGCGCAGCAGGCTGTACTGGAGCTGCTTGGCGCGCCAGCGCTGGGCCAGGGCGTCGCCGTTGCCGGGGAACAGCTCCTCGCAGAGCGCGGTCACCGAGAAGACGTCGAACAGGGTGCCGTAGGCGTCGAACGCGAACGCCTCGATGCCCTCCGCGCGCCCCTGAATACGTCCGGCGGGAGCCGCCTGATGGCGCCGCGGGTCCAGGAAGTCGAACCCGAGCGGCGCGCTCCCCGCGCGGCCGGCGTCCCGGCTGGTCGCCGTCGCGATCCCCGCGCCGGCCACTGGCAGGGCGCCGACAGCCGCGCCCACCGTCTTGACGAACCGCCTGCGGCTGCTCTGCATGGTTGTGCCTCCCTCGCGGGTCGCAAGCATACTCCGGGGGCAAGACGGGATGGAAGCTGGACGCGTGCTCCGCGTCCTGATCGGCCAGGAAGGAGTCGCCCGGCGGCTCTTGCCCCGAGCGCGCCGCGGCGTTGCACGGTCCTGGTGGCTCGGCGGAACCGCGGATCGCGCGCATCCTTCTCGCCGCCGGCGGTGGCGGGCACGCGCCGAGCGCCTCCGCGGCGGCTCGTCAGAGCAGCGCCACGATCGCGGCCGCGAACGCCCGCAGATCGCCGAGGTCCCGCCCGATCACCTCGTGCACCTGCCCGTGATCGACCGTCCAGTACACATGGACCAGGAGATTGCGGAACCGGGCCATGCGCTGCAGCCGCTCCGTGAGGTCGGGGGCGAGGATGCCCGCCTCGCCCAGAATGGCGAAGCAGCCGGCATAGTCCTCGGGCGTCTTCCGCAGGTGGCGGGCCGACACGTGGTAGCAGAGCGCGAGCGCCGCCTCGATGGCCACGAGCAGGCGGTAGCACGCCACGTCCTTCGCGTCCCCATCGGCAAGGAAGTTGGCAAGCGGCCTGGCCGCGAGCGCTTCGAGGCGCTGCACGGACTCTTCGATCTCGTTGCAGCGCGCCCGCACGAGGTCCGGGTTGAGGGTCACGCGCCGAACGCCTCGACCGTGGCCTTCCGCAGGAGGGGCGCGATGTCCAGGTACTTGCGCATCGTCCGCTCCATGCAGTCGGCCAGCAGATCGTCGTCGCGGCTGATCAGCAGGCGGCCGGTGCGGAAGACGTGGTAGCGGAAGGCGAGCGTGGCGTCGTCGAGCGGGCGCACGTCGACCGGGAAGCCGGCCTCGCGGGTCAGCCGCACCGCGAGGTCGAGCGCGCGAGACAGGCGCCGGTCCGCCGGCGCGGCGATATGTACGCCGACGTCGATGTCGTGGAAATCGTCCTCTGTCAGGAAGGAGCCGTGGAGATAGGCGAAGACCACGCTGGGCTCGGCCTCCAGCGTGGCGGTGAGGTTGCCTGCCGCTCGCGCCCGCTCGGCGGCCTCCGCGCGGTAGAGGCGTCGCATGACGTCATCCGTGTCAGGGCCGGTTCGCCCAAGGACAACGGTACACCAAACTCCCCGCGTGCGTCTGGCCCGTCCGCCCTGGCCCGCCAACCGTCGCCTTCGGGCTCGCTTGGCGCTCGACCAACCTCAGGGAGTCTGCGCCTCGCGGACGAGTCTGCGCCGTTCCACGGCGCAGACTCGTCGTCCGCCAGCCGTCGCCTTTCGGCTCCGGCCCAACCAACCCTCCAGGGAGTCTGCGCCTCGCGCACGAGTCGGCGCCGTTCCACGGCGCAGACTCCTATGCCAGCGACAGCACGTCGAGCCGGCCGTTGCTGTTGCCGATCGGGTCCATCGGAACCCCGAGGGCGTCCATGACCGCGACGAGCAGGTTGGCCATGGGCGTATCCTCGGCGTACTTCAGGTGCCGGCCGCCATTCAGGCCGCCGCCCGCCCCGCCCACGAGCATGATCGGCAGATTCACCGGCGCGTGCGCGTTCGAGTTCGACATGCCCGCGCCGTAGAGCAGCAGCGAGTGGTCGAGGAGCGAGCCGTCGCCGTCGGGGGTCGACCGCAGCCGGTCGACGAACTCGGCGAAGAGCGACACGTGGTAGGTGTTGATCTTCGACATGGTGGCGATCTTCGCGGGGTCGTCGAGGTGGTGCGACAGGGGGTGGTGGGCGTCGGGAATCCCGATCTCGGGGTACGTCCGCCCGCTGATCTCGCGGCCCACCATGAAGCTGGCGACCCGGGTGAGGTCGGTCTGCCAGGCGAGGAGCTGCAGGTCGAACATCAGCCGCATGTGCTCCTGGAAGGTCGCGGGCACGCCGGCCGGCTGCTGCACGAGGGGCAGGTCGCGGTCGCTCTGCTCCTCCGCCATCTGGATGCGCCGCTCGACGTCGCGGACCGCGTCGAGGTACTGCGCGAGCTTCTGGCGGTCGTCGGGGCCGAGCCCGCGCTCGAGGTCGGCGGCCTTCTCGGTCACCGAGTCGAGGATGCTGCGGTCCTCGTCGAGACGGGTCCGCCGCACCGCGGGGTCGGTGCTGCCGCTGTCGCCGAACAGGCGCTCGAAGACGGCCCGGGGGTCGTTCTCCATCGGCAACGGGGTGGTCGGGTTCCGCCACGAGATGGTGTTCGTGTAGGCGCAACTGAACCCCGCGTCGCACGAGCCCGCGAAGTCGCGGCTGTCGAGGCCCAGCTCGAGCGACGAGAGCTGCGTCTCGCGGCCGAGGGCTTGCCCGAGGAGCTGGTCGATGGACGTGCCGGACTGGATCTCGGCCCCGTCGGTCTTGCGGCCGGGCACGCCGGTGAGGAACTTGGTCGACGCGCCGGCGTGGGCGCCGCCGCCGGGCCCGGGGTTGAGGCCGGTCAGCACCAGCGTGCGGTCGCGGTGCGGGGCCATCGGCTGCAGGATCGGCGAGAACGCGAAGTCCCGGCCGGTGGCGGCGGGCGTCCAGTGCTCCATCGCCATGCCGTTCGGCACGTAGACCACCCCGAAGCGGCGCATCCCCCGCGCCGGCGTGTTGCGCACGGCGGAGAGGGCGGGGACCATCCCGTCGAGCAGGGGCAGGGCCAGCGTGGCGCCGAGGCCGCGGAGGACGGTGCGCCGGGGGATCGCTTTCCTGGTGATGATCATGAGCCTTGCTCCGCAGTTCGAATGGGCTTGATGTGCAGACTTCGATCACGACGCGGCATGATCATGAGCCTGTGGTCCGAATCCCCTGAGCCGGTGCTCCGAGCCGGCGCTCCGAATCCCCCTGAGCCGGTGCTCGAAGCCCGTGAGCCGGTGCTCCTGAGCCTCATGAGCCTGTGCTCCGCATCTGGAACGGGGGACTGTCGACGATGCCGAGGACGATGGCCGACCAGCGATAGCCGTCGCCGGCCGCGTCCCGGGCGATCTTCCGGATCGTCGGGTAGTCGTAGTGCTCGATGCCGCGGCCCAGCGCATAGGCGAGCAGCTTCTCGGTGACGGTGCGCACCAGCGGCTCGGGGTCGTTCACGAGCAGCTCGCGCAGCCCGGCGATGCCCTCGAAGGCGTCGCCGGTGGGCATGGCCCCGCTCGCGTCGATGGCCTCGTGCCCGTCGGTGGTCCGCCACCGGCCGATGGCGTCGAAGTTCTCCAACGCGAACCCCAGCGGGTCCATCGGCGCGTGGCAGCCCGCGCACGCCGGGCTCTCGCGGTGCATCTCGAGCAGCTCGCGCACCGACGCCGGCTCGCCGCCCGGCCCGCGCTCCGGGAACGAGGGCACGTCGGGCGGGGGCGGGGGCGGGGGCACGCCGAGCAGGTTCTCGAGCACCCACTTGCCCCGCAGCACCGGCGACGTGCGGTTCGGGTACGAGGTGACGGTGAGGAGGCCGCCATGGCCCAGCAGGCCGCCCCGGCGGCGGTCGAGGGTGACCTTGCGGAACCGGTTGCCGTAGACGCCGGGAATGCCGTAGTGGGCGGCGAGCCGCTCGTTGACGAACGTGTAGTCGGCGTCGAGCAGCTCGGCGAGGCCGAGGTCCTCGCGCATGACGTGCTCGACGAACAGCTCCGACTCGCGGCGGAACGCGTCGCGCAGGTTCTCGTCGAAGGTCGGGAAGATGTTGGGGTCGGGGGTGACGGTCGGGATGTTGCGCAGGAGCAGCCACTGCCCGACGAAGTTCTCGACCAGGGCCGACGACCGTGGGTCGGCGAGCATGCGCCGCACGTGGCCCTCGAGCACCCCGGGGTCGCGCAGCCCGCCCCGGACCGCGTCGTCCAGCAGCGCCTCGTCGGGAATGCTGCTCCACAGGAAGAACGACAGGCGCGACGCGAGGGTGAGGTCGCTCACCGGGTAGGCCGTGCCCGGGGCGGCGTCGACGGGGTCGCGCTCGACCCGGAACAGGAACTCGGGGTCGGTGAGCAGGCGCTGCAGCGCGAGCTGGATGCCGGCCTCGAAGCCGTCGGTCCGCGCCCGCCGCTCGTGGAACCCGAGCAGCAGGTCGACGTCGCCGTCGTTCACCGGGCGCCGGTAGGCCCGCCGGGCCAGCCGTCCCAGGATCTCCCGCGCGCACGCCTCGGCCGCGTCCCCCCGGTCGGGATGGCACGAGAAGACGGCGCGGCGGCTCGCGGTGTCGCCGGGCCCGTCCGCCGAGTAGGGTCCGCCGATCTCCACGCTGTCGACGGCCGCGTTCCCCTGCCAGCGCTCGTTGATGGCGAGGGGGAAGCCGGTCTGTCGCGGCTGGAGGACGCCCTCCGTCTCCCAGTGCTTGCGCTCGAACGACACGCCGACCACCCGCTCGCCCGCCTCGGCGTGGAACCTCACCTCGAGGTCCTCGTCGGCCCCGAGCACGTAGGTCTCCCAGTCGGGATGGCCGAAGAGCGGGGTGTTCCCGGCGAAGCTCGCCGGCGCCGCGGTCGCGTGGGGGGGCGTGCCGCCCCCGACCGTGAACCGGGTCACGAGCCGGCCGTCGACCCGCACGTCGAGGTGCTGCGGGGTGCCGAGGCCGCGGATGTAGTCGGTGTAGGTGCGCTGAAGCCGCAGCCGGACGGAGTACTCGCCGTCCACGGGAAAGCGGTGGCGCACCGCGATGCCCCCCCGCGATCCGAACGGGAGGTCCTCGCTCAGCCGGTCGTCCTGGTAGAGCAGCAGCGGGATGCGGTGGGTCTCGACGCTCGGCACCGGGGGCGCGAGCCCCACCGCGAGCCGGCTGATCTTGCGCGCCGCCGACAGGTAGCGTTCCAGCAGGGCGGGCGAGACGGACAGCACCGCCGCCATGTTGTCGAAGCCGTGCTCGTCCGCGTCGTCGGCCGGCAGGAGGGCCGAGACGTCGACCTCGACCTGGAGGAGGTCGCGCACCGCGTTGCGGTACTCGGCCCGGTTCAGTCGGTGGAACGCCTCGGTGCGCCCCACCCCGGGGTCGACGGCGGCGACCCGGTCGAGCCCCGTCTCGAGATACGCCACCAGGGCCCGCGCGTCGCCGCGGTCGGGCCGGGGGCGCCCCGGGGGCGGCATCGCGCCGACCCGCAGCTTGCGGATCACCTGCTCCCAGATCGCCGCGTCGCCGGCGATGTCGACCAGGTCCGCTGCGTCGAGGGCGAGCCCCGCCGTGCGCAGCCGCTCGTTGTGGCAGACGACGCAGTAGCGGTCGAGGGTGGCCCGGTGCGGCGAGGCGTCCGCCGCCGGCTGGGCGCTCGCCGCCGCCTCGTCGCCGAGCAGCAAGCCGGAAACGCACAGCACGCCGGCGAGGGCGGCCGCGACGGACACGCTCCGAGCGGAAGGGGTGGCTCTCATTCGGCTCCACCAAGCGGTGCGGCGAGAGGATGCGGGACGACCGCCGCTGAACCGCCGTCCTACGGGCTTCTCTCGATCAGCTTGAGCCTCTGGATGTCCTTCTCCGTCCATCCCGTCGACTCGATCGGCGCCTCAGGAGCCGGGGGCCGTACGTCTTGCCCGGATGATAGTGAACGACGACCCGTGTGCGGCCGGCACCGTTCCGGGCGTGCTTCACAAGCCTCGTGTCGCTCCGCTAACTAAGGTTCTCCTCGACCCATCCGTCTTTGGCCAAGGCTCGAATCAGGTCATCCGCGGTTCTTGCCTTCAGTTGCTCCCAGGCGCGGCGAGAGATGGCCACGGCACATCGACATGCTGCAAGATGGCGCCGGCGGGCGCGACGTACGTCGGAATCCGCGGAAGACCGTCATCGACTACGCAATCAGGTCCTACCGGGAGCGGATCGCCATGCCGTTCCAGAGAATCCAGGTACCAGCGCAAGGCATCGGACGTCCGCTCGATCGCTTCCTCCGGGGTCTTGCCGTCGATGTGAAGCCCCTCGAACGCAGGACAGTACGCATGGAATCCGTCGCCGTCAGGCTCTACGACAACGGAAACCCTGATTCTCATCCGTCTTCTCGAACGAGCCCGTTCCCTGCCGCGCCGGCAGGTACGGTCGCAAACGCCTCGGCCGCCGGTTTCCTGCTTCCAGGTTCCGTGAAACGTAGTGTCCCGGTCGGCGTGCGCCTCGTCCGCGCAGCGTTCATGAGCGTAGCAGCGAGCCAAACCTGGCGTCAACAGCCGGCGGGCGTTGCCAGGGAATGGGGGCCGCGATAGCATGGCGCCATGCAGGCACGAGCCAGTGCGCCCGTTCGCGTCGTCGTCGTTCTCGTCGTCGGCCTGGGGCTGGCGCTCGCCGGTGCAGGTCCGGCCCGCGCCCAGACCGGAGACAGCCCCCTCGCCGACGCGGCCAGGCGGCAGGACGGGGCCGCGCTGCGCGCGCTGCTGCGCGAGGGGGCGGACGTCGACCGGCCCCAGGGCGACGGGGCGACGGCCCTGCACTGGGCCGCCTACCGGGACGACGTGGAGACGGTCCGGCTGCTGCTCGCATCCGGCGCCGCCGTCGACCCCGCGAACGCGCTGGGGGTGACGCCGCTGTGGCTGGCCGCCAACAACGGCAGTCCGGCCGTGGTGGAGGCGCTGCTGGCGGCCGGCGCCGACCCCAACCGCTCCCTGCCATCCGGCGAGACGCCGCTGATGACCGCGTCGCGTACCGGCGACCCTGCCGCGGTGCGCGCCCTTCTCGCCCGTCGGGCCGATCCCCACGCGAGAGAGCACGCGCACGGGCAGACCGCGCTGATGTGGGCCGCGGCCCAGGGGCATCCCGAGGTCGTGCGGCTGCTGCTGGCGGCCGGGGCCCGGGCGGACGACCGCTCGAGGGTCTATCCGCAGGTCGTGAGCTCGTCCGGCAACGCCGACCGCAGCGGGGTCTTCGAGGTGATGCAGGGCGGCTACACGCCGCTGCTGTTCGCGGCGCGGAGCGGCGACGCCGCCTCGGCCGGGCTGCTCGTCGACGCCGGGGCCGACGTGGACGCGGCCGCCGCCAGCGGCACGAGCCCGCTGGTGGTCGCCGCCCACAGCGGCCACGGCGCCCTCGCCGCCTTCCTGCTCGAAGCCGGCGCCGACCCCGG
>JAJEEA010000417.1 GCA_022821235.1 Vicinamibacteria bacterium
GGCCAGTCGGCCACCAGCCGGTAGGCCGCGTCCTGGGCCCGCCCGACCTCGGCGGGTAGCATGCCGAAGGCGACGACGGCGGCGACGAGTCCGGTGAAGAGAATCCGCATTAGGCTGTTCCTTCGTTGTGGCGCCCGACGGAGCAGGTCGGGTCGGCCAGAGTCACGGACACCATACGGCCGGGCTTCCGGCGGGTCAAGCGGGCCCCCAGTCGTGCGGCCACCAGCGCCGGCGGCGGCATCGCACGGTGTTGCAACGGGCTGGTGCCAAATGCCTGAGCCTTGTCGAGGAATGTCAATCTCGATATCATGTTTCTGACAATCTTGCTCAGCGCATAACTGCCATGTCCAGCGTATCGAAGCGTATCGTGGCGCACGTCCGCTCGCTCCCGGAGGCCACGCCGATCTGCGCAGGTGCATTGCTCCATCTCGGCAGCCGCACGGCAGTCGATCAAGCGCTCTCTCGGCTCGCCCGCGCGGGGAGGCTCATGCGGATCTGTCAAGGGGTCTACATGAGCCCCGTCGAGACCCGGTTCGGAACTTGCGCGCCGAACGTCGACAAGGCGCTCCAGGCGCTCGCGGATCTGTGGAACGTGACCATCGTCCCCGGTGGCGGCGCCGCGGCGCACGTGCTCGGCCTCACCACCCAGATCCCGGTGCGGTCGGTCTACCTCACCTCGGGTCCGGGGCGCCGCTTGCGCTTCGGCAATCTGGATGTCGAGCTGCGGCACGCGCCGCGCTGGCAGCTCGCGGCCCCCCGGCGCCGGGCGGGCGACATCATCCGCGCCCTCGCCTGGCTCGGCCCGGCCGAGGTCCGTTCGGGGCTTCGAGCCGTTCTGCCGGTCCTGTCCCCCGAGAACATCAGCGAGCTGGCCGAGGCGCGGGCGACCATGCCGCATTGGATGGCCGAGCCCGTGAGCCTGCTCGTCGCGCATGCCTCGTGACCGGCGCCGACGACGAGGCGCTGCCGCCGACGCGAAGCCAGGAGCAACGCTGGAGCAAGGCGACCCGCTCGTCGGCGAGGGCCTGGGCCGGCCGGGCCTCTCCGCCGAAGTCGGCGCCATGAACTGGCCGGGGGCTCGCTACGAGGCCCATCACCGGCCACCCAACCCTCCAGGAGTCCACGCCGTTCTACGGCGAGGCTGCTACGCTTGCCACACCACCGCCGCCCCCTCACCGGGTATCGGGCGGCGGCGCGCCGCCCGGTTGCGCCACGGAGGAGGACTGCATGACCCCCGGATCCGCTCGTTCGACACGCAAGGGCCGGCACGGCGTGATGCCGGCCTGGCTGGCCGCGGTCGCGGTGCTCTCGGCTCCCGCGGCGTCTTCCGCGCAGATGGACCCGGGCCCCCGCGTGGACACGACCTACGGCGCGGGGCTGCCCCGGGACCGCGACCGCCTGATCTTCGACGACGACCAGTATCCGGTGTGGCCGCTGACACCGGAGCAGCAGCAGTATGCGGGCATCGACGGCGCGCGCATGAAGCGGCACGTCGTCGAGCTGGCGCAGATCGCCCTCCGCTATCGCGACGCCGGGCACAAGTGGTGGGGACGGCTGCCCGGCACCTCGGCCGACCGCGAGGGCATGGCCTACATGACGCGCGAGTTCGAGGCCCTCGGGCTGACGGTCGAGCACTTTCCCTACGTGCTGCCCTCCGACTGGCGGGCGGCCGACTGGGCCGCCGGCTACCGGGCCGGCGACGGCTCGACGACCACCCTGGCCACGGCCTTCCCGGTGGCCCGCACGAAGGCCACGGGACCCCGTGGCGTCACGGCCGAGGCGGTGTGGGTCGGCGTCGGCTCGGGGGCCGACTTCATCGGCCGCGACGTCGAGGGGAAGGCGGTCGTCATCTACAGCGTCTTCGTCCCGGGTGGCCGCAGCCACTCGGCCAGTGGCCGCGCCGGGCTCTTCGACGCCAACCGGCGGGCGGTCGCCCTGGGCGCGGCGATGGTGGTGAACGTGATGGGGGTGCCCGGCAACGGGCAGTTTCAGCCCGAGGGGGGCCTGCGCGAGGTCCCGCACTTCACCTTGAGCATGGACGAGGGCTTCGCGCTCAGAGATCGGCTGGCCGCGGGCGAGCGGGTCACGCTCTCGTTCCGGCTCGAGGCGGACGAGCCGCGGAACATCGCGACCGAGTACACCGTGGCCACGCTGCCGGGCATGTCCGACGAGGAGATCGTCGTCATGTCCCACACCGACGGTTACTTCCAGGCGGCGACCGACAACGCGGCGGGCATGGCGAGCGCGCTCGAGCTCGCGCGCTTCTTCGCCGCGCGGCCCCGGCGGGACCGGCCGCGCACCCTGAAGTTCATCCAGTTCCCCGACCACCATCACGGGGAGGTCGCGCGCGGCCGCGACGGCGTCGGCATCGACGCCACCTGGCCCTGGGACCGGGTGGCGGTGAAGCTGACCATGGAGCATCCGGCGCAGACGCTGCTCTACATGTACAACGACGCGCTGACGCCGACCAACGCCGTCGGCGCGTTTCGCTGGAACGCGCTCGGCAGCGCGGCGTTCGAGCAGATGATCTTCGATACGCTGCGCGAGTTCGGGGTGTCGGTGTACGCGCTGGAGAACGGCCCGAAGAACGGGAACTACGCCCCGTCGTTCCACATCATCGACCACGTCATCTACCACACCTCGCTCGACGCGCCCGAGCTGGTGCCGGCGAGCGGCCTCGAGCGCAGCACGCGGGCGTTCGCGGCCGCCCTCGATCGGGCCAACGCGATGACGATGGCCGAGCTGCGCGGGGAGAGCTTTCCGCCCGCCGCCGGCCAGGGCACGCTCGACGGCACGGAGTCGCTGAGCAGATAGCGGAGCCCGCGGAGCGGACCGCGTGCGCGGGCATCGCGCCGTGCATGGCGCAACGACAGTCGCGAGGCGGGCGGCCACGAGGCTTGGCGCAAACCAGCCGGCAGGGTGTGTGGCCCTGCTTCCAAAACCGGGGCGCACCGCTACGGCGTCAGCGGTTCGTTGCGAAGACGGCGGTGAGCCTGTCCCGCCGGGCGACGGCGGAACAGGCTCGGCGAAGCGCCCGCGGCGCCGCCTCCGTCAGTCGTTGGTCATCTCCGCCGCCGGCCACCGGTCGTCGATGGGCTTGGACGGATCGGCGGTGATCTTCAGGTCGGCGCAGTGATGATACGAGTAGCCGCCCGGCGTGTTGTACACGTGGTCGGCCATGAACTGGATGACCTGGAGCGTGCACTTCTCGCAGTTGATGTTCGGAATCGGGATGTCGGCCTCCCAGGGATCCATCGGGGTCTCGGGCCGGAACGAGGCGCGCTGGTCGCCCACGGGATAGTGCGGGAACAGGCCGTCGGCGAGGACCGGGATCTGCGGCGGGCTCTGAATGACGCCCCAGACCGAGTAGAGGCCCCGATCGGTCCACTTCTCGACCGCGGTCGTGTCCGCGGGCAGCTCGTTGCGCGAGTTAACCGAGAGGGCGACGCGGTAGTGGCCCGAGTGGAAGACCGTCTCCTGGATCTTCAGGTGCAGGCTGGAGCCGCCGGTGACCTCGGTGACGATGCCGGACAGAATCTCGGCGTTGTCGCCGTTCGGGTTGCCGCCGCACGGGCCGACCTTCTGGGGGTTGCCGAGGCGGTCCAGGTTGATCCAGGGCGCCGGCTCCAGCAACTGGAAGTGCGCTTGCGGGCCGGCCGGCAGCACCACGAGCACGGCGGCCAGGGCGAACAGGGCGGGCAGAAGGCGTTTCATGTCGTCGTTCCTCCTCGATAGACTGGGCGAGCCGATGAATGGCGGCCTCCGGAACGCGCCGCGACGGACGCGGCGCGCTTCCGAGGCGTCCCGTATTGTATAGCGGCATGCGTCGAACCTGACGACGCGGCCCCCGGGCCGACCGACGGCCCCGTCTCGGCGGCGCGGCTGCTATGATGGTCGCTGGTGACCGGCGACGCCGGGACAGCCGGACCGCCGTCGGTCGGATTCCGCAACGGAGGGCACCATGAACAGACGCGACTTCATCAGGACGTCGGTCGGCGCCGGGCTCCTCGTGTCGGCCTACCCCCGGTCGCTGTTCGCGCGGTTCCGGGCGCAGGAACGCCGCGGGACGATGTTCGACAAGATCTGGGACGCCCACGTCGTCGCCAACCTCGGCGGCGAGACCGACCTGCTCCAGGTGGACCGCTGCATCGGCGGCAGCCCCACCCAGGTCATGCGGCTGGTCCGGGAGGGCGTCGAGCTCCGCAACCCCGAGATGTTCTACAACGTGCCCGACCACACCGTCTCCACCTCGCCGGAGCGGTACGACGACCCCTCGCTGGGATGGGGCTGGCAGGCGTACGAAGAGCTCGCCGGCGAGATGAGGGACATGGGCTTCACCAAGGCCTTCGGCCAGTCCGACCCGCGGTTCGGCATCATGCACGTCGTCGGCCCCGAGACCGGGCTCAGCCAGCCCGGCATGGTGCTCTGCGCGGGCGACAGCCACACCTGCACGCACGGGGCGATGGGCCTGATCTCGTGGGGCGGCGAGAACTCCGAGAACATCCTGCGCACCGGCACCGTCATCCGGCGCCGCCCGAGGACCATGCGCGTGAACATCGTGGGCACGCCGGGTCCGGGCATCCGGGCCAAGGACGTCATCCTGCGCACCATCGCGCAGCTCGGCACCGACTCGGGCACCGGCTACGCGGTGGAGTACGCGGGCCCGGTGGTGCGGGCGCTGTCGCAGGAGGGCCGCTTCTCCGTGTGCAACCTCGCGGTGGAGATGGCCTCGCCGACGGGCATGGTCAGCCCCGACGACACGACTTACGAGTACCTCGCGGGCCGCGAGTTCGCCCCGTCGGCGCGCTACTGGGACCAGGCGGTCGAGTTCTGGCGCAACCTGCCCACCGACGACGACGCGGTGTTCGATCGCGAGGAGACCGTCGACATGACGGGGGTGGAGCCGCAGGTCACCTGGGGCATCAACCCCGAGCACGCGATCGGCATCGGCGAGCGGATTCCCGATCCCGACGACGCCCCCCCGAGCAAGCGGGCCACCTACCGGCAGGCCATCGAGTACAGCCGCCTCACGCCGGGCGAGCCGATACTGGGGACGCCTATCGACGAGGTGTTCATCGGCTCGTGCGTCGAGAGCCGCATCGGCGACCTGCGCGCGGCCGCGGCCATCGTCGAGGGGCGCCGGGTCGCGTCCACCATCGCCTCGGCGTGGGTCGTGCCGGGGTCGAACGCGGTCAAGGCCCAGGCCGAGGCGGAGGGCCTCGACCGCATCTTCAGGGATGCGGGCTTCGAATGGCGCGAGTCCGGCTGCTCGAAGTGCTACGGCTCGAACGGCGACTACGTCGAGCCGGGCCACCGGTGCGTGTCAAACTCGAACCGCAACTACATCGGCCGGCAGGGGCGCGACACGAACACCATCCTGGCAAGCACGACGACCGTCGCCGCATCGGCGATCGCCGGCAGCATCGCCGACGTGCGCACGTTCCTGTAGGAGTGCGTGCCGTAGAACGGGGCCGACTCGTGGAGGGTCGTGTGGGCGCCCGGCGGAGGCCGCGGCGCGACCTTGCGGTCGCGTTCGGCGGCGATTGGCGGGCCAGGAGCCGGCGCCGCAGACGGCGCGGATGCCTGGGTTGGAGGCCGCGGCGCGACATTGGTCGCGTTCGGCGATGATTGGCGAGAAGGGGCGGGGGACCATGGGACAGAACATCCAGCGCGGGGGGCACCGCTTCGAGGCGCACGAGGGCCTGGCCGCGCCCTTCATGTTCGACAACGTGAGCACCGACGTCATCGCGCCGGCCCTTACCAACCTGACCGAGGGTCTGGGCGCGCCCCGCGCCGGCCTGGGCTCCAACCGGGGCGCCACCGCGTTCGCGAACATCCGCTACGACGCCGACGGCTCGCCGCGGCCCGACTTCGTCTTCAACCAGGAGGCGTACCGGACCGCCTCGATCATGATCGTCGGCAAGAACTACGCCACCGGCAGCTCGCGCGTCACCGGAGTCACCCGACCCCTCGTGGCCTGGGGCGTCAGGGTCTACATCGGCGAGAGCTTCGGGCCGATCTTCCTGACCAACGCGGTGCAGTACGGCGTGCTGACGGTCGAGCTGCCCCGCGAGACGTTGAGCGAGATCGTCGAGTGGGTCGAGTCGCACCACGGCGTCAGGATGAGGGTGGACCTGGAGCGGCAGCTCATCGAGATGCCGGGACGCGACCCCATCCCGTTCGAGACCGACCCCCGGGTGCGGAACAAGCTGCTGAACGGCCTGCACGACCTCGAGGAGATCGAGCCTCACCTGCCGGCGGCGAGGACGCTGCGGGAACAGGACATGCAGGAGCGCCCCTGGATCTACCAGCCCGGCGACGGCCGCTGAGGACAGTGATCGAGGAGTGCGGCTGGCAGGGCAGCTTCACCGTCCCAGGACCCGCGCAACCTGACGCGATGTCTCGACACCCGCGGTTCGTGCGGCACACCGGCATCGCGGCGCCCTTCCGGCAGCCGGACCTCGAGAGCGAGTTCATCGCCCCGGTCGGCGAGGAGCTTCGCGATCTCCACGCCGTGCACCTCGACGGCGGCGACGTGCGCCTCGACGCCCACCGGCACGACGGGTCGTGGACCGGCCGGCACGCGTTCCCCGGCTTCCGCTACCGGCCCGACGGCGCAGAGGACCCCGACTTCGTCCTCAACCGGGAACCATATCGCGACGCCTCGATCCTGCTCGCGGGACGGAACTTCGGCCAGGGCAGCCAGCAGGCGTTCGCGGTCATCCGCCTCCGACAGTGCGGCATGCGCGTGGTCATCGCTCCGAGCTTCGGGCCGGTGTTCAACGACGATTGCTTCGACTTCGGCCTCCTCCCGGTGACGCTCGACGAGCGGGTGGTGGACGAGTTGGCGGATCGAGTCGGCGCGAGTCCGGGGATCGCCATGACCGTCGACTTGGCGAGACAGGTGGTGGAGCGTCCGGGCATGGCCCCCGTTCCCTTCCGCATCGACCCGAGGCGGCGCTCGAGCCTGCTTCAGGGCGTGGACACGACGCTGCTCGAACGGCTCGAGCACGAGGCCGGCGCCGACGCGATGAGAGAAAGGGACCGCCGTCTCCGCCCCTGGATCTACGACGGCCCCGACCATCGCGATCGGTGAGGGCGCCGCCCGGCCGGGGCCGGAATACGGGGAATCCGCGCAGCCGGCGCCCGTCCGCCGGCTTCGCACGCACCTGCCCGAATCCGGCCGACGCCGCTACGGCCACGGACGCCGCCGCGATTGCCAGCTTCTTCATTCGCTGGCCGTGCGGACCCGGCTCTCGGTGAGGCCGGGCGCACGACCGGCCGGTCAAGGGGCGCGGCCGAGCAGTCGCAGGGTCTCGTCGATCGACGTGTCGAGCGCCTCGAGCAACCGGTTGCGCTCGCGCCACAGGGTGACCTCGGCGAATCGATACGCGTCGCTCGCCGGATCGGACGTCGCGAGCGTCCGCAGGGGAGACAGGCCGGGGAGCGCGCTCGAGTCGAGGCCGGGATCGGGGTGATACGGATCGGAGGGCGAATAGAGCACGCGATGCAGCGGCCGCAGGATGCGCACGAGCGCCAGATCCGCTTGCGCGCCGGACGGCAGGGACTCGTCGACCTCCGACACCAGCTCGAGCAGGCGCCGTTGCCGGCCGACCGCCTCGGCGAGATCGAAGCGACGGCCGGCCTCCTCGGCCCTGCGCTCGATCGCGGCGCCCAGCGCCTCGACCTGGCTCACGAGATCGACGGGGAGCCGCGGGGCGCCCAGCAGCCGGGCCAGCGCGTCCGCGTAGAGATCGGTGTCCGTCTTCAGCACGTCGAAGTCGATCTTGTCGAACGTGTCGTCCGGCGTGTGCCACCACCAGTAGCCGCCGTCCTCCTCCCGCCGCCGGTGATTGAGCTGCAGCAGCGGGAGACCGACGCCGTTGAACGACTGGTCCGAGTTGCGCCCCGGCCGCGACGGGGCGATGGCCTCCCCGGTCCGCCCCGCCACGACGTCGGCGGCGAGGCCGGCGAGGGCCGCGCTCGCGGCGGCGCCGAAGAGGCGGGCCCCGGTCTGGCCGATACCGTCGACGTTGACGTAGGCGACGCCCCGGGTCCGCAGCTCGTCGAAGTAGCGGTCGGCAAACCACGTCGAGCCGCCGTAGCGGGCGTTGCTGTGCCCGGGCCACCACGCGACGACGAGGCCGCGCCGGAGCTGCCCGCGGTTCGCATGGAAGGCCCGCGCCAGCTCGACCATCGCCGCGTTCGACGCCCCCTCGTCGGTGCCCCCGAAGTACCACGAGTCGATGTGCCCGCCGAACAGCACCAACGGGGCGTCGGGGTCGGGGGCCGGGATGCGGGCGACGGCGAGGTGGTGGGGACGCCATCCGACGTCCACCTCGGCCGTGATCCGCACGCGCGTCCCGCCGCGGGCGAGCCGCGCGCGCAGCGCGTCGCCGTCGCTGCGCCGGACGTGCACGGCCGGTATCGCCGGCAGCCGGTGGTAGTTGCGCAGCGAGGGGGTGCCCCAGGTGCTCGTGACGATGAGGTCGTTCAGCCGCTCCTCCGGATGCGCGTACACGACCCCGACCGCGCCGAGCATCGCCAGTCGGTCGAGCGAGGCACCCCCCGGATTGCCGTCGACGAGGACGATGGCCCCGGCCACGTCGGGATAGCGGCTCCGGGCCGTGCCCGGGGCATCGACGTCGCCGGCCAGCACCAGGCGCTCGCCCGTGCCCCGCTCGAGGGCCGGAATGCCGCGGACGCTCCCGCCGTCGACGAGCTCGGCCTCGAGCCCGTCGGCAGGGGCCGAGAACGAGTAGGTGATCGCGTCGGGCGAGAACGACGAGCCCACCACGTCGAGGCTCGCGGCGATCGGGGTGCTGGCGTACGCCTGATACGTGTGCACCTCGACGTCGACGCCGTCGGCGCGCAGGGTCTCGACGACGTGGTCGATGGCGGCCCGCTCGCCGGGGCTTCCCGACGGGCGCTGATGGCGCACGATCGCGGCCGCCTGCTCTTCGAGGCCCGTGGGCGTGACCAGCTCCCGAACCGCGGCCGAGAGCCGGTCCGGCCCAGACGCGCCGCGATCCGACGGTTGCGCGGCGGCCGGACCCGCCCAGGCGACGACAACGGCGAGGGCGCCGGCCATCCAGAGTCGATTCATGTCGTGCTCTCCTCCAGGTCGGGCTGCGTTGCCCGGCCCCCGCCTCGACCGCCGGCGGCCGCGCGACCGCAATGCTGGCCCGCGGTCGGTCGCCCGGCGACGGCGATGCACACCGACCGCTGCTGCTCTCACACCGCCCCGAGGGCTGCGTGGCGGAGCGAAATCAGCACGGCGGCAAACGGCCTGGCTCGCATCGACATGGCGGCCTCCCGGCAGCGGCCCCACGACGGCGCGCGAGGTTGCGCGGTTCAGGACAGAGATCGACGTGAACCTGCCAACCGCACCCCCCGATGCACCCCGCTTCAGCGGCTTCTGCGCCGGGGACGCGGCAGGGTCGATTTCGTCACCGTCCTCATGGCCCCCCGGGGCCAGTGAGCGTCGTTGCCAACCACACCCCCGGCTGCAGCCCGCTTCAGCGGCTTCTGCGCCGGAGACGTGGCAGGGTCGATTTCGTCACCGTCCTCATGGCCCCCCGGAGGTCAGTGAGCGTCCCCGGCGTCGGGCAGGGCCGCGGGCAGCCCGAACGCGGCCAGCCCGTCCGAGAGCTGGACCAGGATGACCTGGTGCCCGTCGTGCTCCCAGCTCGACATCCCGTAGCGCGGCAGGCCGGGCAGCTCCACCGCCCCGACCCGCTCCCCCGTCTCCTTGTCGATCGCGAAGAGCGAGGGCGTGTTGTCGGCGGTCACGCCGGTCGCGAACAGCAGGTTGGGCGAGGCCACCAGCGTCGCCTGGCCCCCGCGCCCGCGGTTGTAGATGGACGCGTCCATCTCGACCCCCGCGAGCAGGGGGTGGTCGCGGATGAGGTCCTGCTCGTCCTGCGGCGCGTCGCCGTGGGGAACGGTCCACTTGATCTCGCCGCGGTTCAGGTCGTAGGCGACGATGCGTCCGGGAGGGCCCTTCCAGATGGGCAGCCCGTCCACGGTCTGGTCGACCCGCGGTGGGCGGGCCCCCCGGCCGGCCGCGTTCGACCACTCGGAGTAGGTCCGGCCCGTCTGCTCGGGGCTGTCGAGCGGCGACTCGCTGGCCGGCATCAACGACAGGCGCCCGCAGCGATTGCTGGAGGGGACGAACATGACCCCGGCGGCGGGGTCGGCGGCCACGTTGCCGAAGATGTTCGCGCCCCCGCCCCCGCTCGGGCACTGCCAGGCCGGGCCGGCGGGGTCGCCCATGACCGTCGGCGGGTCGAAGAGCGGCGCGAACAGGTCGTTCTCGCGCGCCACCTGCAGCGCCCGCTCGCGGATCTCGGGCGTGTAGTCGATCAGCATGCTCTCGTTCCGGCCCTGCAGGTCGAACGGCGGGGGCTTGGTGGGGAACGGCTGCGTCGGCGAGAGCCGCTCGCCGGGCACCGTCGACGCGGGCACCGGCCGCTCCTCGATGGGCCAGATGGGCTCGCCCGTCTCGCGGTCCAGAGCGTAGAGGAACGCCTGCTTCGTGGCCTGGAAGAGCCCCTTGACGGGGCGGCCGTCGACGACCACGTCGAGCAACATCGGCGGCTGCGGGGTGTCGTAGTTCCAGATGTCGTGGTGGATGAACTGGTAGTGCCAGCGCCGCTCGCCGGTGTCGGCGTCGAGGGCGATGACGCTCGTGCTGAACAGGTTGTCGCCGGGATGGTGCCCGCCGTAGTAGTCGATGGTGACCCCGTTGGTCACGACGTAGACCAGCCCGAGCTCGGGGTCGGCGGTCATCGGCGCCCACGACGAGACGTCGCCGGTCCACTCCCACGCGTCGTCCTCCCAGGTCTCGTGGCCGACCTCGCCGGGGCGCGGGATGACGTGGAACTTCCACTTGAAGTCGCCCGTCGCGGCGTCGTAGGCGAGGATGTCGCCCGGCACGTTCTCGACCCGGGTCTGGTTGTAGCCCTGCTCCGCCGAGTTGCCGACGACGACCGTCCCGTTCACCACGATGGGCGGCGACGACGAGGTGATGTAGCCGATCGGCTGGGGGATGCCCATGTAGGGGTCGTAGCGCCCGTCCCAGCTCTCCCACGGCCCCCAGCCCCGGATGAGGTCGACGACCATGTCGACCCCGCCGGTCTGCGAGAACCCGGGGACGGCGATGGGCTGACCCCAGTCGGGGAGGGGGTCGCCGGTGTCGGCGTCGAGGGCCCAGAGGAAGAAGCCCGGGGTGGAGATGAAGACGACGCCCCCGCGCCCCGGCACCTCGGCGTAAGCCACCCCCTTTCCGTAGCCCTTGCGCATCGATTACTCGTAGCGGTGCGTGTTGGGCTCGGTGAAGCTCCAGAGCAGCTCGCCGGTCTTGGGGTTGAGGGCGATGACGTGCCGGCGCTCGCCGGTCACCGTGATCAGCTTGCCGTCGACGTAGGTGGGCGTGGCCCGCGACGTGCTGGGGCCGAAGCTGCCGGCGTCGAAGCGCCAGAGCTGGGTCACGTCGCCGAAGTTGTCGCGGGTAATCTCGGCCGCCGGCGTGTAGCGCGTGTGCCACGCGTCGCCGCCGAGATAGGTCCACTGGCCGCCTTCGACGCCCGGCCCCTGCGCGGGGGCCGCCCCGGGGGCGAGCAGCAGGGCGCCGAGCGCGAGCGCGACGGAACGAAGCGGACGAGGTCGCGGCGAACGGTTCATTTCGGTCTCTCCTGTCTTGCCGGCGGCGGCCGCAAACGAGGCCGCACACGGTGCGAGTCGCCATCGTACCACGGCCGCTCGCCGCGGCACCCGCAGAACCGAACGCGGCCGACCCGCACTCACCGCGTCACCGCCGGCGCCTCCCACCGGACATGAGACCGCCGGGTGCCGGCCTGTTGCCGGCGCGCTCGACCATGGCAACCTAGTGAACCTAGTGTCCTGACCCTGAAGTTCGTGAAAGCTCCAAATCGCGGCAAATGGCTGTAAACACAGGAACAATGCCGCGCAGAATCGTTCCGCGAACGACGGTTTGGGACACTAGTTCGGGGTCGAGACCACTCGACACCGCCGTCGCCTCTCGCCGGACATGAGGCGGCTGGGGCCGCCCTGTTGCCGGCGCGCTCGACCCGCGACGGCCTGGTTCGGGGTCGAGACGACTCGACTGGGGTCGGACCAGGCCGGTCGAGCCGTCGGCGATCCGCGCCTCGGGCAGCCGCCGATGGAGGTCGTCGACCAGGGGTCGGACACCCCGCGTGTCCGGCACCGCGGTGTCCGTCCTCTCGTGGGCGCTATACTCGGGCGACCCGTGGGCAACGAAGGCCGGTGTCGCGCAACCGGCGGCCGGGAGGCAATCCGATGATGCGAGCTCGATCGAGCGGGGCGGCGCTCGTCGCCGCGGTGGTGGTCGGGGCGGCGTGGGGTGCGGCGCCGACGGTGGCGGCGGCCCAGGACGCCTGGGCCCTCGACGAGGACTGGCCGCGGTATCCCGCCGACATGGCGTTCGAGATGGGCACCGGCGTCGCGGTGGGCGCCGACGGGGTCGTCTACACGATCTCCCGCGACGTCGACCACTGGGCCGCGCACCCGCTGGCGATGAGCCGCTACCGGGGCCGGGGCACGGTCGCGCGGTGGGACGCCTCGGGCCGGTTCCTGGGCACGTTCGGCGACGACCGCGAGTTCATCGGCCCGCACTCGATGTACGTCGATCCCCAGGGCTTCGTCTGGGTCGTCGACCGCGAGGGCCACCAGGTCGTCAAGCTCACGCCCGAGGGCGAGGCGGTGCTGACGCTGGGCGAGTACGGCGTGTTCGGCGACGACGAGGGCCACTTCAACGGGCCCACCGGCGTCGCCTTCCTCCCCGACGGCCGCGTCGTCGTCTCCGACGGCTACTGGAACTCGCGGCTGGTCTGGTTCGACGCGGACGGCGACTACCTGAAGGAGGTCGGCGGCCTCGGCGCCGGCCCCGGCCAACTGGCGCTTCCGCACGCCATCGCACTCGACCCGGCCGGCCGCCTCATCGTCGGCAACGTGTGCGGCACCGCCCTGCACCCGTACGTGACGGCGCCGGGGCAGATAGCCCCCGAGCGCCTCGAGCCCGTCCCCGGCTGCGTCAGCCGCTTCGAGGTGTTCACCCGGGAGGGCGAGTACGTGGGGCCCTGGAACGGCGTGCCCGAGCCGGGGCTCCCGTTGAGCGTCGCGGTCTACGGCGACCGGATCTACGCCGGGGTGACCGGGTCCGAGCCGGGGCGGCAGGACCTCGTGGTCGTCGACGCCGAGACCGACGACGAGGTCTTCCGCATTCCGAACGCCAACGTCTACGTCCACCAGATGGCGATGGCCCCCAACGGCGACATCTACGTCGCCTCGGTCTACCCCGAGCACGGCGGCGAGCCGCGCGGCATCGAGGGGCCGTCGTTCGTGCGCTGGGCGGCCGACCGATAGGGGCTCAGCCCCCGCCGTCGGCGGCGATCATCGATTCCGGGGCGGACTCCAGGGCTGCCCCGTCGGGGCAACGGCGCCGCCCGGCGGTCAGGAGTCGGAGCCGATGTCCCGCCAGAGCGATGCGTGAACGTAGCGGGAGAGATGGCCGACGTTCGTCGTGGCGACGATGCCGTCCGCCGACTCCAAGGTAGCGACCTGTGCGGCCAGAATGACGTCGCCATCGAGCGCTCGGTCGTGGGCGGTCGGTCGTCCCCGTTGACGAGCTTCGGCCCAGAATTCGGCCGCTTGGCGCATCGCCGCTGTCGTGATGGGCAGGCATTCAACCAGGTCGACCAACGCATCGAGGCGTTGGAGCCCTTGAACCCGACGACCCCGCACCAACTCGCGGCGCACCTCGTAGTCGGCGATTTCTGGCAGGACTACCCGGGAGCCGCCAGCAACGAGCCCCTGGAGCCAGCGCGCGCATGCCATGCTCTCGGGCGACCGCCTCGGGTTCGTCACCAAGACCAGCGGTCCAGCGTCGAGCACGACGACCGAATTCACCACGTAGCGCCCTTCTGCTCTGCCGGGAAGAGCGGGCGCTCGGGCAGACGGTCTTCGTCCAGTGCGTGAACGAGGTAGTCGCCCGTTGCTCTCTGCTCACGCGCATCCTCCTCGTCCATCCAGGACTGGAGCAACGCTACGAGATCTGCACGGCTACCCTCGCCTGGCAGATGCTGTTCGAGAAGTTGGGCAGTGTACGCGTCGACGGACACGCCGCGGTGTTGGGCTGCCTGCCGCAGACGGTGTCCGAGGTCCCGGTTCAGATTGAGCGTCACGTTCATTTGAGCATCTCTCTGCAAGAACGACCGGGTTCGAACCGGGACGCCCGGGAGCAACCCGGGGGCGAGCGCTCGGGTCCGACCCCGGGGCGCCGAGATTCGAGTCGTGGTCAGCGGAGCACCGTTCCGGTTCCGGTTCCGGCTACGGGCACCGCACGGCGAGCGCGGGATCGTGCCCGAAGATCGAGACGATGCGCCAGCCGGCGCCGGTCTTGACGAGCGAGTAGGTCCAGCCGTACTCGCCCAACAGGCCGCCGTCCCGGTGACGGCGCACGCCCCGGCCGCTGACGATCGCCGAGCCGGCGCCGAGGACGCAGATGTTGCGGTCGGGCATGTCCGACCCCGCGTACCCCTGAGCGTCGAGGCGCGCCCAGGCCTCGGCGACCCACCGACTGACCTCGTCCCGGGTCCCGAGCGCGCTGCCGTCCCCGAGGACGTAGGGGACGTTGTAGGCGTGGCTGGCGATCTCGTCGGCCGCACCCGCCGAGTACCAGGCGTAGTACTGGTCGAAGAACGCGTCCAGCTCGGCGCGCAGGGCCTGCCGCGCCGCCGCGTCGAGCGACTGCGCTTCCGCCGGCCCCTCGACCGCCAAGAGCGCCGCCGCCATCAGGGGAATCGACAGCCACCGTTTCATGCCCATCCTCTTCTTCGCGGCGCGAGCGGCGGACTGGAGCGCCGCCGCCTTGAGGGGAATCGACAGCCACTGTTTCATGCCCGTCCTCTCCTTCGCAGCGCGAGCGGCGGACTGACGCGGGCGGTCGAATCAGCGCCCGCCGGCGCCGGCCAGTCGACGTACGCCCCGAGCAGGGAGCCGGACCGACGCGAGCGGCGGCTCACTGCCCGCCGGCGCGGGCCAGCCAGCGGTACGCCCCGAGCAGGGGGCCGGACCGACGCGGGCGGCGCCTCATTGCCCGCCGTCGCCGGCCAACCAGCGGTACGCCCCGAGCAGGGGGCCGGATCGACGCGAGCGGCGGCTCATTGCCCGCCGTCGCCGGCCAGCCAGCGGTACACGCCGCGCACGTTGAGCGGGAACCACTGCTCGTAGTTGCCCCACCCGGCATACGCGTCGAGACGGACGCTCTCGGCCGCCTCGTCCTCCGTCAACCCGGCCTCGACGGCGTCGCGGACCGCCGCCGTCAGGTCGTCGTAGTAGGCGATCTGGCGCTGGATCGAGGCCCGGTCACCGGCCGGCCCGTGGCCGAAGACGATGGTCTCGAAGGGGATGCCGAGCAGGCCCGACAGCGCGTCGAAGAACTCGGGAAAGTACCAGGTCGCCAGGTCGCGGAACCCCGCCCGATCGTTCGACGCGAAGTCGACCGCGAACGCGACGCCGGCGTCGGGGATGTACGGCACCGCGATGTTGTCGGTGTGGCTCGGCCCGAGGTAGTGGAGCTCGATCCAGCGCCCGCCCAGTTGGAAGCGGAGCGTGTCGGCGAACGTGACGGTGGGCGCCGGCTGGTCGGCGCTGCCCCGGGCCTCGATGGGGGCGACCGCGAGCTCGTGGGCGATGATGGGGACGCCGGGCGCTTCCATCGCCTCCATCAGGGCGGCGGCGCCGGTCGCGTGGTCGGCGTCGCTGTGGCTGTAGACGATGGCGGCGAGCGGCGAGCCCGGCGCCGTGCGCCGAATCTCGGCCGCGAGCCGGCGGGCCGCGTCGACGCCGATGGTGTCGAAGACCACGACGCCGGCTTCCGTGGTCACGAACATCGCGTTGTGGCCGATCCAGCGGAACTGGTAGACGCCGTCGGCGATCTCGGTCGTCTCGTAGTTGTCCTGCGCGGCGGCGCCGGCGGCGGTCGCAAGCGCGAGAGCGACCGCGAGGGCGGAGCGGGTTGCGAATCTGGTCATCGTTCTGTTCCTCCTTCCGGGCGCGCCGGCCGGCCTTCCGGGCACCTCTCGCCGACTAGAAGCTCGTGCGGCGCTGGCGCCTCCTGGCCGCCGCGGCAGCCTGGTGGCCCGACGCACCGGCGCCGCTTTCACAGGAGACGACGGCTGCAGGGGCCGCCTTTACCACCAGAGGCCCCCACGGAGCCGGGCCGCAGAACGGCGCGGCCCCTGCAGGGTTGGATGGGGCCCGCAGCGGAGCCGTCGGGCGACGACCGGACTAGTCGACGATCGCCTGCATGACGGCGTTCGGGAAGTCGGCCCGGAGGGGACCGCCAGGCGTCTGCACCATCAGAATGGCGGTCATCTCCTCCTTCGGATCGACCCAGTAGGTGGTGCCGAAGGCGCCGCTCCACCCGAAGCTGCCGGTCGACCGGTGGTCGCCGCGGGCCGTGGCGTTGTCGAGCACGACGTCGACGGTCAGCCCGAAGCCCTTCCCGGGGGCCCCGCCGGTGCGCCCCGCCTTCTCGTAGAGGTCGCCGACGTGGTTCGCCGCCATCAGGTCGACGGTCCGCGGGCCCAGCAGCCGGGTGCCGTTCAGCTCGCCGCGGTTGACGAGCATCTGTGCGAACTGCAGGTAGGCGCCGGCCGTCGACCAGAGGCCGCCGCCGCCCCCGTGCAACGTCGTCGTGGCTACCTACTCCGGCACGGCGCGGTGCGCGAGACCGCGGGGGTACGCCCGTAGAGGGTCACGACGCGCGACTTCCGGTCGTCGGGCACGTTGAACGCGGTGTCCTTCATCCCCAGCGGCTCGAAGATGCGCTGCCGCAGGAACTCGTCGAACGTCAGCCCCGAGGCGACCTCGACGATGCGCCCCAGCGTGTCGATGCCGGCCAGGCCGCTGTACGCCCAGCGGGTGCCCGGCTGGAAGTCGAGGGGCGCCGCGCCGAGCGCGGCCGTCCAGTCGGCGACCGTGCCGGTCGTGTCGCGGGGTGCGATGCGCCCCGCCGCCTCGCTCCCCGCGCCGCCGCTGACGAGGCCCGAGGTGTGGGTGATCAGGTCATGCACCGTGACCTCGCGGTCTGCCGGCACGGTGTAGATGGCGCCCTCGCCGCCCGCGGCGTCGGTTCGCGGCATCGCGACCTTCGTGTCGCGGAACTCCGGGATGAAGCGGGACACGGGGTCGGACAGGCGGACCCTCCCCTCTTCCACGAGCATCAGGATGGCGACGCCGGTCACCGGCTTCGTCATCGAGGCGATGGGGAAGATGGTGTCCTTCTGCATGGGGGCGCTCGCCTCGATGTCCATCAGCCCGTGCGCCTCGAAGTGCGCGACGTGCCCGCGCCGCGCGACGACGGTGACGGCCCCCGATATCTGCTTCGCGTCGATGGCGCGCTGGATCATCTCGCCGATGCGCTCCAGGCGCTTCGCGGACAATCCGACGTCGTCCGGCTTCCCGGCCGGCACCTGGGCTTGCGCGGCGGGGACCGCGAGCAGGGCGACGAGGACGAGTATCGACGACAGCCGGACGACGAGGCGGGCTCCGTCACGGACACTGTTGGCGCGCACCGGCAACTCCTTTGCTCGAGAATCGATCGGAGCCGTAGCTTATCGCATCACCGCCGCTCCACCGTCGGGCAACGGGTGACGGGCTCGAACGCCGCACTGCATGCTCGCTGGCGGAACGTGCGCGACAGCGCGCCCCATCAGGGAAGGTTACGATCCTGGAAATGAAGCTGAAGATACCCGTTGCACTCGACCGGCATGTCGTGGCTGCCGTCGAGGCCATGGCGCGGAACGGAGAGAGCCGGTCGCAGATCATCGAGCAGCTCCTGCGACAGAGTCTCGCCGCACGAACGCGGTCGTCGCTGGATGAACGCGACAGAGGCATCATCGACGCGCACGCCCACGAGCTCAACGACGAGGCGCTCGATGTCCTCGGTTATCAGAATCCTCAGCGCGCGGCGGCCCGCGGCGGGTCGTTCCGGTAGACCCGTCCCCCGCGCATGACGAAGACGACGCGGCCCAGCGCGGCGGGGTCGGCGAGGGGGTCGCCGTCGAGGGCGATGACGTCGGCCTCGTAGCCGGCCGCGATGGCGCCGATGCGGTCTTCCAGGCCCAGCGACTCGGCCGCGAGGGAGGTGGCCGAGACCACCGCGTCCATCGGGGCCTGCCCGCCCTGCTCGACGTAGGCCACCAGTTCCTCGGTGTTGGCCCCGTGGCTGCCGGCGTTGGCGTCGGTGCTGTAGACGATGCGCACGCCCGGCGTGGCCGCCGCCCGCCGGAACACCTCGAGGGCGCCGGGCCGCGCCGCCTGGAGGTTGGCGAACCCCTCCATCGTGTAGCCGCCCACGCCGGCGAAGCGGTCGCCGTTGTCCTCGTAGTTGCGGAAGAGCAGGTCGATCTGGTTGCCGAGGTACATGCCGCTCTCGACGAACACCTCGACGTCGGCCGGCTCGAGCAGCCAGCCGTGCTCGACCTGGTCGCACCCGGCGTCGGCGGCGAGCCGTAGCGCGTCGGACCGGTGCAGGTGGACCACCGCCTTCAGCCCCTGCGCGTGCGCCTCGCCGCAGGCGGCCTCGAGCTGGGCCGCCGACAGGTTCGTGACGCCGCCGAAGCGGATGCTCGTCGACGCGAAGACCTTGATGACGTCGGCCCCCGCCGCCGCGCGATCGCGCACATAAGCCCGGATCTCGTCGGGGCCGCCGGTGTCCTCGCGCACCGCCCCGAGCGACGTCAGCAGCCGCGGGCCGGGCACCTCGCCGCGGTCGATCCACGCCCTGAGCTCGGCGTCCCGCGGCGAGCCCAGGCTCTGCATGGTGGTGATGCCGTTCATCAGGGTGCGGTACGCGTTCTCGGCCCCGTGCAGCGTCAGGTGGGCGACGCTGGGGTCGTTCTCGGCCCGGTGCACGCGGCCGTCGTCGTCGAAGTGGTTCCCGATGTGCACGTGGGTGTCGATGTAGCCGGGCAGCACGGTCAGGGCGGTGAGGTCGTAGACCCGGTCGCCGCGGCCGTCACCGCGGGGAACGATGTCGGCGATCAGCCCGTCGCGCACGACGAGGTCGCGGTCCTCGAGCACCGCGCCGCGCCCGTCGAGGATGCGGGCGGCGCGGAGCACCGTCGTCTCGCCGGGCGCCTGGGCCAGCGCCGGGGAGCCGGCGACGGCGGTGCAGATGACGGCCGGCAGCACGCCGGTGGCGAACCGCGCGAAGATGACGGAGGCGTTTCGATGACGCATGGGTGCGCTCCAAGTCGACCGTGTGTGACGACGTCGAGGGTGACGCAGCATTCTAGCCCGCCAATCGTCGCCTTCGGCCCCGCTTGGCGCCCCAACCACCACTGCCATGAGTCTGCACCCTTCCACGGCGCAGACTCATCGCGTCCCGTCGCCCCATGTGCCGGAGCGATCTCGCCGCCCTCGCGGTTGCATCGCCGCAGCCGTTCGGTTAGGTTACATGTAACCCAGGAGCAGTTGGCACGCCACCAGAGACGCCAGGGAACACCGGCTCGATCGACAAGGCGCGAGCCTATCGCGAACGAATGCGCGCCCGGGGGTTCAGGCCGGTCCAGATCTGGGTGCCCGACACCAGAACGGCGGACTTCCGCGCCGAGGCTCATCGCCAATCCCGCGCCGTGGCCCGCAGCGAGCGTGAACGCGAGGATCAAGCGTTCATCGACGCGGTCTCGGACCGCGGGGCGGAATGACGCGCGGCGAAGTCTGGACGGTGTCCGGCGCCGGCTACGCCGGCAAGCCACGACCCGCCGTCATCGTTCAGGACGACCGGTTCGACGCCACCGAATCCGTCACGGTCTGCATCTTCACGACGGACGAAACGGAAGCGCTCTTGTTCAGGCTTCCGATCGCGCCAAGCGCAGGCAACGGCCTGCACGACGTGTCCCGCCTGATGGTGGACAAGATCACGACGGTCGGCAAGAAACGGCTCGGGGAGCGGATCGGCCGCCTGGAAGACGCCGCAATGACGCATCTGAACCGTGCGATCATGGTCTTCCTCGGTCTGGCGTGAAGCCTCACCCGAGCTCGATGTGCGGGAGCATGGCACTGTCCACCGGCGGTGGTAACGGCGGAAGACGCGGCGCCGCCCGTGCACGGCGCCGTGCAAGACGTTGAAGGAGGCGGACCGTCCGCAGTTCACTCCGGCGCCACCGGCACCAGTGGAGCACCACGCGGGAGGGGTAGGCCGGCCCGTGGTGGATGGCGCCGTCGGCGGGCAGCGGGCGCCGATTGCGGGAGGCATTGCGAAGTGAGACATCCAGGAGCAACACGCGGCTTCGTCACCGCCCTGCGCGCCTGCGCGACGGCGGCGGCCGCCGGAACCGCCAGCCTCGTGGTGGTCGGCCTGTCGGTGCTGGCGCTCTGCCCGGCGGCGAGGGCCCAGACGCCAGTCCCGGTCCGCAACGACGTGCCGAGATTGGGGCAGCAGGAAGTCATCATGATGCGGCACGCCTACCTGCAGGAGGGCAGCTACGAGGCCTGGCTGGAAGCGAGCCGGTCGGGCGTGTGGCCGTACTTCGAGCGGCTGGGCGCGCGCATACTGGGCGACTTCGAGATCGTCTATCCGGTGGGCGCCGACGCCACCCCCGGCCGGGACGAGGCGCTGCGGTTCGCGCGCTACGCCAGCTTCGAGCACTGGCAGGCCACCCGCGGCGGCGCCCTCGCCGGCGACACCGGCGGCGCCGCCCGGCTCGGGGGCGACGGGGGCCTGAGAGAGGCATCGCTGGAGGGGCTGCGCACCCGCAGGCAGTATCAGCAGGGGTCGCGCGGCGGCATCTTCCTGCAGGGCCACCTGGCCGAGACCCGCCCGCTCTACATGCCCGGGCTCGGCGAACGCTACGAGCGGGCCGACGGCGGCCCCGGCCCGGAATCCGCGGCGCCCTACCCGGTGCGGCTGGGCCGGGTGCGGCCCGGCGACGGCCTGCTCGCCCTCGAGTACTCCCGAATCAGGAAGGGCGCCTTCGAGGAGTTCCACGCCATCGCCCGCGATCGGGTCTGGCCCTACGTGGAGAAGATCGGCGTCCGACCGGTGGGTCTTTGGCGGGTGGCGTACCTGCCCAACGGCGACCCCGTCGAGAGCGAGGACTACGACGAGGTCTACTACCTGGCCCGCTACGCCAGCTTCGAGCACTTTCTCGCGGTGCGCGACGACCCGGTCGCCATGGGCGGCGACGGGCCCGACTTCGAGGCGTTCACGAGCGCGTCGGGTCGGCTGAACGCGCTCACGCAAGGGCGCTCCGTCGAGTTCCTCCGGGGCGAGCCGTATGCCAGCCCGCCCGTGCATGCGCCGGGCCTGCAGGAGAGCTATCGTCTGGTTCGGTAGTGGACGACGCAACGACAGGAACGAACGGATCGGCCTGGTTCCGCGTGCTCCCGATCCCTGGCGCCGAGAGAATCCGGCGCGCTGACGAGGCGCCGGTCGTTCCGAAGCCGGCCTGCAAGATCCCTTCGAACGCCGGGGATCTGCCGATCGGCCCCCCGGCCACCGTCATGCCCCTCCACCGGTCACGATCCTGCCGGTCGGCCCGCCGCAGGGTCGGCAGCAGGCAACCATGCCCGTCAGCCTGGTCAGCCACTGAAAGGCCGTTCGCTGGACGACGCCGCAGGGTCGGCCGCGCAGGCGACCGGATGCCCGTCAGCTTGGTCAGCCACAAGGCCGTTCGCTGGGCGACGCCGCAAACGCAGGCAGCGGGCGCCCGAATGCCCGTCAGCCTGGTCAGCCACGGCAAGGCGTTCGTTGGACGACGCCGCAACGTCGGCCGCAGGCGCTCGGCTGCCCGTCAGCGGGCGGTCACGTCGAGCAGCGCCTGACGCCGCTCGCGCCGCACCACGTCGAGGGCCCGCGCCAGGGCGGCGGGCAGCTCGGCGGGGTCGTCGACCCGCTCGCCGTACCCGCCGTTCGCCTCGCAGATCGCGTGGTAGGCGGGGGCAGGGGCCAGGTCGCACAGCGGCATCGACGGGTTGCGGGCCGCCCAGCCGTCCGGGGCGTGCTCGAGGGTGGCCTGCCGGGTGCGTTCCCAGCCGGCGTTGTTGAAGACCACGAACAGCACCGGCAGGTCGCAGGCGCGGGCGGTGTGGTGGGTCGACGTCGGCACCCCGAAGACGTGGCTGCCGTCGCCCACCGCGCAGACCACGGTGCGGTCGGGGTGCGCGAGCCCGGCCCCGAGGGCGGCGCCCGGACCCCAGCCGAGCACCGCCGAGTGGGCGTGATTGAAGAACGTGCCGGGGCGCGTGGAGCACGCCTGCGTGGGATCGAGCACGATCTCGGTGACGACGATGTCCTCGGGGTCGAGCACGTCGCCGAGGCACTTCGATATCCACGCGTAGTCGAG
>JAJEEA010000011.1 GCA_022821235.1 Vicinamibacteria bacterium
CTCGGCCGCCGCCTCGGCCGCCGCCGTCAGGGCCGGCAGCCGGCCGTCCGGCGGGTCCACGAGCAGCGACGCCTGGGTCAGCGCCGTCGGCCGCGCCCGGTCCGTCCACACCTCCTGGCTGTACCCCCCGGGGTCGCCCGGCGGGGGCTCGTCCGCGTCGCGGGCCAGCGCCGCCTCGGTGCCGCGTTGGCCGACCACCGCCGCCTCCTCGGCCGTCAGCTCGCCGCGCTCGCCGAACTCCTCGGGCCTCTCGAGCGGCGTGAACGTCCAGTAGTCCCAGACCCCCTGCAGGTCCGGGTCGCCCCACGGCGTGCGGGGCCCCTCCGCCCCGGTCTGCCCGGCCGCGGGCACCGACGACAACGACAACCCGACGACCACCGCCGCAATCCCCACCGAGCAGGACCAGCGCTTCATCACAGATTCCCTTTCCGGGCGGCCCGCCTGCCGCCCAACCAACTCTGACGGGAGCGCGCGCCGCTCTGCGGCGCAGCTCAGGGGAAGAACACCAACTTGATCAAGAGCCCCAGAATGAGCGGGCCGAACATGAAGATGGCCACTTTCAGGGCCGCGATCTCCGCCTTCAGCTCTGCCTTCAGCTCCGCGATGTCCTCCTTCGTCGCGAGGTGTTCGCCGACCGGGATGGCGGCGGCCGCCGCCTTGGCCTTCGACTCCGAGGCGCCGGCCTCGAGGAGGGCGTCGTAGACCTCGCTGACGATGATGCTCATGACCTCACTGTAGCCGGTGGCGGCGACGCTGGCAACCGCGAGGCCGCCCGCCGGGTCTCCACCGCAGCATGGCGGGGAGCCGATTGAGGACCACGGGCGGTCGGCCGCCGCACGCGACGATGGGCGGGCTACGCCAGCCCCGCCTGACGGAGCAGGAACGCGTACTGCAGCGCCGTCTCGCGGTAGCGCCGGTAGCGGCCGGAGACGCCGCCGTGGCCGGCGTCCAGGTTGGTCTTGAGGAGCAGCGGGCGGGCGTCGGTCTTCAGGGCCCGCAGCTTCGCCACCCACTTCGCGGGCTCCCAGTACTGCACCTGCGAGTCGTGCAGGCCGGCGAGGACGAGCAGGGCGGGATAGTCGCGGGCGGCGACGTTGTCGTAGGGCGAGTAGGCGAGGATGTCGTCGAACGCGGCCCGCTCGTGGGGGTTGCCCCACTCGTCGTACTCGCCGGTGGTCAGGGGAATGGAGTCGTCGAGCATGGTCGTCAGCACGTCGACGAACGGGACCTGGGCCACCGCGCCCGCGAAGAGGTCGGGACGCATGTTGAGGACCGCGCCCATCAGCAGCCCGCCGGCGCTGCCGCCCATGGCGTAGAGGCGGTCGGGCCGCGTGTACCCTTCGCGGACGAGGTGCTCGGCGCAGGCGACGAAGTCGGTGAACGTGTTGCGCTTGCGGCCCAGCCGGCCGTCGTCGTACCAGTGCCGGCCCAGTTCCTGCCCCCCGCGCACGTGCGCGATCGCGAACCGGAACCCGCGGTCCAGCAGGCTCAGCCGCGCCGAGTTGAAGGCGGGGTCCATCGAGATGCCGTAGGCCCCGTACCCGTACAGCAGCAGCGGACCGGCCCCGTCGCGCGGCGCGCCGGCCCGCGCGACGAGCGAGATGGGCACCTGCCGGCCGTCGGGCGCGGTCGCGTGCAACCGCTCGGCCTCGTAGTCCGCCGGGTCGAACCCGCCCAGCACCTCCTGGCGCTTCAGCAGCGTGCGCGAGCGCGCCTCCATGTCGTAGTCCCAGGTCGACCGCGGGGTGGTCAGCGACTCGTACCCGAACCGCAGCAGGCGGGTGTCGGCCTCGCGGTTCACCGACACGTGCACGTCGTAGACGGGCTCGTCGAAGACGATGTCGTGCGCGCCGTCCCCCGACCACGGGCGCACGTGCAGTCGGCTCAGGCCGCCGCATCGCTCCTGCAGCACGAGGTGGTCCCGGAAGAGCGCGAACGACTCGAGGAGCACGTCGTCGCGGTGGGGCGCCACCTCGACCCACCGCTCGGGCGGGGTCCCGGCGGCGTCGGTCTCCATCAACCGGAAGTTGCGGGCGCGGTGGTTGGTGCGGACGTAGAACCGGTCGCGATAGTGGTCGAGCTCGTACTCGTGGTCGCGCTCGCGGGGCCGGAACACGTCGAACGCGCCGTCGGGACGGTCGGCGTCGAGCAGCCGGTACTCGGTCGACACCGTCTGCGCCGACGCGATCAGCAGGTAGCGCTTCGACCGGCTCTTCCCCACCTCGCAGTTGAACGTCTCGTCCGCCTCCTCGTAGACGAGGACGTCGTCGGCCTGCGCGGTGCCGAGCACGTGCCGCCAGACCTGGTGCCAGCGCAGCGTCTCGGGATGCTGTCGCGTGTAGAAGAGGGTGCGGTCGTCGTTGGCCCAGACGAGGTTGCTCGTCGCGCCCGCCAACTCGTCCTCGAGCAGGACGTCGGCGGCCAGGTCCTTCACGCGGATGGTGTGGATGCGGCGCCCCTCGACGTCGATCGCGTAGGCGAGCAGCCGTCCGTCGGGGCTGACCTCCAGCGCCGACACCTGGCAGAAGTCGTGCCCCTCGGCCAGGGCGTTGACGTCGAGAAGGACCTCCTCCCCGCCAGGCAGCGGGATGGCGGGCGACGGGATGACGGCCCGCGCCCCGGCGGCGGGCGGCACCGAGTGAGCCGGCTCGGGGTCCGCCAGCACCGAGGCGCCGGCCCGCACCGAGTCAGCGGGAACCGGAACGTCGGCCGGAGCCGGGCCGGGCAACGCTGGCGCGTCGATCGCGGCTGGCGTATCGACCGCCGGCGCATCTACCGCCGACGGTGCATCGACCGGCGCGGGCGCGTCAGCCGGCCGTCTGCAGTGGATGGGGTACTCCCGCCCGTCCTCGTAGCGGGTGTAATAGAGGTGCGCCCCCTCCCGGTACGGCACCGACATGTCGGTCTGCTTGATGCGCCCCCTGATCTCGGCGAACAGGGTCTCCTGCAGCGCCTCGGTCGGCCCCATCACCGCTTGCGTGTAGGCGTTCTCCGCCTCCAGATACGCGGTGACCGCCGGGTCGCCGCGGTCGCGCAACCAGTGGTAGTCGTCGACCCGCACCACGCCATGGGTCTCGTGGCGCACGGGAGAGACCCGCGCCCGCGGCGGCGGGACGCCGGCCGTGGACAACCGAGCCGACGAGGACGCCGGCGCCGCGCCCGCGACGGAGGGTCCGTCCTCCCGACCGTCGACGGCGGAGACCGCGGCCGGCGAGGAGCCCGCGGCCGGCGAGGAGCCCGCGCCCGCCGTCACCGCGTCATCGCCGGCAGAGCGAGAGGAGGCGCCGGAGCCCGTCACGGCATCCTCACCGGCGGAGCGGGACCGGCAGGCGCCGGTCACGGCGTCTTCACCGGCGGGGCGGGGCGCGTGGGCAGCGGCCGCGGGTCGTCCCGGATCATCCGGGTGATCTCCGCGATGGCCCGCTCGAGCTGGGGGTCGCCGCCCGCGATGACCGACTTCGGGTCGTTCTCGACCTCGATGTCGGGCTCGACCCCGTAGCCCTCGATGACCCAGCTCCCGTCGCGGCCGGCGGTGCCGAACTCGGGCACGTTGACGGAGCCGCCGTCGACGAGGGGCCCGCGGTTGGTGATGCCGATGACGCCGCCCCACGAGCGCTTCCCGATGAGCGGCCCCAGGCCCGCCTCCTTGAAGCGGGCGGGGAAGATGTCGCCGTCCGAGGCGGAGTCCTCGTCGAGGATGCACACGAGGTGGCCGGTGAACACCGTCGTGGGATAGGTCTCGGTGTTCTCCACCGTCCGCGAGAAGCCGGTGCCGAGGAGCTCGCGGCTCAGACGCTGGATGAGCATCGCCGACACGTTGCCGCCCCCGTTGCCGCGCACGTCGATGATCAGGCCGTCCTTCCGAATCTGGCCGTAGAAGTACTTGATGAACTCCTGGATGCCGGCGACGCCCATGTCGGGGATGTGCAGGTAGCCGACCCGCCCCTCCGTCGCCGCGTCGACCTTCAGGCGGTTCGCGGTCACCTCGTCGAGGTAGCGCAGGTTGGTCTCGCTCGTGATGGGCCGGATGGTCACCTCGCGCGCCGCACCCTCGGCGGCGGGGAACGCCGGGGCCGCGCTCAGGGTCAGCCGCACCGGCCGGTCCGCCTTGTGCCGCAGCAGGCGGTAGGGGTTGTCGCCGCCCGCGAGCTCCTCGCCGTCGATGGCGAGCACGTAGTCGCCCACGGCGGCGTCCACCCCGACCTCGGTCAGCGGCGCCCGGTAGCGCGGCTCCTCGTTGTGCCCCTCGAAGATCTCGGCCAGCCGGTAGCGCCCGGCGTCGCGGTCGAGCTCGAACACCGCCCCCGGCAGGGCGACCGGGGGCCGATCCGGGGTCTCCCAGTCGCCGCCGGCGATGTAGGCGTGGCTGACGTTCAGCTCGGCCACCATCTCGCCGATCACGTAGTTCAGGTCCGAGCGGTGGGCGACGTGCTCCAGCCAGGGGCGGTACTGCTCGCGCAGGGCCTCCCAGTCGTAGCCGTGCATGTTGTCGACGTAGAAGAAGTCGCGGAAGCGCCGCCACACCTCGTCGAAGATCTGCTCCCACTCCTCGGCCGGCACGCGGTCCACCATCAGCCCGGCCGTGGAGACGGTGTCCGGGTCGCCGGCGCCCGAGGCGTTGTGCAATTCGTAGCGCCCCCCGGTGACGATCAGCACCTTCTCGCGGTCGCCGGACACCGCGTAGCCCCCGGCGTTCGCGGCGAGCGTCTCGGTCTCGCGATCCTCGAACGAGAACGTCTGCACCTCGGTCGGCACGTCGCCGCCGCGCCCGTAGAACTGTGCGCCGGTGCGGATGAAGAACACCCGGTCGTTGCCGGCGCTCAGCCCCACGTAGTTGTCGAACGTGACGGGCAGCCGGACGACCCGCCGCGCGAGGCCGTCGAACTCGATGCGGATCGGCTCCTCGTCGTCGCCGTCCTCCGCCGCGTCACCGTCGCCGTCCCCGTCGTCCTCGGCGTCATCTTCCTCCTCCACCGTCACCTCGTCGCTCTCCGGCGGCAGGGGATGCGGCACGTCCTTCCGCAGGGCCAGCGCATAGATGCCGGTCTCGCGGTCGACGAGGTAGTTCCACTCGAACGACCCGAGCTGGGGCGTGAACGAGCGGTCCGACAGGTAGTAGAGGTACTCGCCGTCGGGGTCCCAGGCCGGGTTCCACTCGTGGAACAGGTCGCTCGTCACCTGGCGCGACTCCCCGCCGGCCCGCTCCCAGACGTGGATCGAGCTGAAGCCGGTGTCGTCGGTCAGCGAGAACGCGAGGTAGCCGCCCCGCGGCGACCACACGTGGTCCTGGAGCTGCCCGTTCGCCTCGTCGGCGACGAGCGTCGACTCCCGCGACTCGACGTCGAGGACGTAGAGCCGGCCGTCCTTGTCGCTGAACGCAAGCTGGTCCCCGTCGGGCGACCACGACGGCGCGTACCGCATCGCCTCGCCGCCGTCCGTCAACTGCTCCGGCGGGCCGCTGCCGTCCTGGGGCACGACGTAGATCTCGTCCTCGCCGTCAAGGTCCGAGACGAACGCGATGCGCGAGCCGTCGGGCGACCAGCGCGCCCACTTGTCGTGGGCGTCCGAGCTGCGGGTGAGGTTGCGGGTCGGGCCGTTCTCGATCGGCGCCGTGAAGACGTCGCCGCGGGCCACGAACAGGGCGCGCTCGCCCTTCGGGCTCAGCTCGAAGTCCTCGATCTGCCCTGCCGCCGACACCCGCGCCGGCCGCGCCGCCACCCCGTCGTCGGGCACCACGATGGGAATCGGCCGCGACTCGCCGCTGTCGATGCTGTAGAGGTGCAGCTCGCCGTTCATCTCGTAGACGATCCGGTTCGCGCCGTCGTCGCCGGGCCACCGCACGTCCCACTGCGTGCTGTCGGTGAGCTGCGTCGTCTGGCCGCTGCCGAGGTCGAACCTGTACAGGTTCAGGGTGCCGTCGCGGTCGGACGTGAAGTAGATGGCGTCGCCGATCCACATCGGGTCGCGGTCGGCGCGGGGATGGTCGGTGACCCGCTCGACGTCGTGGGTCTCGCGGTCGAAGACGTACAGCTCCTGCGCCCAGCCCCCCTCGTAGCGCTTCCACGTCCGGAAGTCGCGGAAGAGCGGCGAGTACACCACCCGGGTGCCGTCCGGCGAGAGATCGCCGGCCCCCGACTCGGGCATCGGCAGGGGCACGGGAAGCCCCCCGTCGATCGAGGCGAGGAAGAGTCGGCTGTCCGACAGGTCGGTGCTGTAGCGCAGCGACCGGAACAGCACCGACCGGCCGTCCGGGGTCCAGTCGTAGACCTGGTTGTCGTAGCCCCATCGGGGGGCGAGCGGGCCGCGGGCCGGATACCACGTCAACTGCCGCGGCACGCCGCCCGCCGTCGGCACGACGTAGACCTGCTCGTCGCCGTCGTACTGCCCCGTGAACGCGATCCACCGCCCGTCGGGAGAGAACTTCGGGAAGATCTCCAGCCCCGGATGGGCGGTCACCCGCACCGCGGTGCCGCCCGCGGACGACGCCGTCCACAGGTCGCCGGCATAGACGAACACGACGCGGTCGCCATGCACGTCGGGAAAACGAAGCAGCCTCGTCTGCGCATGCGCCGGCCCGGCCGACGCCAGAAGCACACCCGCGAGGCACGCCGCCACCGGAATCAGGAATCGTCGGAGCATTTCTCTCCCTCAGCTCGTCTTCCCACCCAACAGTCCCAACAGACCGCCGAAGCCGGCCTTGAAGCCGAAATCGCACGTCTCCGACAGGCGGGCCTGATGTTGAGGAACCTCCGATACACTGGTGGCGTCGCTCCCGAGAAAAGCAAGCAGCACCAATCCAATGAAGCTCACCGCGGTAATGAGGGTAACGACCAGCAGGGTCAGTTTGAAGGAGGCAGATATCGGATCCATCGATCAGACCGCCAATTGAACGCCGCGCGCCTTCGACAACGTTTCCCGATCGACGGTGGCCCCTCGGAGATCCGCCCCCGTCAGGACGGCGTCCTCCAAGTCGGCTCCCGTCAGAACGGCGTCCTTCAGATCGGCTCCCGTCAGGACTGCGTTCTTCAGGTCCGCCCCCTCGAGATTGGCTCCCGTCAGATGCGCCCCCCACAGATTGGCGCCCGCCAGCCTGGCGTTCTTCAGGGTGACGTTCTCCAGGTGCGCGCGATGCAGATCGACGCCGGTCAGGTCGATGTCCTCGTAGCTTCCCGCCCTCTTCAAGACGACGGTTTGACCGTTGATCGTCACGAGGTATGAATCCGTGAACGGCGAATTGAACGTCTCCTGCAGAATCAGCCTTACCCGGCTCAGGATGTTCACGGTCATCTCCTTGGCGACCATCGACGGGCGTTTCGCAGGAATATCACACTCCCTACTCCGACCGCAACGACGCCAGCAGCGGCGAGCGGACCGCGGCGGCGGTGGCCGCGAGGGACGAGGCGAGGCCGGCCGCGGCCACCGCGAGCAGCATGCCGCCCAGCCCGACGACCGGGAACTGACCGCCCCGCTCGATCCACGCGGGGGCAATCGCCACCACCGCGCACACCGTCCCGATGGCGAGGCCGCCGAAGAGGAGCAGGCCGTTCTCGACCAGCACCATCAGCGAGACGTGCCGCGTGTCGTAGCCCACGGCGCGCAGCAGGGCCAGCTCGCGCCGCCGCTCGAGCACGTTGCGCAGCAGCACCGCCCCCAGCCCCAGCGTCCCCAGCAGCAGGCCGAGGGCCCCGAGGGTCTGGAACGTGGCGAGGTAGGTGTTGTTGACGCGGTGGAAGGCGGCGAGGCGCTCCGGCGTCGAGGTCACGTCGAACCCGTAGTCGGAGAGCCGGTCCTCGAGGGCCGCGGTCGCCTCCACGGTGCGGTCGGCCGGCGCGTCGACGAGGAAGAACCGATACCCGTCGTGCTCGGGGAACAGGCGCAGGAACGCCGCCTCGCCGACGATCAGCTCGCGCTGGAAGATGCTGTCGGAGAGGGCCGCCACGATGCGCAACGTGACGGGGTTGTCGCTCTCCCGGTTGAGCACGAAGTCGTCGCCCACCGACAGGTGCAGCGCGTATGCCAGCGACGTCGCGTCGGCGATGGCGGGGACCGCCCCGTCGTCGAAGACGCGGTTCAGCAGCAGCCAGGGGTTGGCGGCCTCCTCGTCGGTCTCGGCCAGCGTCGCCCCGAACCGGAAGCGCCCCTCCGGCAGGAACGCCGCCTCGGGCGCGAGCAGCCGCGGGTCCTTCGCCTGGTAGAGGTTGAGGCAGCTCGCGTCCTCGCCCGGCCGCAGGCGGAACCGCGCGTACGACACGTCGGCGAAGATCTCGTCGTCGAACGACGAGACGCCCAGCTCCTCCCGCTCGGCCTCGGAGCCGAGGTCGCGCACGATCGGCAGCAGCGACTCGGCCAGGAGCGGATAGCCGCCGGTGCCCGACGCCCGGTCCCCGACCTCTCCCCCGCCCTCGAGATGGAACGCGTCGACGGCCACGATGATGAACGAAGCGAACGCGATGAGGGTGATGCACAGGACGGACCGGCCGGGGCGGGCCGTGGTGTTGCGCAGTCCGACCCGGGACACGGTCCACGTCGACGGCGCCGCGACGCCGGCCGGCGCCTGCCGGCCCAGCCACGACCACGACAGGGTCAGGAGCGAGGCCAGCAGCAGCATGCCCGCCCCGAAGAAGCCGGCGGTGTCGCCGACGGCGCCGGCCAGGGTCACCGCGAGCACCGCCGCCCCCAGCAGCCCGAGGACGGCGGGGGCGTGGCGGGCGGCGGCGGCAGCGCGCGACGGCGACGTCTCCTCGTCGCCGTCGTCGTGCGGCCGGACGGCTCCGGATGAAGGCAGCACCCCGTGGATGAGGGCGCGCGGCGTCGCCCGGGCGACCATGCGCAGGCTCCAGGCGATGGACACGACCGCCGCCGCCATGCCGCCGCCGATGCCCGCGGCGAGGGCGAGCGGCGACACGTGCAGCACGAGCAGGGTCGTGCCCACCGCGTCGACCCACCACGTGCGCAGGCCCCACATGATCAGCTCGGCGTAGCCCACCGCGCCCGCCGCCCCCACGAGCCCCCCGGCGAGGGAGAGGGCCCCCGCCTCGGCCCAGAACAGCCGCCGCACGCTGCCCTCGTCGAAGCCGAGGGCGCGCAAGGCGCCGATCTCGCGCAGGCGCTGCTCGACCCCGAGGCGGAAGAAGAGGCTCGCGAGCAGCAGGGCCGACACGACGAGGAAGAAGCTGAAGTAGGTGAAGTACTCGCCGAAGTCGGTCACCCCCGCCGACGCCTCGAGGGCGAGGTCGCGGGCCGGATAGACGACGAACCCGGCCGCGAGGGGATCGAGCCGGGGCCGGAGCGCGTCGCGGAACGCCGCCGCCGCGAGATCCGAGACCCCGTCCGGCGGAAAGACCCGCAGCGAGGTCACCTGTCCCCACCGGGAGCCCCAGAGCCGCTGGCCGTCCTCGAGGGCGATGAACCCCTTCGACGCGGTCCGGTACTCGTCCCAGTAGTCCTCGTCCTTCGGGCGCACGAGGCCGAGGTCGATGGGAAACGGCGGGTCCCAGTCGGACAGGTCCGTCGCCTCGGTGATGCCGGGGTACTCCGGCGCGAGGTCCTGGTCTACGGCCAGCCCCGCCATCGGCACCACCCCGGCCACCCGGAAATCGGCGGTCTCCGTGACCAGCGCGCCCGCCTCTTCCCACAGGTAGTACCGAAGCGTAACCGTATCGCCGGGCGCCGCCTCGAGATCGTCGGCGGTCCATGTGTTCAGCCAGATCGGCGGCGGTGCCCCGG
>JAJEEA010000223.1 GCA_022821235.1 Vicinamibacteria bacterium
GGCGAGGGTCAGGGCGGCGAGGGATGCCGGATGGGGCCGTGGTCGGCCATCGCGACGGCGCCTCCCCGTCAGCGAGATGATCACAGATTGACATCAAGATGCCTCACCCCTAACATCGCCTGCATGAGGACGACACTGAGCCTGGACGACGATGTCGCCGCCAAGCTGCAGAAGGAAACCCGGCGCAGGAAGACGAGCTTCAAGGCGGTCGTCAACGACTGCCTGCGGCGAGGGCTCGATGCGCCGTCGGAGGCGGAGCTCGCCGAGCCCTTCTCGGTCGAGCCGCGCCCGATGGGTCTTCGAGCCGGTCTCGACCTCGACGACGTCGGCGGACTGATCGAGCTCCTCGACGGACCAGTGCGGCGATGATGCTGGTCGACGCCAACGTGCTGCTCTACGCCTACGACTCCGAGAGTCGCCATCACGCGTCGGCACGGCGGTGGCTTGCGGCCGAGTTGTCTTCGGGCCGGCCGGTGCGGCTCGCCCTCATCACGCTGCTGGCCTTCGTGCGGATCGCCACGGACCGCCGCGTCTTCGCGCGCCCGCTGTCTCCCGGCGATGCGTGCGCGCTGGTCGAATCGTGGCTCGACCAGCCCAACGTGCGACTCCTCCAGCCGGGCAGCCGGACGTGGCAGCTCCTGGGAGCGATCTGCGAGCAGGGCCAGGCCCGGGGCGCGATGGTGATGGACGCCCATCTCGCCGCCCTGGCGCTGGAGCATGGCGCCTCGATAGCCACGACGGACCGCGACTTCACCCGCTTTCCGGGCGTCGAGATCCTGAACCCGATCGAGACCCCGCCGCCTCGATGACTGGATGAAGAGGGATCACCATCCGCCGATTGCCGGAGTGCTGACCGGACCCTTGGGCGGGGCGACTCTGACACCTACCGGCTGACGTCGGTCCCCGCGCGGCGATTGATGGCCGCCCACATCTTGACCAGCGGCGTGATCGGCGCCAGCCGCACGGCGACTTCGCGCAGCCGGCAGGCCACCGGGTTCGTCGTTCCCATGATGCGCGCCGTCCGGCGCCCCTGGGCCACCAGGACCGCGGTCTTCTCGCGCCGGTCGCGCTCGTACGCCCGCAACGCGTCGCCGACGTTCCCGTTCTCGCCGAGCGCCTTCCCGAGCGCCACCGCGTCGACCATCGCCTGCGCCGCCCCCTGGCCGGTGTGCGGCAGCACAGGGTGGGCCGCGTCGCCGAGCAGGGTGACGACGCCCTTGCCCCAGAACGGCAGCGGGTCGCGATCGACGAGCTCGTCGACGCGCATGTCGGTGGTCCCCGAGGTCACGGCGCGGAACGTCTCGTCGAACCGCGGCGACACGTGCCTCAGAATCGCCGCCGGATCGTCCCGCATGCCGACCGGCAGCAACTCCTGCGCCAGCCCGAGCCCCCAATAAATGCCGGTGTCGCTCGCCCGGACCAGGAACGATTCCACCCCTCGCCCCATATAGTGGATCCCGGACAGGCCGTCGAGGTGATCCACGGCACCGTACGCGGCAGCGCGTACCGCGGTGAGTCCGCTCGACCGCGGCGGCGGCTCCGACGGATGGAGCGCACGCCGAATCGCGGACGTGGCGCCGTCCGCGCCGATCAGCAGGTCGCCTTCGGCGGCGTCCCCGTCCGCGGTCCGCAGAGTAACACGGTCGGCCGTCACCGAGAACCCGGTCGCTTCGCAGTCGAGCTCGACCGAGTCCTCCCCGACCGCCTCCAGCAGGGCGCCGTGGACGGCCGGGCGCAACGCCACCACCGTCGGGCCGCCCATCACCTCCGGCGGGGGAAAGTCCGCGCGCTTCAGGATGGTGCCGTCCATCCGCCGCACCTCGCCCCGCGTCGGCACGACCCCGCGAGCCAGCACCACGTCGGCGACACCCAGCTCGCGCAGCGCCGCCATCGCGTTCGGGGCGACGAGCAGCGCGAAGCCGAGCTCCCGCACCGACGCGGCGCGCTCGAAGACGCGGACGTTCCAGCCCGCCTTGCGGAGGGAGATGGCAGCCGACAGGCCGCCGATGCCGGCGCCGACGATGAGTGCCGTACGCGTCATCTCCCGGGCCCCATCACGGTGACACGGGTGCCGTTGCCTGGCCGACACGCCGCCGGACGCGGCGGCGGTGGTCACGGCGTTTCGCAGTGGCGCCGAGCAATCGCGTGGTCGCGGCCGTGGTGGTCACGGTCGCCCGCAGGGGACGCCGAGGACGCCGAGCATCGCGTGGTAGCATGCTGCGATGTGTGATGCTGCCGGCCTTGCGCAGCGCCCTTGCCCCCTTCCCGCGAACCGGCAGCCGCGCCGGCCGCGCCAAGGGGAGGCTTGAGCGCCTGTCGTGAGTATCCCCGTGATTGCGCCGGCTGCGCAAACCGGCCCCCTGAGCGCCCCGGAACGGAATCGTCTCAGGCCCGAAGACCGCGCCGTTCACGACTGGTACCGCTTCGTCCTCTCCTTCCCGTCGCACCTCGTACGAGACTACCTCCGCGCGTTCGGGGTGGATTCGCGCCAACGGGTGCTCGATCCGTTCTGCGGCACCGGAACGACACTGGTCGAGTGCAAGAAGCTCGGCATTCCGAGCGTCGGGATCGAGCGCAATCCGATGGCCGGCTTCGCGAGCCGTACCAAGCTGGACTGGAGCGTCGATCCCGGCAAGCTCGTGTCCCACGCCAAGGACATCGCCGCACTGACGCTGGACCGGCTCCGGCGTGAGGGCATCGACGACTTCGGGCCGGCGCCCCTGTTTCGGGCGGAGGCCCCGCCAATCGCGGGCCTGCGGACGTTGCCGCCCGAGCGCCTGAGCCTGCTGCTGAAGAACTCGATCAGCCCGCTGCCGCTTCACAAGACGCTGCTGCTGCTGGACGCTCTGGAGGACCATCGCGACGACACGTTCTACGCTCACGAGCGGCTCGCGCTCGCGTCCGCATCGGTCTCGGACATCGGCAACCTGCATTTCGGCCCGGAGGTCGGTGTCGGCCGCATTCGGGAGGACGCGGCGGTCGTCGGTCCGTGGCTGGATCGCGTCAGGGCGATGGCGGATGACCTTGCCTCCTTGCGGAAACGGGCCGCCACCGAGGCCGCCGTCCACCTTGCGGACGCGCGCCGGCTCGAGGACTTCCTGGAGCCCTCGTCCGTCGATGCCGTCATCACGTCGCCGCCGTACCCCAACGAGAAGGACTACACGCGAACGACGCGGCTCGAGAGCGTGCTGCTCGGCTTCGTCCGGGACAAGCAGGATCTGCGCGGCTTGAAGCAGGGACTCGTTCGATCGAATACCCGAAGCGTGTACAAGGCCGACGCCGACGACGCCCTCGTCGCCGATCACGCGGGCATTCAGCGCATCGCCCGGCTCATCGAAGAGCGACGCATCGAGCTGGGCAAGACCTCGGGTTTCGAGCGCCAGTATGCGCGAGTCACGAAGCTGTACTTCGGCGGCATGGTCCGGCATCTCGCCGGCCTCCGGAGCCGGCTGCGTCCCGGTGCGAGACTCGCCTACGTTGTCGGAGACCAGGCCTCGTACCTGCGGGTCATGATCCGGACCGGCGAGATTCTCGGCGAGCTGGCCCGGTCACTCGGCTACGAGCTGACGGCCATCGACTTGTTCAGGACCCGGATCGCGACGGCCAGCCGGCAACAGCTTCGCTAAGAGGTCGTCCGACTCCGCTGGCCCGGTTGACCCCGACACGGCCGTTCCTCATGTCCAAGCCGAACGTGTACGCCGCGATCATCGAGGAGATCTTCGAATCGAAGTTCAAGAAGGGGATGACCCGAGTCGATTTCGAGAGATCCGACATCACGGCAGCCGCCGAATCGGCGAGGCCTTCCGCGCCCGAGCAACATCGGTGACGTCGTCTACAGCGCACGGTATCGGGGGAGCATTCCGGAGTCCGTGCAGTCCACGGCCACCCGCGGCCGTGAGTGGATCATTCGCGGTACGGGACCCGGGCGGTACAGCTTCGTCCTGACCCGGCCGATTCGTCTGGCCCCCAACGAGCAAATGGGAGCCACCAAGGTTCCCGACGCCACCCCGGGCGTCGTCGCGATGCATGCGCTCAACGACGAGCAGGCCCTGCTGGCCGTAGTGCGGTACAACCGTCTCATCGACATCTGCACGGGAATCACGTGCTACTCGTTGCAGAATCACCTTCGGACAGCGGTGCGCGGCATCGGGCAGGTCGAGACAGACGAACTGTACGTGGGAGTCGACACGAAGGGCTGCCAGTACGTCATACCCGTGCAGGCGAAAGGCGGGCGTGACGAGTTGAACAATCGTGCAGATCGAGCAAGACAGGGCGCTGTGCGAATCCAGGTTCCCCGATCTCGTCTGCCGCCCCGTCGCGGCGCAGTTCATGCAGGACGACGTGATTGCGCTTTTCGCGTTCGAGAAGCCCGATCCAGTTCGCGGCGTAGTTTCGCGTTCGGGACGGCTTCCAGCAGGGTGCGGTGATCGCGATTGGCGTGACCGTAACGGTTCTGCCATAACACCAGATTGTTCGTCAGGTCGCTGTCCTGTATCTCGATTGCGTCAATCGTGCGTTGCAGGATCACGCCGGAACCGATCTCACCCTCCGCCCATGTGTCCGGGCGGAGGACGCTGAGGGCACGTTCTCGGAGGTGCGGTTTGTAGCCCTCCCAGACTGCCACCACCCCCTCGCGGAAGTTGGTGAAAGGGTGGCCCTTATTGTGTCGCGGAACCAGATTCTGGAATCTCTGGAACTGTTCATGGAATCGGTCTGGATCGAGTTCGCTCACGCCGCTCCTCGCCTGAATCGCAGGACGCGTCCCTTCAAGGGCGCCTTGCGGGAAGCGCCAACTTATATGCGGGATTATGCGGGATAGAGCCGGATTCGGCGACACGGCCTGACCCGGACAGTTCGTGTCGCCGGAATAATAGACAATTGCCAGTCAGCAGCTTGCGGGCCATTCTTGACAGACCCGGACGCTGACGGACTGCTATTGGTTGTCAAGGCAGCGCAAACACGAAGAGGTTATTCCCGGCGCTCGGCCGCAGCTCCGGTGTCAGGCCGAGGAACCCGGAGGCGGTGCCGGCCGAGCCGGTTCCGACCGCCACGTACTGGCGCCCGTCGACCGCGTAGCTGATGGGGAAGCTCGTCACCGCCGAGCCGAGGTTGATCTCCCACAGGATCTCGCCCGTCTCCTGGTCGAAGGCCCGGAAGCGCCCGTTCACGTCCCCGCCGAACACCAGTCCGCCGCCGGTCGCGACGAGGGACATGGTGGCGGAGCGCTGCGAGTGGAGCCAGCGGGTCTCCCCCGTCTCGGCCGAGATGGCCTGCACGGTGCCGACCTGGTCCATGCCCGGCGCGATCTGGTTGCGGACGGCGAGGGCGTAGTGGCTGCCGGCGTCGGTCGAGGCGAGCATGCGGGCGCAGACGTTGCGCAGGGGCATGTACATGGTGTTGGTCAGGGGGCTGTAGGCGCCGGCCTCCCAGTCCTTGCCGCCGAACCAGCTCGGGCACGCCAGCACTTCCTGGCCCTCGGCGGTGAAGACGATCTCGCCGTTGGGGGTGACCGCCCCGGTGGCGCCGTCGATGTCGGTGATGACGTTCTGGGGCACGGTCGGGGTGGCCCACAGGAACTCGCCGGTCTCGCGGTCGAGGGTGTACACGACGCCGGTCTTGCCGGGGATGCCGGTCACCACCAGCCGCGTCTCGCCGGCCGTGAGGCCGGGGTTGATCCAGCTCACGGCCGAGGGGTCGGGGGCCACCGCGGTGTCGACGAGGAGCCGCTCGAACGGGTTGTCGAGGTCCCAGTGGTCGTTCAGGTGCTGGTAGTACCAGACGATCTCGCCGGTGTCGGCGTCGAGGGCCAGCGTGGAGTTGTGGTACAGGTGCGTGTTCTCGATGCCGCCCCGCAGGAACTTCGGCGCCGGCGAGGTGACGGACGTGCCGACGTACACGAGGTTCAGCTCGGGGTCGACGCTGGGGGCCGTCCACGACCCCACGTGCACGCGGTCCTCGTAGGGCACGTCGCCCCACGTCTCGTCGCCGGGCTCTCCCGGGGCCGGCACGAGCCGCCGGCGCCACAGCTCCTCGCCGGTCTCGGCGTCGTGGGCCGCGATGATGCACGCCTCGGGCCCCGCCCACGGGCGGCAGCTCCGGCCCGAGAAGGCCGTGCCGCCGGCGACGATGGGGCCCGAGGAGTGCCGGGCGGGGTTCACGGTGTAGTCGAGGATCTCGGTCTCCCAGACGAGCTCGCCGGTGCGGGCGTCGACGGCGTAGATGTAGTCGTCGTTGCTCGTGTCGATGATGCGGGTGCCGTGGATGGCGATGTTGCGGTTCACGCTGACCAGGCCCCGGATGTAGTCGTCGATGTCGTCGGGCAGGTCGCGGCGGTACTCCCAGCGCAGGTCGCCGGTGACCGCGTCGATGGCCTGGATGACGTCGTTGGGGTTCGGCATGTAGAGGACGCCGCCGTAGGCGATGGGCGTGCCCTGCTGGCTGCCGGGGGCGAGGGCGCGGGTCCACACCATGCGCAGGTCGCCGACGTTGTCGCGGTCGATCTGGTCCAGCGGGCTGTACCCCCAGCCGTCGATGGTGCGGCGCCACATGAGCCAGTCACCGTCGGCCGGGTCTGCGAGCATGGCGTCGGTGACGGGAACGAAGTCGTCGCCGGTCTGCGCGGCGGGGTGCGAGACGAAGGCCGTCGCGACGATGGCGATGGTCAACAGCCAACGAACAGCGGTGCGCATTGGGTACATCGTTCTGGACTCCTATCGGATACATCGGATGGTGACGCCCCGTAGACTCAGCTTCGTCCACGCGCGGTCGGCGGTGAGCACCGGAAGGCCGAGCCGACGACCCGTGGCCAGACAGGCGCGGTCGCCGAGACCGAGGCCGAAGGGCCGGGTCGGCGAGCGATACAGACCGCTGAGCAACGCGGTCTCCCAGTCGAATGGCGTGATGTCCAGGCCCATCTCGACGAGGATGCCGCTCGTTTCCGCCGCCGTCCAGCCCTCCTGCTGCAGCCGCGCGACGACTTCGCTCGCGTTCACGCTCGACACGACCGAACCTCGGTTCAGGGCTTGGCGGACTGCGTCCGCTCCCGTTTCCTCGAAGATCACGGCCAGCACAGCCGACGCGTCCAGAAGCGTCCGGCCGGCGTCACTCTCTTGAGGCATCCTCGCGTCGTTCGGCGATGAACTTGTCGACGACACTGGCCGGGTCGCTTCGCCGGCGGCGCGCGATGGCCTGAGCCCGATCGATGGCCGCGTCGATGGTGCGCAAGCGGATCGTGGCGCCGTCGAGACCGATTGTGAGCGCCTGACCGCTACGGATGCCGAGGGTTCGCCGAATCCTCGCGGGGATCACCACACGCCCCGCGGCATCGATCGAGACGCGCCCCCCATTACTGGTTGGTTCGTCAATCCTCCCGGATTGGGTCACAGGTGCCATGGTTGGGCCATCATACCATTCCCGCGGATGCGGCCGCGGAGGGGTGGCCGGATCGCGGACACACCCTGCCCGCCGATGCCGCCCGACGCCGCGCCCCGCGGCACGGTCCGCACCCCCGTCCGTGCGGTGCCTATTGCCAGCGGAACACGCGGAGCGCGACCACGAACGACACCGCGCCCCAGCCGGCGAGGATGCCGAGCTCGGCCCCGATGCCGGCCAACCCGTCGCCGTTCAGCATCACGCCGCGCAGGGCGTCGATCATCGCCGTGAGCGGGAGCACGCGGATGAACGGCTGGGCGGCTTCCGGGAAGTTCGTCACCGCGAAGAACACCCCGCTGCAGACCCACATCGGGACCATCACCACGTTCATGATGCCGGAGACCCCCTCGATGGTGCGGGCCCGGCACGCGGTCAGGAGCCCGAGGCCCCCGAAGGCGAGGGCGCCGATCAGGGCCACGGCCACCAGGGTCGCGAAGCTGCCCTCGTTGCCGACGCCGAAGACCCAGGCGGCGAACCCGAGGAGGGCGGTCATCTCGAGGGCGAGGAACGCGAGCCGCGACATGACCAGCGACGCCAGAAAGTGCGACCGGCGCATGGGGGTGGCGATCATCCGCTTCAGCAGCTTCCGCGACCGCGCCACCACGATGCCGAAGCCGAGCCCCCACATGCCCGAGCCCATGATGTTCATGCCCAGCAGGCCCGGCACCAGCCAGTCGATGTAGCGGCTGCCGGGGGTCGCCACCTCTTCCGTGCGGGCCGTCCTCGCCGCGCCGTGCGGGGCCTCGCCGGCCAGGGCCCGGTCGACGAGCAGTCGGGTGAGCCGGCTCTCGGGGCGGACCGGGTCGTAGCGGTAGGTCGGCGGCGACCCGGGCACCACCACCAGGTGCGCGCGGCCGTCCCGCAGCAGGGCCAGCTCGTCCCCCTCCGGGGCCGGGAACGCCTCGAGGTCGCCGCCCCGGGTCAGCGCGGCGAGGACCGGCGCCGCGCCCGGCGCGTCCCGGACCGCCACCGGCATCGGCTCTTCGCCGCGGGTCTGAAACGCGATGCCGAGGGCGAGGGCCATCAGGATGGGGAAGACGAAGACCCAGAACACCATCTCCGGCTCGCGGATGGTCAGCTTGAACCGCGCCAGGGTGAGCGCGGCCAGGGGATGGCGCATGAAGCTGCCGTCAGACATCGTGCAAGTGCCTTCCCGTCAGCGAAACGAACACATCTTCGAGGCCGGGGCGTGGGTCGGCGCGGCCGAAGGGTACCGAACGAAGCCGTCGCCAGACATCGCGCAGGCGCCTTCCCGTCAGCGAGACGAACATGTCTTCGAGGGCCGGGGCGTGGGTCCGTGCGGCCGGAGGGTACCGCATGAAGCCGCCGTCAGACATCGCGCAGGTGCCTTCCCGTCAGCGAGACGAACACGTCCTCCAGGGTCGCGGGGTGGCTCGTGACCGAGTCGAGCGTGACGCCGCCTTCCTCGGCGAAGCGCAACAGGGCCGGCAGCGCTTCCTGCAGGTCGTCGGCGCCTAGCTGCCATCGGTCGCCGTCGCGGCCGGCCCCCCGCACGCCGGGCAGCCCCGCCATCCGCACGGCGAGCCCGTCCGCGTCCGGCCCGGCGTCGTGCCCGGGCGTCAGGTCGAACTCGACGACGTGGGCCGCCCCCAGCGAGGCGATCAGCTCGCGCGGCGTCCCCTCGGCGATGATGCGGCCGCCGTCGACGATGGCCACGCGGTCGCACAGCGTCTGCGCCTCGTCCATGTAGTGGGTGGTCAGCAGGATGCTGCCGTCCGACGCCCGGAACCGCTGCAGCACCGACCAGAGCTGCCGCCGCGACTGCGGATCGAGCCCCGTCGTCGGCTCGTCGAGGAACAGCAGCTCGGGGTCGCCGACGAGCGCGCACCCCACCGCCAGCCGCTGCCGCTGCCCCCCCGAGAGATGGACGACCCAGGTGCCCGCCTTCGATTCGAGGCCGACCGTCTCCAGCACGTCGGCGACCGGCCGGCCCTCCCGGTAGAACGAACCGAACAGCCCGAGGGTCTCGGCCACCGTCAGCCTCTCGTCGAACTGCGTCTCCTGCAGGTGGATGCCGAGCCGCTGCCGCAAGGCGTCGTCGTCCGCGCCCCAGCGCGACCCGAGCACCTCGACCGCGCCCGCGTCCGGCGCCAGCAGGCCTTCCAGGATCTCGATGGTGGTGGTCTTGCCGGCCCCGTTCGGCCCGAGCAGGCCGAAGCACTCGCCGCGATGCACGGTGAGATCGAGCCCGTCGACCGCGGTCAGGTCGCCGTAGCGCTTGACGAGACCCGTACAGGAAAGGGCCGGGCTGCCAGCCGCAGTTGGGTGCATGGTGGGGTGCAGGTTCTCGTCGAGCTTGAAGCGCACGGCTCAAGCCACTTCGCCCGGTAGCGTGAACACGCGCTCCCTGGCCAGCTCGGAGGCGTAGGCGAGTGCGGCCTGCACATCCTCGGCGGTGATCGGATACGCGTCCGCGATCGCGTCCGGCGGGTCGCCGACGGCCAGACCGTCGAGAATCACCGAGACGAGTACGCGGGTTCCGCGAATGCACGCGCTTCCGTGACAGACGTTGGGGTCGACCGTGATTCTGTCGTGCCAGGTCATGGACTCGTCCTCCGGGAAGCCGTTGGCGCCCCGGCCGGGTCTTGTCCTGCCGCCACCGCTGGGATCGGGACACCGCTGAGCCAACTCTACCTGAAGCCGCGTCCGTCGCGGGGGGGAGACGGTTGAAGCTCGTGGGTGACTTGATTCCGGTGAGGCCGGGGGTACTCCGCCGCCTCCGCCCTCAGAACCGGAACAGGCGGTTCACCTTGACGATGAACGCGCGGTTGCCGGGGACGGGGAACGGCGAGAGGCCGGTGTTCCGGTCCTCGTTGTAGACGATGAAGAGCTCGCTGCCGGGGCGGTACTCCCACCGGAACCGGATGTTCGCCGACGCCTGATTGAGCCGCGAGTTGTACTGGACGAGCGCGCTCGCGAACATGAGCGGGGTCATCGTGTAGGTCGTCCGCATGCCCACGAGGTCGGTCCGGAACTCGCCCTGGGGCAGGTCGATCCAGTTGACCGACAGCGACGGCTCGACCGAGAACTGGTTGGTGATGGTGACCCGGCCGCGGCTGACCCCGAGGGTGGTCTTGGTGCCCCCGTAGAACGAGCCGTGCTCGGCCATGACGTTGGCGGAGAAGCGGCGCTGCTGGCCGAAGTTGTAGCCGAGCTGGAGATTGGTGAAGTCGTAGCCGGCGACGGGGAGGACGACGTCGGGCGCGATGCGGAACGGCCGGGGCAGGAACTCGTACGAGTCGATGGCGCTGACGGTGAGCTGGTCGCTGTTCTCCCACTCGACGGTGAACAGGCCGGTGGCCTCGCGGGTCTCGACCGCGCCGCCGAGGTTCTCGACGTAGGCGAGCGAGCCGGTGCCGACGAAGCGCCGCACCGCCGCGATCGACGCGGGGCGGGGGCTGAAGCGGAGCTCGGCGAAGCTGCGCCGCATGTCGCGCCGCCGCACGAACCCCACCTCGGGGCGGAAGTCCTCGCCGATCAGCAGGTGCTCGAGCTGCACGCCGTAGCGGTCGCCGGCATAGTCGAGGTGCCCGCGGTAGCTGGTGTCGTTGCCGGTCAGGTCCTCGGTGCGGGTTCGGGCCCAGTGGGTGTTGATGGTGAGGTCGTCGTAGAAGCCGAAGGCGCCGTCGACCCCGAACGCCCGGTTCGCGCCCTCGGCGGCCTGGTGGCGCGAGCGGTCGGTGAGCATGGCGCCGACGCTGCTGCGGCGCAGGACGTCGCGCTTGGCCCGCAGCACCGTGAAGTTCGTGGGCTGGACCTCGGGCGGCTGGTTCTCTTGCGCGCGCGGGTCGAGCAGGCCCGCGGCGGGGTCGTCCTCGTAAGGGAGGGCGCCGGACTGGATGTTGAGGGCGCCGAGGGTCCACGCGCCGGCCCGGCCGGTCAGCCGCCCCCCCGCCCGCAGCGGCACCTCCCGCGCCTCGTGGAGGCCGATGCGGCGGCTGTAGAAGAGGATGGGCGTGTCGCTGACGCCGGCCTGTCGGCCGCTCGTCGACGCGCCCCCGAAGCTGAACGTCCCCTGGTTCTCGAGGAAGAACTCGCGCTTCTCGGGGAAGAACAGGTTGAAGCGGGTCAGGTTGATCTGCTGCTCGTCGGCCTCGACCTGCGCGAAGTCGGGGTTGGCGGTGAAGTCGCCGGTCAGCCCCTGGGTGACCCCGACCTTGACGTCGATGCCCAGGTCGCTGCCGAGGTCGGTGGACGCCGCCGCGAGCGACGCGCCGCCGGCGGTGACGTCGCCGATGACGTAGGGCTTCACCTCGACCAGCCGCGACGCCTCGGGCGCGTCGATGCCCACGAGGGTGGCGGCGAGCGAGGCGCGGAAGTGCCCGCGCAGGCTCTGGGCGGCCGAGAGCGGGGTCAGGTACGACGACTCGTTCCGCCAGCGGTTGACGCGCCGCGCCTGAAAGCCCCAGGTCTGCGGACCGGCGCCCGGATAGCGGAGCGACTTGAACGGCAGCGCCGCCTCCATCGTCCAGCCCCCTTCGAAGCGGCCGACCGCGACGTCGTAGACGGGGTTCCAGTCGATGTTGATCTGCGACTCGTTGACGACCTCGGCGTCGAGCCGCCCCCCCACCGCCGACACCTCGAAGAGCACGCCGTTGCGGCGCGAGTAGAACGTGTCGAACGACCACGCGAAGTTGTCGTCGCGCACGATGCGGGTGTTGTCGCGCCGCATCTCGCTCGCGATGACGCGGTCCGGCCGCGACTCCCAGCAGCGGGCGACGACGTAGACCTGGTCGTCGTCGAACAGCAGCCACACCTCGGTCTTCTCCGACGCCGGCGCCCCCTCCACGGGGTCGTTCTGGATGAAGTCGGACATCGACGGGACGCGGCCGTAGACCGCCTCGTCGAGCTGGCCGTCGATGCGGAGCGGTGCGTCGACGCGGACCGCCCGCACCGTCACGCCGCTGGCGTCGCGGGCGATGACGGCGGGTGGGACGGGGGGCGGCGGACCGAAGATCTGCGTCGGCCTCGGGGCGAGGGCCGCCTGGGCGGCGGCGTCGGTCGCCGCGCCCGCCGCCGCCAGCAGCAGGGCGGGCAGGACCAGGAAAGCTGCTATACTGATGGCTCCACGTCCGTGCGCCCTTAGCTCAGCTGGATAGAGCGTCTGGCTACGAACCAGGAGGCCGCAGGTTCGAATCCTGCAGGGCGCGCCATTCCCTTCCCTCACCGCGTTTCGGCCCCAGGTGCGAGCGCGGCCGCAGCCATGCTGCTGCCGCGTGTGGTCGTCGACGTCATCGAGCCTCCTCACCGACATCCCCGCCGGGTCGGTCGGGCCGTCGCCCGCCTCGGCAGCCTGCCGGCCCATCGTATCCCACTCCGCCCATCGTCGCCTTCGGCCCCGCTCGACGCTCGGCGACGCAACTCCACGCCCGGTCGCAATCGCCGACCTGCAGGATCCGGCGCAGCCTCCGTGGCGGCAAGGGCGGGGCGGCGCCCCCGGGAGCGGGAACGATGCGCCGCATCGGACGGCGCCCCCGTCGTTGAATGCAACGCTCCCCGGCGATAGACTGCCTGCGACAGGATACGACGGCTGGAGGAGAACCGTGTCACTCAGACGGATGCGTCCGACCCTCGACTCGTTCATGCTCGTGCTGCTCGCGCCCGCGCTGCTCGCGCTCGCGGCCCCCGCCCCGGCGCAGCCGGCCGGCGACCTCGAGTGGCCGACCTACGGCGGCGACCTCGCGAGCACCCGCTACTCGCCGGCCGACCGGATCACGGCCGACAACTTCAGCGACCTGGAGCTCGCCTGGACCCTGAGCACCGACAACTTCGGCCCCGAGCCCGAGTACAACCTGCAGTCGACGCCCCTCATGGTCGGCGGGGTGCTGTACACGACGGCGGGCACCCGGCGGGCCGTCGTCGCGGCCGACGCCGCGACGGGCGAGCTGCTGTGGACGCACCGGCTCGACGAGGGCGAGCGGGGCGAGGCGGCGCCGCGGCGGCTGTCCGGCCGCGGCCTCGCGTACCGCGACGACGGCGGGGCGGGCGAGATCTTCTACGTCACGCCGGGCTACCAGCTCATCGGCCTCGACGCCGCCACCGGCCGCCGGCTGCCCCGCTTCGGCGAGAACGGCATCGTCGACCTGAAGCTGACCCTGGACCAGGACATCGACCCGGTGACGGGCGAGGTGGGGCTGCACGCCGCCCCCATCGTCGCCGGCGACACCATCGTGGTCGGGGCCGCCCACCTGCCCGGCGGCCGGCCGCGGTCGATGCAGAACGTCAAGGGCCACATCCGCGGCTTCGACGCCCGCACCGGCGAGCGCAAGTGGATCTTCCACACCGTGCCCGGCGCCGACGAGTTCGGCAACGACACCTGGCTCGGCGACTCGTGGCGCTACACGGGCAACACCGGGGTGTGGGGGCAGATGACCGTCGACGCCGAGCTCGGCATCGCCTACTTCGCCACCGAGATGCCCACCAACGACTACTACGGCGGCCACCGGCACGGCGACAACCTGTTCTCGGACAGCCTCGTGGCCGTCGACCTCGAGACCGGCGAGCGCCTCTGGCACTTCCAGTTCATCCACCACGACGTGTGGGACTGGGACCTGCCGTGCGCGCCGATCCTGGTGGACATCACCGTCGACGGGCGGGAGATCAAGGCCATCGCCCAGCCCAGCAAGCAGACGTGGCTCTACGTCTTCGACCGGGTCACCGGCGAGCCGGTGTGGCCCATCGAGGAGCGCCCCGTCGAGGCGTCGAACGTGCCGGGCGAGCTGCTGTCGCTCACCCAGCCGTTCCCGACGAAGCCACCGGCCTACGACCGGCAGGGCGTGGGTCTCGAAGACCTGATCGACTTCACGCCCGAGCTGCGGGCCGAGGCCGAGCGCATCGTGTCGAACTACCGCATGGGCCCCATCTTCACGCCGCCGACGGTGTCGGTGCCCGAGGGGCCGTGGGGCACCCTGATGCTGCCGTCGCAGGCGGGGGGCACCAACTGGCCCGGGGCCTCGTACGACCCCGAGACCGGCATCATGTACCTCTACAGCTACACGCAGGTGGTGTCGCTGGGGCTCGTCAACGACCCCGAGCAGTCGGACATGAACTTCATCCGGGGCCGCGCGCCGGAGATCTCGGCCGCCGAGGCGTCGCTGACCATCGAGGGCATTCCCATCATCAAGCCGCCGTGGGGCCGCATCACCGCCATCGACCTGAACGAGGGCGAGATTCTCTGGCAGGTGCCGCACGGCGAGACGCCCGACAACATCCGGAACCACCCCCGGCTGGAGGGCGTCGACATCCCGCGCACGGGACGGGTCGGGCGCATCGGGACCCTGAACACGAAGACCCTCGTCATCGCCGGCGAGGGGGGCATCTTCACCACGCCGTCGGGCGAGCCCGGGGCGATGCTCCGCGCCTACGACAAGATGACCGGCGAGGAGGTCGGCGAGGTCTACATGCCGGGCCCCCAGTCGGGGTCGCCGATGACCTACGTGCTCGACGGCGTGCAGTACATCGTGGTCGCTTCCAGCGGCAGCGGCGAGCCCGGCCGGCTGCTGGCGTACCGACTGCCGCCGGAGTAGGGTCCGCGCGCGGGATGCAGGGCTGGCAGCGCACCGGACGGAGCCGTCAGGTGACGACTGGCGGTCCAGGTGTCTGCCCTCCGGCGACGGGGCGACGCTCGATGCGTTCGATGAGGCGCGCGTGGTGAGGCAGCGAGAGTAGAGCCTCGAGGCAGCGTTTCCGTGCCGGGAGCCGTCGCCGTGGGCGCGGGGCAAGGCCGGCGGGCGGCAGCGGTAGCCGCAAGAGGCGGTTTCCGGGTTCGGGCGGCAATGATCACGAGGGAGTGGACGCCATGACTCGCAACGCGACAGCCATCGACCGCCGGCGGTTTCTGCAGACCGGCGCGCTCGGCCTTGGGGCCGGCGCGCTCGGCCCGGGCCTG
>JAJEEA010000413.1 GCA_022821235.1 Vicinamibacteria bacterium
GTCGTCACGGTGGGGATCGTCGTCGTCCTTCCGGGCGCGGCGTCCGCGCAGCTTGCGCCGCGGGATCAAGCGCAATTCGAGCAATGGTTCACGGGCTGGACCCTGGTGTCGGACGCGCCGGACTGCAACGAGGGCAACGGCATCGACCCCATCAGGTTCATCGGCCCGGGCCGGTTCGAGACGGGCGGGCTGGAGGGCAGCTACGAGTACCAGGGCACCGGCGCGGACACGGGGACCCTCACGTTGACGGTCGACCTGTTGCCGATTCCCCAGGTGTCCGACCTGACGTTCGATTCGCGGACGACCGGCACGTTCACGGCGGGGACGGGCGGCGTGGTGGTCTGCGGCGGCGGCTTCGAGTTCGTCGACTCGACGATGCCCGACACGACGCCGCCCTCCCTCGTCGGCGCCCAGGTGACGGCCGGCGGCGACGAGGTAGCCCTCGCCTTCGACGAGGACCTCGCCGGGGTCGATTCCCTTCTCGGCCTGCTTGCGTCGGCGCTCGCCGTCACCGCCGACGGGCAACCCGTGTCCGTCGACGGGTACGCCTCCGGGGCCTTCGGGCGCATCGGCCGCCGCCTGCAGCTCTCCCTGTCGGGCGTCGTCACCCGGGGTCAGGAGGTCGTGGTCTCCTATACCGATCCCACCCCCGGCGACGACGACGTCGCGCTCCAGGACCTGGCCGGCAACGACATGGCCTCATTCACCGAGACCGCGACCAACAACTCCACCGTGGAGCCCGTGCCCGCGCTGCCGCTGGCCGGCCTCGGCCTGCTAGGTGTGCTGCTGGCCCTCCTCGGCCGACGGCGGCAGGGCGGCTGAGTCCTGTCGTCCGGAAGGCGGAGCTCCTGGAGCACCGCCGTGTCGAGCCCACCGCGACCGCGCTCCGCGGGGGGGCCTTGAAGCTCGATGCAGCGCGCAGCGGCCAGGTGGCTTGGGTCGCCGGCTGGCGGTGAGGAAGGTCGGGGACGCGCGTCGCCGAACGACGACGAAGCTCTACGCACGGCGGATCGGGGCGAACTCCAGGGCTGCCCCGCGGGGCCCGGTCGTTTCCGACGCCGGACGCGAGGTCGTGGTAGCGATCTCGCGGCGGTCGGCCTCGAGGAAGTTGGCATCGCGGACCAAGCGGGGGCGGGAGACGTCGGGGTCGGAAACCGGCACGGCTCTGTCCGAGAGAAACGGGCAATCTGACCGAACAGTTCAGCAGCATGGAACACAACGCATTCCATGCCCCGCATCCGTCAGATACAATACTCGAAGCCGCATTTCATGGACAGGCCGTGAAGACCGTCGCCTATCTGCGCGTCTCGACCCCGCGGCAGGACGTGCGCAGCCAGCGCCTCGCCATCCTCGAGTACGCGCGGAAGCACGACATCCGCATCGACGACTTCATCGAGGCGCCCGCCTTCGGACAGGCGTCCGAGAAGCGCCGGCGGCTCGACGAGCTGACGAGCGTCCTCGGCCGCGGCGACCGCTTGGTCGCCAGCGAGCCCTCGCGGCTCGGCCGGTCGTTGGGTCAGATGGTGACCATTTCTCGACGCCCTCGCCAAGGCCGGGGTCGCCTTCGTGGCGCTCAAGGAGAACATGCGGGTCGAGAGCAAGCACGACATCCAGACGAAGGTCATGACGGTCATGACCACGTCTTTCGGTGGATCGACTGCGCTGGAAGCAGCCGGAACACGCGCGAGAGGAACCGCCGGCGCCCGCCCATGAGAAGGGGCGATTTGTTCATGCGTCTTGCGTTGATCCTCGTCGTGTTGCTGCTGGTTATCGCCCCTGCGCTGGTCGAGTCTGACAGCTCTACCGCGTTGCCGGAGACCGTCTGGCGCTACAACAACATCATTACGTCCTCGGATCCGACCGCTTTGCGCAGCGTGAGCTACGGCGGCCGGGGGATCCGCGAGTTCTACGACCGGCTCGCCGGCGAGTGGGTGTTGCTCAACGTCTACCTGTTCGACGTGCAATACGAGAGCCGGCACAGCGAGTACCAGGTGCACCCGGAATACGGCACCGTCGAAGCCGCGCGGGAGCAGGTGGACGCCTACGCGGAGGTGGTCGGCCGTCTGCCGCGGGCGATGCTCTCCAATGGTCGCGAGGTCGAGATCAGCAGGACCGCTCGAACCGAGTCGGACGAAACCCTTGACGATGGCATGCCACCGTCCCAGGCGAATCAACGCGGCATCATACACATCTACGCCGATGCCGCGGAGGATGCCCACAGGCGAGGTTATCTTGAAGAGGTCTTGATTCACGAAGCCGGCCACCTTTCGTTCGATCGTGAGCACGCCGACCACCCGGACTGGCTCGCCGCGCAGAAGGCAGACGGGCGATTCATCAGTCCCTACGCCCGCGACTTCCCCGACCGGGAGGATGTCGCCGAGAGCCTCTGGGCGTACTTCGTGGTGAACCACCGGCCTGACCGGGTGTCGCAGGCTGACCACGATGCGATCCTCGAGTACATCCCTAACCGGCTCGCCTATTTCGACCGGCAGCGGCTGGACATGTCCCCGTACATGCGGGTTACTCCGGTGCCGGCGCTTCCGCTGGTCGGGTTGCTACTGCTCGGCGGCGTGCTGGTAGCGGTGGGGATGGGCAGGACGCGCCGCGTGATCTCGTTGCGGTGAAGGCCGGCAGGCGGGCCAGGTTCGGCGTCGGGTCGCCGCGTCATGACCAGTATCGCGTTATGACAAGCGACGCCGGACGAGGTCGGCGGCGGCCGGGGTCGAGGGCGTCCGGCGCTTTCCATAATCAGAGGCTCGCCAGGAAGGTCAGCAGAGAGGAGTCGGCCTTGAACCGCCGGGTTCGCTGGCCGAGCGGATCGAGTTTCCGCATGGCGCGTTCCTTGAGCTGCAGGTCCGCCTCGACGTAGTGATGCGTGGTCTCGAGCCGCTCGTGGCCGAGCCACAGCGCGATGGTCGCCACGTCGACGCCCGCTTGGAGCAGATGCATGGCGGTCGTGTGGCGGATGACGTGGGGCGACACGCGCTTGGCGGCCAGGCTCGGACATCGCTCGCGAGCCCGCCGGCAGGCCTGATCGAGCAGATGGGTGACGCCCTGCCGCGTCAAGCGGTCGCCGCGCGCGTTGCGGAACGCGTAGTCGGGCGTGGCCCCGCCTTCTTCGTCGAACCACTGGCGCAGGCCGCGGCCGGTCCGGGACCACAGAGGTACGGCCCGCTCCTTGCGGCCCTTCCCGAGGAGCTGGACGACCGTGGCGGCGCCGAAGCGTACGTGGGAGCGCCGTAGCGCCACCAGCTCGGAGACGCGCGCCCCGGTGTTGTACAGGGTCAGCAGGAGGATGTGGTCGCGGCGTCCGCCGTGGGTCGAGCGGTCGCAGGCGGTCAGGATGGCGTCCATTTCCGGCCGCGTCAGGTGGTGGACCTGTCGTCGTGGCGCGCGTTTGCGGGGAATGGCCAGGACGCGGGACGTCAGGTCGACGGACTCGGGCGCGCGCAATGCGGCGAACCGAACGAACGAGCGGACGGCGGCCAGCCGTGCGTTCCGGGACTGAACGCTGTTGGCGCGGTCCTCTTCGAGGTGGTTGAGGAACGCGAGGATCACGGGAGTGTCGAGGTCGTCGAGGGTGAGCGCCTCGGGCTTCCGGTGACGGTGCTGATCGAGGAACGTGAGCAGCAGGCGGAAGGCGTCGCGGTAGGCGTGGATGGTCTGGGGGCTGGCGGCCTTCTGCTGCACGAGATGGTCGGCGAAGAACGCACGGAGCAACGGGCCGAGGGGGGCGCGGTCAGTCATGGCGCGCCCCCCTCCCGTCGACGAACGCCTCGAAACGGGCGGCGGCCGGTTCGAGCACCGATGGGGTGGCGGTCAGATACCAGTAGGTATCTCCCGGCTGCACGTGGCCGAGATAGACGGCGAGCGCGGGGAGCCGGTCGCGGACGGCGACCCCCTGCTCGGCCCAGGCGGCGAGCCGGGCCACGGCGAAGCTGTGACGCAGCTTGTGCAGGCTGACCCCGCGGGTGCCCACCGGCCCGCGCAGCCCGAGCCGGCGGGCCAACTGCGCGAAGGTCCGGGCGAGGACGTCGTGGTTGAGTCTGTCGCCGCGTTCGGAGACGAAGAAGGCGCTGCTCAGGCCGTCGTAGCCGAGGTCACGGCGTTGCCGCGCGTAGGTCCGCAACGCGTCGGCGGTCGTGGGGTGCAGCGGCACGAGGCGTGACTTCCGGAACTTCGTGTGCTGAATCTCCAGGCACGGCGGGTCGCCGACGAGATCGACGTGGCCGACGTCGAGGCGAACCGCCTCGCCGCTCCGGAGCCCGCAGCTTGCCAGCAGCCCGATCACGGTGGCGACCGTGTGTGGGCGCAGGGCACCGCGTGGTCCGAGGGCCCGGGCAGCTTCCATCAGGGCAAGGATCTCGTGGGGCGCCAGGATGCGTGGGGTGGGACGCTTGGGCGTGCGCACCAGTCCGGCGCCGGGCACGTCGACGCCGGGCTCGGCCGCGCTGACCATTGTGAGGAATCCACGCACGATGCCCAACCGCCGCGCGTGCCAGCTCTCGGCGCCCGCCGAGGCCCACTCGACGGCGACCTGCGAGACCGGGGCGTCGTCGCCCCGCCGTTCGAGATGCTCGACGAAGTCCTGCAGGAGGCGCCCTTCCCGTCGCATGGCGAAGCCGACGGCGCGGCGCAGCGACAAGTAGGACTCCAGGTGCCGGCGCCAAGCCCCGCCGGTCATCGCGCACCTCCCGGCCACGGCAGGGCGATCGTCGCCAGGGTCTCGCGGTCCAGCTTGGCGTAGATGGCGGTGGTCTCCAGACGGGCGTGGCCGAGCAGATCCGAGACGGTCTTCATCGGCACGTCCCGGCGGACCATCTGCGACGCAAAGGTGTGCCGGAAGACATGGGCGCCGAGCCGCCCGACGGTGACGCCGGCACGCTGCAGCGCCCGCTTGGCGATGGCCGACACGCTCGGGCCGACGAGTTGCCGATACGGTGGCTGCGCGGTGACGAAAATCACCGCCGGCGGGCTGGTCGGAGGCCGCGAGTGCAACGCGGCGACCAGGGCGGCCCCGACATCGGCGGCCAGCGGCAGCCGTCGCTCCCGTCCCCCCTTGCCGGCTACACGGACGGTCCCGTCGTGCCAGTCGATGTCGTGCACGGTGAGGGCCGCAACCTCTCCCGCCCGCAGGCCGAGCCGGGTCAGAAGCAGCAGGATGGCGCGGTCACGAGGCCCGCCGGGGCGCGTCTCGTCCACCGCGGCCAGCACGCGCTGGACGTCATCAGCCGCGAGGGCACGGGGCAGGCTCGCGTGCTTCCATGCGCGGATGGTCGGCACGGCACCTTCGATACGGGCGGGAACGACGCCGCTGGTGGCGAGGAAGCGAAGAAACGCCCGGGTCGCGGTGACGGGCGCCCGACAGGCCGACGGGCGGAGCCGGCTGGCCCGGGTCTGCACGAACGCCGCGATCGTCGGCACGGTGAGCCGGGACCAGTCGGGCGTCGGCGTCCCCGCGCACTCGGCAAGAAGGGCTGCGGCATAGCGCCGGTATATCCGCCGGGTCCCGACGACCAGGCCGTGCACATGCACGAGGTGATCGTTGAAGCGCTCCAACCATTGGTCGGTGTCGCATCGGGCGGCGACCGGCCGGCGGCGCGCTGCCACTTCCCGCGCCCACAGGTGTGCAGCCAGCAGACGGACGCCGCCAGCCACAGCCGACTCCCGGCCGCTCGGGCGCGTCGAGGACGGTCGCCGGGACAACCCGCTGACGAACCGACCGACCAGCGTCTCGTCGATGTCCGTCGCCGCGACGTCCTGCTGATCCAGCCAATCGCTGAAGATCGCGGCGGCTTGAACATGCCGGCGGATGGTGCTCTTCGCGTACTCGCGCCCGGCGAGTACGTCGACGAAGTCGTCGACCCAGCGGCCCAGCGGTCCTGACCGGATCCGCTCGCAGATGCGTGGATGAACCGAGAGGGTTTCAAGCATGGTCTCCTCCTCGGGTCCCCGTCTGGAGACCCTCCGAAGACCACGCGTACTATGTCAAGCTCGCCGCGATGCCAACCCCCGCCCCGTCAGCAGAAAACAACGCTCGGTCGACGGCCACTTGTCATAACGCGGCACTGATCATGACGCGGCTTATGACCAGCTGGTCATAAGCCGCGCTTTTCGACGGCGGGGCCCGGGACCGGCCGACCACTGGACTGCGGCGGAGCACCTCGACGCGGCGCCGCCGACGTCGGCTGCGGACGCCGCCCCGCGGGGCAGCCCTGAAGTCCGTGCGGCTTGCCGCCCGGCTGCCGGACGGCTTCACGCGCCGACCGGGCGATCTCTGGCGAGAGCGCGACACCACGTGGCCCGCAGGGGCGGGCGTTGGGCGTCGGTGAGCGCCGTGATCGCGGGGAGCTCCTCTTCGTGGGTGCCCTTCGGTGGACCAATGTCGACGACGCGGTCAAACCGGAACCGGTGGGGAGCACTCTCGCGCCTGGCGCCGGTGCGTCACGGCCGGCGTGGGCGACCCCCGGTCGGACCGGCGGCTTGGTCGGACCCCAAGGCCGCGCCAGCGCGCGGCGACGGCCGGGGGTTAGTGGCGAGGTCGGCAGCGGGGTCTGCGGCCACGAACGGGCAGGCGCACTTGTTGACCACACGCGTTTTCCACACCCGCCGCAGCAGCGACTCGTACGTCGTCGCGCCGCCCGCATCGAGCGAGAGCGCGTGCAGCAGGCGATACTCGGTCGCCGTGAGCCGCACCGGGCGCGTGACCCGGCGCTTTGCGCGGTCGATGGCCAGGTCGCCGAGCACGAAGGGCGCGGGCGCGGTCCGCCGGCACGGCGCCAGCCCCACCCGCGCCACCAGCTCCGCCGCCGAGAACGGCTTGACGATGTAGTCGGCGGCCCCCGCCTCCAGCGCCCGCGCCGCGGTGTCGCCCCGCCCGTAGGCCGAGATGAAGACCACCGGCAGGTCGGCGAGCGCCGGCAGGGTCCGCATCAGCTCGATGCCGTCGGCGCCCGGCAGCACCAGGTCCAGCAGCACCAGAGCGGGTGCTTCGCCTCGACCAGGCGCGACACCTGCCCCGGCTCGCCGGTGGCCGCCTGGGCGTAGCCCGCCGCCGCGAGCGCGTCGCGCACGTGCCGCCGCGCGTGCGGGTCGTCGTCCACCACCAGGATCGGCGTCCTCTCCTCCCGCGCCGCCCGAGGTCTCAACCAGGGCCTCCAGGTCGGCCCGCGTGCGTCGCTCGCGGCGGTGCGCGCGCGCGTTGGTGATCGCGGCCGCGGCCTGTGCCGCGAACAGCTCCGAGAGTCTTCGGTTAGCGGGTCGTGACGAGAAAATCCACGAAAATGTGTGCAGGTACCGCGGGCATGTGCCGATACGTGAAGTATGGCGCGCAAGAACGGCGACCGCGGCGATTCGCAGGGTCCCGGCCCTCGGCGGGACCCGCGGGACGTGCGGCGCATCGAACGCCTCGAGCGAGAGAAGGCGAAGCTGATCGAGGAGCGGGATCGCTGGAAGCGCCGTAGCGAGCATCTGGAGAAGGAG
>JAJEEA010000162.1 GCA_022821235.1 Vicinamibacteria bacterium
ACCATCTGGCCCAGCGACGCCAATGTCGAGGAATCCACCATGATTGACTCCGAAGTGCTTGACATGTGAGACACCGCCCGGTACTCTGGTGAAGTGTTTCACGGATGGTGCACTTTGACAGATGGCGGCCACAAGCGTCAACATGCGATGCTGGGCCGAGGGAGGTTTCGATGGACGGCGAGCGTCACCACGGCGATCGGCGAATCCCGCCGGATGTTCCCAATACCAGGACCGGCGAGCGCGGTGTCAGCGGCGAACCGGAAGCACTCGATGTGCCTCCGGACGAGATCCCCGATCACGGACCGGGAGACGACGGCTTCATCCGCTACGAGGTCAACGGCGAGCGCCAGCGGACGGAGGAGCCGCGCTTGACGGTCGAACGGATTCTGCGCCAAGCGGGGAGCGCCGCCGGGATCGACGTCGCCGACATCGGCAACTACTACCTCGAACGCGTCTCGGACGGCGCCGAGTACCGGAACCTGTCGGACGTCGTCACCATCGAGGACGGGGACCGGTTTCTGGCCGTCTATGCCGGCAGGACGCCTGTCGCCGACTCGGCCGACGACATCACCCGGGAGCTCAGGGGGCTGGGGTTCGTCGCCGACGTGCTGCGTATTCCCGGACTGGGCGGCGACCAGGCCGCCGTCTTCGACTATGCGGTCGACACGGGCCGCCACAAGGGGCGCACGTTCAGGGTCGGCGTGTCGTTCCAGGAAACGCAGTATCCCGAGTATCCTCCCCACTTCGTGTGGGTGGCGGCCCTGCCGTCCCCCGCCCTGCCGGCGCACAGCAGCGGCCGCCACGACGGCATGGACTGGTGTGCATTCAGCGTGCCGCCGAGCGACTTCTGGGACCGCCTGCCCGCTGCCGACAAGAACATGAAGACCTACATGACGAGGCACATGCGGCGGTTCTGGAACCAGTTGTGACCTTCGACGCCGTTCTCACCGAGGCCGTACATCGGCAGGCCTGCGATCACCTTCTCCGGCACGTCCGAGGGGGGCATCGGCAGGAAGAGGTCTGCTTCGCGCTGTGGCGGCCGGCCACGGGGGCGAGCCGTCGGTCGGCAGTCGTCTTCGAGCTCGTGCTCCCGGCCGCCGGCGAGCGGCTCCTCCACGGAAACGCAAGCTTCGAGCCCGGCTATCTGACGCGCGCCGTGAGACTGGCGTGCGCCCGCGGGGCCGGGTTGGCCTTCATGCACAACCACCTGTCCGGCGGCTGGCAGGACATGAGCGAGCCGGACGTGACGGCCGAGCGCGACCGTATCGCGCCGCCGGCTCGGGCGAGCGGCCTGCCCCTGGTCGGCTTGACCCTGGCCACCGACGGTGCGTGGAGCGCGCGGTTCTGGACGCGGGACGGTACCCGCTTTCGGCGATCCTGGTGCACGAAGGTCCGCGTCGTCGGCCAGCGGCTGCGCGTCACCTGCAACGACGCGCTGATGCCGCCGCCGGGCCGACGCGCCACGTTGCGCCGCACGATCGACACGTGGGGCGAGGCCCGGCAACAGGACATCGCGCGGCTGCGCGTGGGGGTGGTCGGCGTCGGCAGCGTCGGCTGCATGGTGGCGGAGACGCTGGCGAGAATGGGGATCGGGAACCTCGTGCTGGTCGATCCCGACCGGGTGGAGACGCACAACCTGGACCGGCTGTTGTATGCGGGCGAAGCCGACATTGGGAAGTTCAAGGTGGATCTCGCACTCCGGAATCTCCAACGCGGCGCGACCGCCGAGCGGTTTCACGTCGAGGTCCATGCACACCCGATTCAACATGAGGTCGCCTGTCGCGCCGTGCTCGACTGCGACGTGTTGTTTTCCGCCGTCGACCGGCCGTTGCCGAAGGACCTGCTCAACCGCATCGCCTATGCGCACTGCATCCCGGTGATCTCCGGGGGCGTCCACATCGACAACAAGCTCTCCGGAGAGCTGGCCAACGCCCTCTGGAGCGTCACCGTGGTCGGTCCGGGGCGCCGCTGCCTGCGGTGCGACGGACAGTACACGAGTTCGGACGTGGTCATGGAGCGGGACGGATCGCTGGACGATCCCGCCTACGTCCGGCTCCCAGGCGGTGGCCGGCCCCCGGCGAACCAGAACGTCTTCCCCTTCAGCGCGAATCTGGCCAGCCTGATGGTGATCGAGATGGTCCGGCTGACGGTGGCCGAAGCGTGGTGGCCGGAACCTGGGGGCAAGCTGAGCTACAGCCTGATTCCGGGTCGGTTGCGAACGGTGCACGAGCGGTGCGAAGATGCCTGCTCCGTATCGGAAGGTACGGCGCTGGGCGACGGGTACCGCTATCCGTTTCTCGTCGACGCCGCGGCTGCCGAGTCGTCGTCTCCTGCCGGCGGCGGCCCGATGGAGGTCGTGAAGCACGTACTAGGAGCCGGCCGGCGCCTGCTCCGAATGTTCGCGCGAGGGGGCTGATGGCCAGGATCACCGACGTCGAGATCGGAGACGTCCGCTGCTTCGAGGGCGCGCAGTCCGCGCGAACGCGGCGCATCACCCTGCTCGTGGGCGAGAACGGCGCTGGCAAGTCCACGTTCCTCGGTTGCTACCGGACGCTGGGCAAGCTCTCCAACCTCCACGACCTCGCGGAAGACAACCACTTCGACGAGCCGCCGTTCCAGATGGGCGGGTTCGACTCGATCGCGCGCGCCGGGAAGACGTCCTTCACCCTCGGCGGCAGGTTCGCCGAACACTGTCATGACCGCGTCGCCTTCACCTTCCAGGCGGTTGGCGGCCGGCCCGTTGATCGGGGGATGGAGCTGCGGTTTCGGGGGAGAGGTGACTCTCTCCGCGACCTGCACGTGACGGCGCCTGAGGTGCCGGACGTTCTCATGCGCCTGCAGAATGCCGGATTCTCCTTCGATCTGCTGCCTGGAGAGGTTTCGTTTCGTTCGGTGTCGACATGGCTGTCTCGCTACGTCCGCGATGGCTACGTGCCCTTCGCCGGGGATCTGCAGAGGTTCCGAGAAGCGCGCGGGACCGACGCCGAGAGCGCAGCAGCCGGGTTCGTGAGACTCGTTTCCCTGTTGCAGAAGGATCTCCCTTTCCCCCAGGCCGACGCGTTGCGGGTAGCGGCCGCAGAGCCGTCGTTGCCGTCGCGCCAACGTCACTACGATGCCGCACCTGACCACCTCACCACCGGCGACGAAGGGGAGATACTCGCCTTCCTTGCCGCCATCGGCGAGAACGTCGGACTCTGGCGAGCCGTACACGTCGATCGCAGATTGGATGAGCCCCGCGTGCAGGTGTTTGTCGACACCCCCAGCGGTCGTTTCAACCTCCAGGACGTGGGATACGGCGTCCACAGCCTGATGGTGATCTTCGGCTTCATCTACAGGAACGCGCCCGAGACCGTCCTGCTCCTCCAGCAGCCCGAGATCCACGTGCACCCGCGCGCGCAGGCGGCGCTGGCGCAGTGGATGGCCGAGAGCGGCCGCAGCTTCGTGATCGAGACGCACAGCGACCACTTCGTCGATCGGTTCCGAATCTGCGTCATGAAGGGAACTCTTGCTCCCGACGAGCTGTCCATCATCTACTTCGAGCCAACGGCAGACGGCACGCGGTCCCGAATGCACAGCATCGCCGTCGACTCGCAGGGCAACTTCGAAGGCGCGCCCGACGGATACCGTGCCTTCTTCCTGGAGGAGACTCGATCCCTGTTGGGTTTCTGAGCGCGGCGCTTGCGGTCATGTGCATCCCGACGATAATCGACGCCAGTGCGTTCGGAGCCGTTCTTGACCCGCGAGCAGGCACGGAGCTCCGCTCGTGGATCGATCGGGGGCACGGACGGGTGGTGTACTCGAACGACGGCGGCTACTGGAACGAGCTCGTGAAGAGTGGGCGGATGCTCGAGTTGATCGAGGCCTATCGCCGGGCCGATCGTGCGCGTCTTGTCGACGCAGCCTCGGTGCGGGTCGCCGAAGAGTCGCTGATGCATGTCACTACGCGATCCAGGGCGAAAGACAAGCCGGTTCTGGCGTTGGCGAGGGCCAGCGGCGCGCTGGTCCTGTGTTCGACGGACGCTGCATTGATGGACGATTTCCTCGACGCCCGGCTGTTGCCGAAGGTCGGAAGACGGAAGAAGTCGGTATATCCGATTGATCGGTCAGCAGCAACTCGACGTCGGTTTCTCGAACGGCGCCGATGCCGCCAGGGGCTGTGTTCGTGACGGGCACTTCCCGGGCAGACCACGGTGGCCGTCGCGCGGCCGACGCGCTCACGCGGACGAGTGAAACCTGGGATCTGAGCCGAGCCGAGGCGGCCCGACTGTTCCGCGTGAGCCGCGAGGAGATTGGCCAGTGGCGGCGGCGCGGTGTGCTCCGGGAGCACGCCGGCGCGGTTTCGGATCTGTCCGAGGCCACCGATCTGCTCGTCCTTTATCTGAAGCGCAATCGCATTCCGGCGGTGGTGCGCCGCTCGATTCCGGCGCTCGACGGGGCGTCCCTGGTGGACCTGTTGGGGTGGGGCGACACCGGCGCCGTGCTGGCAGCGTGCCGTGACATGTTCCGATTCGACCAGGTTGGGGGGAACTGGCACACGGAGTTGCTGCATGAGGCAGCGCCGCACGGCCACAAGGCGATGCCCGCGGTGTCGGTGCCCCTCGGCAACGCGATTTGCCCACAAGACGTGCAGGGCAGGCGGTCGTAAGAAGTGAGCGATAACATTAAACAGCCACGAGAACGAGCGTCCTTCCGCCACGGGGACCTGGGGCGGGAACACGTGCTTCTGACGGTGCTCGGATTGTCCCCGCGACTGGCGCGCTACATGCTCGGGGATCGAGAGGCCGAGGCTCGACTCGCACCCGTAGCGCTGCTGGACCTGCTGCCGCCTGCCGACCGCCCCGGTCGCGTGGTGGCTTTCTGTACGCCGGAGGCGACGGAACAGAGCTGGTCGTGCTTCGAAGCCGCTCTGCGTGACCGATGTCAGGTGGAGCGGATCGATGTGCCAGGCGGGATGACGCAGGACGGTGTCGATACGTATCTGGCGCGGGTGTCGAGTGCCATCCCCGATCGGGACATCGAACTCACGGTGGACGTCACCCATGGCCCTCGACACTTCTCGTTTCTGACGTACATCGCGGTGCTCTACCTGGCAGCGCTCCGCGATGTTCGAGTGCGCGGCGCGTACTACAGCCTACCGCGCGAGAATGCGCCGAGCCCCTTCCTCGATCTGCGCCCGCTGCTCGACCTGCCTCGCTGGATTCACGCGCTGCAGGTCGCGCGGGAGACCGGCAGCACGTTGCCGCTGGCCGAGGTCATCGACCCCGGTTCGCGAGAGCGAACGGCAACAGCCAGAAGAGCCAAGGATATCGCGCGTGACCTATACGCAATGTCGGAAGCGTATCTGTCCGGTCTGCCCCTTGAATTGGGCCGCCTGGCGCACGATGTTCATGACCGTCGCCTCGGGGCGCTGAAGAAACTGCTCGTGGGCGACCACCGCCTGCCGCTCGCCGGCGAGCTGATCGAGGGGTTGAAGGGAACGTTGGGTTCCTTCGCCGCGGACACTCCGACGGTCGGTGACGGCTGGAAGCAGCGAGTCGAGCTGACGGCGGTCGAACTGGACCGTCAGGCGCGCATCATCGACGATCTGCTCCGCCGCAAGAACGTGGCGGCTGCCCTCGGCCTCATGAATGAGTGGACGGTATCGTGGGTCGTCTGGCGGCAGGGGGGCGCCCGCGAGTGGCTCGACTACGCCAACACGAGGCGCAGGGCCGGTCGCCTGCTGGGGGCGATGGCGGCGGTCGGCAACGATGCGGAACTTCGCAGCCGCCTGACTGACGAACAACGCTCGCTCGGCGGTTTCTGGGCACGGCTCTCGGAGCTTCGCAACGCGTATCATCACCACGGCATGCGTCCCCTTCCGCTCGTCGGTGACAGGAAGGCGGAGAAGACCATGCGCCGGGTCCGGGACTTCTGGAACGACACGCTCCGTTCACGGCCGGACATCTCTCTGTCTCTGGGCGAGTCGCCGGGCGGCCGGGTGCTCGTCAGCCCAATCGGCAAGCGTCCTGGCGTGCTCTTCAGCGCCGTGCACGCGTGTCGAACGGACGGGGGCGGCGGCGAACCGGTACTGTGTCTCGCCGTCTGTTCGGGTGAGAGCCAGGGGATGGTTGCGGAGGCGTTGCAGCGCGCCCGCTATGCCGGTGCGGTCGAGTCGCTCGTCTTCGACGATGCCGTCGGGGGAGGTCGACGGGAGATCGAGCACCTGGTGCAGGCGGCGCGGCCGCACTTCATCGGCGCCGGCGACGTGGTCGTGAACGTCACCGGCGGGACGACGCTCATGGGGCTCGCTGCGGAGGCGCTCGCCACTGCTGCGCGCGACCTCGCCTGTCCGGTGCGCCGGTTCGGGTTGATTGACCGCCGGCCCCCGTCCGAGCAGGAGTCGGAGCCGTATCGGGCGGGCGAGCCGTTCTGGCTCGACACAGCGGAGAACGACGATGCCGGCGATTCGGATTGAGGCCACGTACAGCGTCGTGACGCCGCTGTTCTGCGCCGGCGCCGACTCGAAGACACCCGAAGTTCGCCTGCCCAGCTTCAAGGGTGTGTTGCGTTACTGGTGGCGGGCGCTGGCGTGGTCGCGCTACGGTGCGGACCTGGGGGTCTTGCGACGGCAGGAAGACAGACTCTTCGGGAGCGCCGGCGGCGGCCAGTCGCGCGTGGTCATGCGGCTGGCGTCGGCCCCCGAGTCGCCGACGATCTCCGCCGGTCACGTGCTTGAGGCGCGTTCCGGAGCCGGCGTTGTGGGAGAGGGTGCCCGCTACCTGGGCTACGGCGTCATGGAGGCGTTCGGGAGCCGCAAGAAAGGCACCAAAGCCGGACAACTCACCCGCGCCTGCCTCGGCGCACCGTTCGATTTCACGGTCGAGATGCGAGCGCGCCATCTTGACGGACAGGAGTCGACGTCCCTGGTCAATGCGCTCGTCGCGTTGGGAAGCCTGGGCGGCCTGGGCGCCAGGAGCCGCAAGGGCTACGGGTCTCTGGTGCTTCGGTCTCTGCACGTGAACGGCGAGGCCCGCTGGAGTGGGCCGTGCTCCATGGCTGAACTGCAACGCGCCATCGCGGCACTCCGATCCGAGCAAACCGACCATCGTGCGGGAGCCTATCCGGAGTTCACCGCGCTGTCGAGCAGAGCACGCCACGTGTTGTTGTCCAGCACCCGTAGAGAACCGCTGGAACTGCTGGATCTGGTTGGCCGCGAAATGGTCCGGTTTCGGAGTTGGGGTCGCAAGGGCAGGATCTTCGAGAGTCAGCTCGATTCGGAAAAGAAGTTCCGGCACGACCACGACCTGATGAAGGGCCGTCAGCGCCGTTCACACCCCCGGCGCATCGCCTTCGGTCTTCCTCACAACTACGGGCAACGGAAGCACGAACAGGTTGGGCCTGCCGACGGTCTGGATCGGCGAGCGAGCCCTCTGTTCATCCACATCCACCCGTGCGAAGACCGACCCGTGGCCGTCCTGTCGTTCCTGCCCGCTCGTTTCCTGCCCGCGGGCAAATCCGACATCTCGGTCGGAGGAAGCAGGGTCCCGCAAGCTCCGGAGGAGGAACTGTACGGCCCGGTTCGCGAGTTCCTCGATCGCCTTCTCGATCGAGATCGGCGCCGGGAACCGTTCACGGATGCCGTGGAGGTGCGATCGTGACGACGCGCCTTGACGTCTCCGTCGGCCCGGTGCAGGGCTTCGTGTCGCAGTCGCGGCGGACCCGCGACCTGTGGGGCAGCTCGTATCTGTTGTCGTTTCTGTCCGCCCACGCCATGCGGGGCGCTCGCGACGCCGGTGGTCTGATCGACCCGGCGGTCGTCGAGGAGGATCCACTCTTTCGGTGGGTTAGCGACCGCGTGAATGGAGAAGCGCCGCGGATCGGCTCGGTGCCGAATCACTTCGTCGTCCTGGTGAACGGCGACGCGTCGCACGTGGCGGGTGCGGCGATCCGGGCGTTCGATGACGCGTGGAAGCGCGTGTGCGGGGCGGTCTGGGAGCGGTTCGTTGCTCATGCCTCTTCCGCCGGAGACGGCACGGAGCAGATCTGGAATCGGCAGGTCGGGGCGTTCTGGGAGGTGACGTGGACGGCCGCCCCCGGGGGAGACGACAGTCGACCGCTCGCGCGCCGCAAGCACTGGCGGAGCCGCCGTCCGCCCGACGAACCCGGCGACAAGTGCACGGTCATGCACGACCTGCAGGAGTTGTCCGGGTGCTTCGGCGCGGAGAGTCGTGCCAGCCGCGAGCAGCGGGACGAGTTCTGGCGAGGTGTGCGCCGACGGCTCGGTCCTCTGGATCTGGAGGACAACGAGCGGCTGTGCGCAATCGCGCTCGTGAAGCGCCTGTTCCCGAAGGTCTCCCCGCGGGCGCTGGGCTGGGCGATCGACACCGCGCACTGGCCGTCAACGGTCTACGTGGGCGCCGTGCCGTGGCTCCGTCGCGTCGTGGACGTGGCGCCACGGCTGGCGCGGGAGTACGCGGAGGTGGTCGCGCGGAATACCGTTTCCGGCGTTCTGGCGGAGCGCCGGCCGCCGTTCGCATACCTGGAAGCTGAGGAGGCGGGCGACTTCACGAAGCTCGACGCCAACTACTTCCACCGCGAGTTCGTGCAGAGCGAGCGGCTGTGTCCTCTGGCTGGCGACGCCGCGGTCGACGCGCGCGAGCGGCTGGGCGGACTGCTTGCGACCATCTGCGAGGCCACGAATGGCAGCGACCGGCCGGTCGGCGCGCCGCCCGCGTTCTACGCCCTGGTCCTTGCCGACGGTGACCGTCTCGGCCGAATGGTGGGCGAACTGGGCAGAGCGGAGGTCGGGCAGGCGTTGTCCACCTTCACGAACGACGTTCCCCGGATCGTGCGTGCACACGACGGCGTGTGCGTCTACGCGGGCGGCGACGACGTCATGGCGATGCTTCCGGCGTCCACGGCGCTGACGTGTGCGGCTTCCTTGTCCGTCAGCTACCAGGCCGCGTTCGACGGAGGACCCGGCGCCACGCTCTCCGCCGCGGTGGTGTATGCGCACGTCCGTCTGCCTCTGCGGTCGGTGCTGCACGAGGCTCGGCGGCTGCTCGACGACGTCGCCAAGGACGGCAACGGGCGGGACTCGCTGGCCGCCGCCGTCCTGAAGCCCGGCGGCCTGCACTGTCAGTGGGCGACCACGTGGAAGAGGACAGATCTCGACGACGGTTCGCAGTCCGCCGTGGATCTGGTGCGGAGGCTGGTCGATCACCTGGGGGAAGGCGCGGCGGAGCCGGGGCTCTCCAGCGCGCTCATCTACCGTCTCCGGGAGACGCTCGCGATGCTCTGCGGATGGGATCGTTGGCGCCCCGGCCATTGGGGGACTCTTCCGGCCGAACTCGATGCTCGTCAGTTCCTTCGCGCCGAGATCGCGCACAGCCTGGCGGTGCGAATGGACGGCGGCGCGGAGGACCGGGCGGACGAGTTGACCGACCTCGTCTGGCGTGTCCTCGGCCCGTCTCGGGCGCGCGGCGACGGTACCGAGACGGCGGACGATGCAGCCAGGTCGGCGGGCGTCACCGAAGTCGGCGTCGACGCGCTCCTGCTCGCGCGGTTCCTCGCCGACCCCGGGAACGAGGAAGGCGCACGATGATCGGGGTCCGGCTCCAACCGGTGGACACCTGGTTCTTCCGTGGCGGAACGCCGTTCACCGCGGGCAGCGCGCCGCAGGAGGACGTCCACGGCCTTTTTCCGCCTCATCCGCCGACGGTGGCCGGCGCTGTCCGATCGGCGTTGGCTCTGTCCCGCGGTTGGAACGGACGCGGGCGTTGGTCGCGGGAGATCGCCGGCGTCCTCGGTGACGGACCCGAGAACCTCGGGGTGCTGGCCCTGGACGGGCCGTTCCTGCTGCGTAACGAGGAGCCGCTGTTCCGCGCGCCGCGTCACCTGCTCGGCATCGACGACCCGGCCGGATGGAAGCCGGCGGCCTTCCTCCGCCCGGGCGCCCCCGTCGCCTGTGACCTCGGCGACGCGGTTCGGCTTCCCGACACCCCGGGGGAGCACTCGGACGATGACCGCGTGGCGCGCACGACCGGCGATGACCAGTGGCTCACCCTCGGCGGCATGAACGCCGTGCTGCGCGCGGAGCTTCCGGCGGCGAGCGACGTCGTGTCGAGCAGGATGCTCTGGAGCGAAGAGCCGCGCATCGGTCTTGCGCGCGATACCGACACGCGTACCGCGCAGGAAGGCCGTCTCTACAGCACGCAGCACGTGCGCCTGCAACGACGTGCTTCGCTTGGCGTGCGAATCGCCGGCTTGCCCGCGGCCTGGCGACCGCCGTTCGGTAGCACGGTGCCCTTCGGAGGCGAAGGGCGCATGGCGGAGTGCCGCGAGTGGGATGCCGACGTGCCCCTCGATACGCGGCTGCCCGCGACGGCGGACAAGGGACGGGTGGCGCTGATCGCGTTGTCGCCGCTCGACCTCGCGGACGGCGTGTGCATCGGCAGGGAGCGGCTGGATGAACTCGGCGGCGCCGTGGTCGCGTCCGCCTGCCTCGCCCGCCCGCTTCGCATTGGGGGCTGGGATTCGCTGGCGAGGCGCCCCTTGCCGCTTCGGTCCGTACTGCCTCCGGGCAGCGTGCTGTTCTGCGAATCCGCTGCACCGCACCGGTTCCGGGACATCACCACGACCGGTGACGGATTGTTGCGCGTGGGCGCGCGCCGGCCGCTCGGCTTCGGTCTCGCCGCGCTCGGCGCGTGGCCTCGAGATCAGGAGGTGTCTGCATGAACACCGCCATGCTCGGCCTGCTGGCCGAGACCCCGGTGCACCCCGGCGCCGGGCGTGGCATGGGAGTGGTCGATCTCCCCGTGGCCCGCGAGGCATCGACCGATTATCCGGTGCTCGTCGGATCCAGCCTCAAGGGCGCGTTGCGGGACAAGGCGGAGGCAGCCATCGCGGCGGAGGCCGTAGAGGACCGCTTCGGCACGCAGGAACGCGCGGGCGACGTTCTGGTGTCCGATGGGCGGTTGTTGCTGCTGCCGGTACGGAGCCTGACGACGTCGTACCGTTGGGTCACCTGTCCGCATCTCATCGAGCGCTACCGCCGCGATCTCGACCGGGCCGCGCTGGAACCCCGGCCGGATATTCCTGCCACGGTGGACCGTGGCGAGATCCTGACGGCGGGTGACGGCCGCCTGTTCCTCGAAGAGCGGCAGTTCACCGTCGTTCACGCCCCGGCCGAGGATCTTGCGAGGGCCATCACGCCGTGCGTGCTCCACGACGAAACCCAACGGCGTCTGGGGGACCGGATAGCCGTGCTGAACGACGACGACTTCGTCTGGTTCGTCCGGTACGGGCTCTGCATCCAGGCGCGGAACGTTCTGGACGACAGCAAGAGAAGCCGGAACCTGTGGTACGAGGAGACGTTGCCGCCGGACACGGTGATGTACGCCCTCGTCATGGGGCGGGCCGACGGCGCGCTCGGCATGCTCGACGATCTCTTTCCGGAAACGGATCCCTATCTGCAGGTCGGCGGCAACGAGACCGTCGGCCAGGGCTGGTTCGCCGTCAGCGTGCGCCGCGACGGCGACCCTGGAGGGCCGGCGTGAAGACCGTCGAACAAGCGCGTGCGGCCGACGCCCTGGCGCGCGTCACCGAACTGAGCGGGCGGTCCGAGCCTTTCAAGAAGCGCTACCGGGCCTATGTGGACCGGCTGGGGCCCGCCATCGTCATGAACGGCCTGGGGCAGGCCCTCGCGACCGAGCTCGCCGCCGCCGGACCCAAGCCCGCGAATGACGATCAGAAGGCGCACCGCGAGCTGTACCTCAGCGTGCAGCGGTGGCTCTGCCGCGCAGACGACGGTGTGTACGCGTCCAGCCCCGACGTCTTGCGCGCCATCGTGTCGTGCGACGAATCGCGATACCTGGAAGCCCAGGCCGAAGCGTTGGCCTGGCTGGGGTGGCACAAGAAATGCTGTCGGGCCGCCTTCCCGAAGAGCGAGGAGGAGCCTGCGTGACCCGTCCGCTCTACGCCACCGCAGCTCGTCACCCGGAGGATCGCACGCCGGCGGGGCACGCGGGGTTGTGGTTCGACAAGTTCTGCCACACGTGGCGCCACGATGGTGACGTGTGGACGATGAGGGACGACGGCGCCCGCGGCGAGGACGGCAACCCGAAGCTCAAGTGGCTCCAGACGCTCGTGGACGCCCCGGTCGGAGCGCAGGATCAGATCGACGAGCACGTGTTGCGGCTCGTGCGACTGGTCGAGCGGTGCCGGGGTCTGGCCGCGGTCTTCACGGCGGAAGCCCGCTTCGTGACCGGACTGGGCCGGAGCCATCCGGTGGAGAACGGCTTTGCCTGGTATCCGACGCTGGGGACCCCCTGCCTGCCGGGAAGTTCGGTCAAGGGGTTGGTTCGCGCGTGGGCGACTGCGGAACCCGACTCTCGTCCCGGCGCGGAGAGGATCCGGGATCGCGTGTTCGGGACGCCCGGGCGCGCGGGAAGCCTCTGCTTCCTCGATGCCGTTCCCATCGCCCCGGTGCGTCTCGAAGCCGACGTCATGACCCCTCACTTCGCCGGCTGGGAGGAAGACGATCCGCCGGGAGACTGGCGCAGCCCCACGCCGATTCCGTTTCTCGCCACCGCTTCCGGGACCCGTTTCCTCTTCGGCGTCGTTCCCGTGCGGCCCGTCGACGACGATGATCTGTCTACCGTCGACGGTTGGCTGCGCGACGCTCTGACCTGGGCCGGTGCGGGCGCGAAGACCGCGGTCGGCTACGGGCGGTTTCGCTGCGACGATGAAGAAACGGCCCGTTGGACGCAACGAGTCGGCGACGAAGCTCGCCGGCGCCGTGAGGAACGGGAGCGGCAGGAGGCGATGAGCACCCCGGAGGGGCGCTGGCGCCTGACGCTACGGGGGTTGTCGGAGGCCGAAGTCCTCGAGCGGGTGCGAATCCACCTCGAGAAGGAGCCGCTGGCCGATGCCCGCGAACGGCACGCCTTCGCGCAGGCGGTTTGCTCGACGGGCTTCGTCGAACACTGGCGCACCGGCCGCACGCAGGATCCGCGGACCGGAGTCGGCAAGAGGAAGCTCAAGGAAAGGGTGCGCCTGCTCGACGACGCTGCGCGCGCCGAACGCGAGTCCAGTGAACAAGACTGGTCGTGACTGGAACACCATGGACTTGATCCGGAAGATGCGACCGAGCGGACGTTCGTCGCGCACCAGCATGACGGCGCGTGGCCTGACGTCGCAGCCCCCCGACGGGGCCGGCCGCGAACTGGCGTGGGCTTCCGGTCGCAGCATTGACGGACGGGTCCATGGCTTGGCTTTCGTCGCGCGGTTCCGGAATGCAGCATGACGATGTTCCAGGCAGTGACCGGCACTACGTTGGCGGAACGGATTCGCAGGGCGAAACAGCGGATCGTGTTCGTTGGACCCGGGGTATCCGAGGAAGTCGCGAGGGCGCTTGCCGAGTCGTGTCGCAGTGGGGTGACCGTCGCGGTAGTCCTGGATCTTCAGGAGGATACATGCCGGATCGGTTACGGCGACATGGAGGGACTCGGCTATCTGAATGCGCATGCAACGGGAATCACGCTTCAGCAACATGCGGGCGTACGCTTGGGGTTGCTCGTGGCCGACGACGATGTGGCGATCTGGTCGCCCACTCCCCGGTCGGTCGACGACGAGAGGGAACATGATCAGCCCAACGGTATCGTCCTTGAAGGACTCGCCGCCGATGGAAGTGTTGCGGGGCCGGATGATGGAACCTCGACGAACACGGCTGCCGAAGATCGGTTCGTTCAGCCTGACTCACAGTGGGAACAGCCCGATGCGGGGGAGGCTTCACTGAAGCGGACCTTTGCGGATCGGCTCTTGAAGAACTTGAAGGACGAGCACGTCGGTACGGATCGGATCCGACCAGAATCGCTGCGAGAGGTAGTGGAAGCGCTCAAGCAGAACCCGCCGGCTCCATTTGACTTGGCGCGGAAGGTGCGAGTTTTCTCGACGAGATTCCAGTACGTGGAGACCGAGCTTCAGGGAGCGGAATGGACCCGGAGGAGAATCAAGATTTCCAGTCTGCTGCTCAACTCCGATTTACCCGAGAGCTTGCAGGACATCCTCGAAACGCAGGTCCGCCCGTACCATGGAAAGGCCGATGTTTCCATCCGTGCGCCTCATATCGTGGAAGGGCAGATAGCGTACAACCGCCGTGGCGAAGTGATTCTCGCTCCCACCACGCAACGTGACATCGAGAAGACATGGCAGGGAATCAAAGAGCGCTATCTGTTCAGAGTTCAGGGTTTTGGCTCACTCATACGAAAGAAGGATCTCGCCGCGTTCCGTGCAGAAATCGATGCCTTTCAGGAGTTGCTTCGGACGTGGGTCATGGGGTTTCGTTGTCAGGCGAAGCGGGATGAAGACGAACTCGTGTCGAGCATCGTCATGTCCATCAGGCAACGCATCGAACAATCCGGCCGCCGCAAGCAATACGAGCACCTTTTCGCCGGTTCGTCGCGCACGCCGGGTCGCCCGGATGCACGTGCGAGTACCGTTCTCGACGAAAAAGTACGGGAAGGGCTTGCGAGAATGCGGATCAAGGAACCTCGCGTTCGGGTCGTCGTCAAGGACGTCTCCTGGGAGTCCAGCCGCGACCAGGAGTTCACCGCCGCGTTGCGAGCAGCTCTGCCTGTCGCGGCGCTCCGGGGCTGGTTCGAGGAGTTCACGGCCGCACAGGAGCGACGTTGACACAGGATTCTTCGGCTGTACCTCCAGACGGAGCTGGTTTACACACGCGAAACCACAGGGGCCGACGATGGTCCGCCACGCGACCGGGCCCTCAGGCGGCGTCGAGCTCTTCGCCCACAACGTCAGCTCGTACCTGGGCCGCCGGTCGGAGTGCGCCTCGCCGTCTTGAAGGATCTTGCGCACTTCCTCGCCGTCACGGCTGCGGGCCGGTGACCCGGATCCGCCCGCCGCGCACGGTGACGAGCGCCTGCCGGTCCAGCGCTTCGCCGTGTTCCTGGAGCACCTCGGCCATCAGGGCAAGGCGGTCGCGAACGGGCACATCGGGCAACCGGACCATGCCTGCGTGCACCGCCCCGCCGACGTACACCAGTCTGCCGAAGTCGCGGTCGAGCGTGACCAGAATCCTGCCCTCCGCGGCGGCGCGTTCGAGCAGCGTACGATCGCCGGGATCGGATTCTTCTCCCGCGTCGAAGACGTCGTGACCCTCGGCGCGCAGCCATTCGGCGAGCCGTCGGCCTGCGCAGTGGTCGACGAGGAACTTCACCGTTTCGCTACCGAGACGGCGGCGAGCGTGTCGTCCGCTATCGCCGCATGCGCGTAGGCGATGCACGCCCGGATGTCGTCCGCCTCGAGCCTCGGGTAGTCGTCGAGGATCTCCTCCGGCGTGGCGCCCTGCGCCAACAGGCTCAGGATCAGCTCGACCGAGAGCCGCATGTCGCGCACGATCGGCTTGCCGCCGAAGACGTCCGGTCGCACGGTGATGCGTTTGAGCAGTTCGGAATGACTCATTGCTTCCACCCTCCCGCCGCGGGGGACTCCATCGGCATTCGTGCCGCGCCCCAGGCGGCGTTCCTGGTCAGCCCTCGTTCCGCTACTCGAACAGCTTCCGCTGCCGGCGGGTCGGAAACAGCTCGGGCTGACCACCCGGCCCGGTCTCGGCGACCCGTTGCGCCGGCATGCCGACGTCCGTCGCGGCCATGGCCCGTCCCCCCCGCCGTCGATAGGCGTCGCTGTCGAGAAGCTCGCGGGCGTGCAACTGGTCGAGCAGCCGGGCGTAGCCGTCGTCGTGCAGATGACCAGCGCGGCGCAGATCGGCGACCATCGACCAGTAGGCGCCCTCGTACAGGATGTCTCGCGCACGGATCTCGGCCAGCACCGTCACGTAGCCGTCGTCGCCGGTCAGGTCTTGCGTGAACGGGTCCGTGAGCAGGCCGCGATAGTCGTGGCCATCGGTCATCCGTTGTGCCATCAGGTCGACGACACGCAATGCGTAGCGGTGCTCGCCCAGCAGGTTGCGGGCGTGCAGGTGACACTCGCGCCACGACTCGTCGGCGCTCTGGACGAGCTGCCAGTCGTAGAAGCGGGGGCCGAGGCGGCTGGCGACGGGTTGGGGCTCACGGGCGCGCTGGTCGTGGCCGAGGCCGTAGTCGGCGAGACGCAGGGTCTCCGGCAACATCCAGCCTTCGCCGTTGTTCTGGGCGAGGAAGTCCTCGGTGCCGCGTTCGCGGTTGCCGCCGGCCGCATCGATCTTCTCCTGAAGGTCGTGGAAGGCGACGAGCGCCAGGACGGTCTGGCGAAGTTCTGGAGCCCTGTCCTTGTCCACGCGCCAGAAGCCCTTCGGTCGGATGCCGTCGGGATTATCGAGAGGCGCATCACATTCTGCGAGTGCGTGTCGCAGATCAGAGCCAGAGAAGCCGAACGCAGCTGCCACGACGGCATCCGCCATGGTGGCAATTCGAAGTCGCTCCTGCGGGGAACAGGCGTTGCCGTACGAGCGTCTCGCTCCGCGCGGCATTTGCAGCCGTTCTCCGGCGAACCAAATGTCCGAAAGCAGCAGTTGCGACATCAGGGCCAGCAGTTTCTGGTTACAGGCACCAGCAGCCGGCAAAGGGAGTGATTCGACGATGTACCAATTGAGGGTGATTCCTGACAGATGTTGCCGGGCGATCCAGTCGAATGCGATCGTGTTCGCGATGGTGCTCAATTCAATCGTTCTCAGGACATTACGCGACGAAGGCAGCAGGAGCGGTGCCTTGTTGCCGCATGGGGAATCTGCGACTGGGGAGGCTATTACCGTGCGAGCATTCGTGGATGATGTAACGTCCATGAAGGCGAACTTCAATCCTCGCTCCGTCGCAGACCCGCGCACGTAGTCGCTACGCGCCATCAGGTACTGCGGTTCAATCTGCTTGAGGTCCCAGGCAATGTCTCGCCACACCGCTGATCTTCCCTTGCCGCTCACCCAACCCTTCTGACTGGAGTCACACTGGCCGATCATGCGGCCCTCGTAGAGCGGCAACGCGATGTCTTGTATCTGCTCCTCTCGCATCCACGCGTCTCCGTCGCGCGAGAGGACGATGCCCCTCGGGATGGCGGCCCGCGGAATCGGCAATTCGTCGTACGGCGGCTGGGCGCAGCGGGAGCGCCCGTTCGTGGGGGCGACGTCGCCCGGCTTTAGCCAACGCCCGTGTACGAACCGCGCCTGGAGTCGCCGGCGTTCCGGACCGGCTGTGGTGTCGAACAGCCAATCTTCGAGCTCGATCGCCACCGGTTCGGGTCGTGACGGATCCACATCGATCTCTTCCCACAACTCGTCGATGGGCCGCCAGTCGCCGAGCAGCCAGCGGCTGTATTCGTCGGGCCGGTAGCCCTTCGCCTCCCATTGCGGGCGCGGCGGGAACAGCTTGGAGTCGCCCGTCATGTGGAACTCGGTGGCGTAGCTGATGCCCCAGCCGTCAGGGCCGTCGTCGCCGAGCAGGACGGCATTGGCGTAGATCTTCTCCAGGATCTCCAAGTCGCGCTGTGATTGGATCTCGAGGAGGGCGCGGCTCTTCGGGCTGAACCTCTGGATCTGCGCCCGGGTGTAGGGCGTGGCGAGGTCCTCGGCGCGCTCCCAGTCGTCGGGGTTGCGGCGCATGAAGACGGTGCGGATCGCCTTGGTGGCGCTGCCCTTCTCGACGACGACGGGGTTGAACTTGTAGCTCCTGTGAATCGGGAAGACCCTGTCGCGGTTCTCGACGCCGAACAGCCATTCCCACCGGCAGTGTTCGAGGAACAGATCGCGCAGGGCGCCAGTGCCATGGTCCGAGTACAGCCCGGAGGGCACCAGGAAGCCGAGCCGGCCGCCCCGCGCGTCGGCGTCTGCCGTGCGGTCGGGGTTGGTATCGGCGCGCGTGTTGGCGTCGCCGGCGCTCTCTTCACCAGCGTTCGCGCCGCTGGCGCCCGGCGCTGGTTGCGCCAGGAGCGCGTGGGCGGTCTCGAGGAACAGCTTGTAGAGGTTGAGGTCGGCCGAGCCCTGGTGGCGGAACGGGTGAGCGGAATCGGCGAAGGCGGCGGACTGGAGGCGGGCGCCCCGCCAGCGTTCGTGAAGCCCCAGGTTCGTCGCGCCCCGTATAACCGTGAAGCGATCCGTACTCGTGGCGTTCTCTTCGGGGTCGCCGAAGGGACTCCGCGCGTGGCTCGTGAAGTTGGACCGGGCGCGGAACCGTGCGCGGTAGTCGAGCCACGCGCGCTCGGTGCCGGCGTCGGCGAAGTACTCGGTCTGCTTGTCGAGGGCCTGCTGCTTGCCGTACGAGCGGTAGAGCGGATCGAGGTTCGAGAAGAATTCCTTGGAGGCTGGCTTGGCGATGTCCCAGGGCGGATTCCCCAGCATCCCATCGAACCCGCTGCCCACGCGCCGGAACACGTCGGGGAACTCCAGCTCCCAGTGAAAGAAGCGCATCTCGGCGGCGATGCGCCGGGCGACGGCGAGGGTCGCGACCGGCGGGTCGGCGAAGGTGCTCGGCAGCGGCGCGTGGTCGAGGGCGTCGGCCGGCCAGAACCAGCACGCGCACCAGAGATCCATCGCGTGCTTGAGCGCGCGCCACGGCGCCGATCCGACGAGTTCGTCTCGGTACAGTCGCGCCCGGTCGGCGGCGTCCTGCACGGGCATGGCGTGCATGCGCTCGAGAACCGCGAGGGCGTTGTGGTGGGCGGTGGCCGACTGTTCCAACAGGTCGGGCGAGAACAGGTCGGCAGCGCGCAGGAAGGTTCGCAGGTCCGGTGTCAGCTTGTCCTTGACGAACGCCTTGATCGCCCTGGTGCGCGCCTTCTTCTCGAAGTGCACGCCGTTCGAGTGGTTCGTGTCTCCTCCCTCGCGGTTCTTCCAGGCCATCACCGGATAGTGCGCGAACTGGTCGAACCAGGCGCCGATCAGGGCGTTGCCGCACTTGATCTTGTGGTCCAGAAACCCGAACGGCAGGGTGCGGTCCATGGTCTCGATCCAGAGCGACAGGCGGCACAGTTCCACTGCCAAGGGATCGAGGTCGACGGCGTAGATGCAGCGCTCCACGACGTGGCGTCGCAGCACCGCCTTGAGGCGCGGCTCGAAACTGTGGTCGTCGGGGCGACAGGGAATCAACTCGTCGGCCAGGCGGGAGTCTTTGGCGTCGTTGTCGTTCGCGTCCCCGATGCCGAGCAGGCGCACCATTACACGGTCGCCGTCGCGCTGGAGGCGGTCGTGATGCTGGAGCGCCGCGTAGAGCGCATCGGTCAGGAAGCGCAACGCGGCCAGCGGAAACGTACCCGATCCGCAGGCGGGATCGCAGACGGTCAGGTCGAGGATTCGCTCGGGCGGCTTCGGTATCCAGCGGGCGGGGGGCGCGTCGAGGTCGGGCTTGCCGTCCGCGGCGGCCGGCGGGTCGTAGGCGAGGGGGCGCAACGTGCGCTGCACGGTCGGCACCGCGAGGCCGGGGCGCGTGTAGAAGCTGCCCGAGCCCTTGCGCGTGCCGCCCCAGCGGACAAGGTACCACTCGCCGGGGAGGACGACGCGGGCGACGAGCTGTCGCGCCTTGGCCGCGAGGCGGCGCTCGAACGCGAGGCGGCGCTCGGGCGTGTCGCGGCCGCGGGGCTTGGGGAGCAGACGGGCCGCCTGCACCGCGCGGCGCGCCCATTGCTCGGCGCGCGTGCGGTTCCGTTGGCGCTCGTCCGGTGCGACGGCGACGTCGTCCGGGCGAACGCCCTCGGACGACGAGGCGTCCGGGAGCCCGGAGAGCGGGGGCTCTTCCTCGGTCGCCACGGCGTCCGCGGTGTCGTCTTCGGCGTCCGACGCGTCGGTCTCCGTTGCCTCTTCGTCCGGTCGTTCGGCCGCCCCGTCCGACTTCTCCTTGAGCTTCTCGAACAGGGTCCGGAGCGCCCGGTCGTCCATGCCCTCCAGGCGCGACAGGGGCAGCGCCGGCTGGTCGCCCACCGAGAGGAAGATCACCGGGTCGCCCGCGGGCGCGGTCTTCAGCTCGTAGTCGAGCAGCCCCTCGTAGAGGATGCCGATGTACTCGGACGAGAGATCGGAGAAGTCCACGGGAGCGACGGCCCGGACGCTGGACCTGCCCTGGCGGATCCGGATCGTCGTCCGCGTCAGGAGCTTCAGCATCTCGTGGACGTCGCGGTCCGGCATCACCTCGTGCTCGAAGCAGGCCTGCTCGTACACGCGGAGCGCGCGCGACACGCCGTCGTCGGCCTTCACGGTGCCGGGCGCGAACAGGTCGCCGCCATAGGCAGTCACCGGCAGATCCGGATGATGGGAACCCTCCCGGACGAGCGCGAAGAGGGCCAGGACGTGGGGCCACGCGCCGAAGCTGCTCGCGAGGCTACGGCCCCGCGCGGCGGCCCGTTCGAGCCGTTCGAGCAGCCCGTGCAGGCCGTAGCTCTCGTGATAGAGGGGGTTGTCGCGGGGCAGCAGGTCGCGCGACTCGGCGAACAGAATCACCACCAGCCGCATCGCCACCCGGCAGGCGGCGCGGTAGATCTCGGCCGGGCAGGCGCCGAACATCTCCCGGACCTCGTCGGCGTCGGGCACGGGGGCGCCGGCATCCTCGGCCAGGTACTCGACGTACTCCCGGATGTCGTCCGCTTCCCCGAGGGAAGACAGGGCGTCGCCGTGGGCGCGAATCAGGATCTCGACCGCCTCGCGCACCCGCTCGCCGAGCACCTCCGAGAGCTCGGCCTGTCCCTTGCGCGTGTCGCGAATGGCCTGCAGCAGCGGCGGTTCGGCGCCCTCCGCCTCGGGCGTCCAGAGAGAGTGCTGCAGCAGGGTGCGCAGCGCCGTCACCTGCGGCGACAGCTCGCCCTCCTCGAACCAGAGCTCGAGGTCCCACTCGCACCAGGCGTCGTAGTCGAGCCCGGCGAACACCAGTCGCCACTGCCGGCCGTTCGTCACCAGCGCCAAGTGGTCGCCGCCGGCCCGCAGCCAGCCGAGCACCCGGCTCACGATGCGGCGGCTGCGGCCGATGCCGAGCTGCCTGCCGTCGTCCAGGAACACCGGCAGCCGGGCGCCGCGCCGGCCCTGCCAGAGCTGGCGGGGCTTGACGGTCTCGCCGGTGACGGCGCGCCGCCCCCACGCGGGGGCCACGTGGCTGCCGCGCGTCCAGGCGCCGGTCGATGCGTCGAGGCCGCAGACCTGCTCGAGCACGAAGGCGACGAAGGGAGACGCCTCGGCGCTGCCGTCCAGCATCGCATTGGCGCGCTGGCGGAGTTGGCGCTCGGTCCACGCGTCGAGCGGGGCGGGCGCATGGCCGGCGAGAGCCGCGAGGCGCGTGCCGTCGAGCAGCAGCCCGCCGTGGCGCAGGCGGCCCCAGCCGGGCAGGCCGGCTTCGCGGGACTGCCCTCCGGTTGCGTTCGACTTCGGCCCGGGCATGGTTCCGCTCAGTGTGACGTTTGCGGCAGGCGGACTTCCACCGCGACCGGGAACACCTGGGCCTGGCCGGCGAGGGTGAAGCGCTTCGGCAGCAGGTGGTCGAGAATGCGCTCGCGCTCGCGCTGCAATTGCTCGCGGATCTCTTCGTAGTGCCGGCGGCGGCGGGCCAGCTCCTCCTGCTTCTCTTCGATCGACCGTTCCAGCGCCGCGAGGCGGTCGTCCTCGTCGAAGAGCCCGCGCTGGCGCGACTTCTCGGTCAGGTCCTCCAGCTCGCGCGCCAGCCTCGCCGCCGTCGACTGCTCGATCAGCGCCGACACCTCTCCCTGACGCTGCCGGTAGCGCTCGTCCTCGCGGATGCGCGCGGCCTCGCCGTCGACGTGGAGCTGGCGCCGAAGGCGTTCGGTGAGGTCGTCCCGGTAGCGGCGCAGCCACTTCTGCAGGCCGGCCCGGGCATCGTCGAAGATGTCACCCGCGCGCGCCCGCGCCGCCGGGTCGTCCGTGCCGAGGGCGTCGCGCAGGGTCTGCGCGGGGGCGTGGGGCAGCGGCTCGCCGGGAACGCCGTCGCGGACCGGAAGGGCCAGCGTCCGCACCCAGCGGTGGAACGTCTCGCGCAGTTCGTTGACGCCGAGCTCTTCGACGCTGAGCAGGATGACGGCGTCGGTACCGGCCGGAACCGGTCCCAGTCGCACCGTCCAGCGTGATGTTCCGGTCTCGTTCCGTCCGGGATAACGGCTGCGCGTGAGGACACCGAGGGCCCGCTGCATCAGGGGATGGGCCAGGTGCACGAGCAGCGCGTCCTGCCGGGGACGGAACACGCTCAACCGGCCGAGCCGCTCGATGAACGGCTCGGTGCTGAAAGCCAGCCGCGGCATCGGCCCGAATCCTCCGCCGGGGGCAGGGCGGCGCACGGCCTCGTCGATGACGTCCCGCCAGCCCGCGAGATCGGAGTACAGCAACCGACAGAAGCCGGGCTCCCCGTCGGCCTGGAGCTGCGGGCGGCCGGCGGGAATGGCGAGAGCGGCTTCGAGCGTGTCTCGCATCGCGCCGGGGTCGAGATCGATCTCCGCCGCCATGGCCTCGATCACCGCCGCCTCCCGCGCCTCCTCGTCCGCCGCCGCGACCGTGCCGTCCGCCGCGAGGTCGGTGCCGCCGCGGCCGGCCGCGGCGCTCCGGTCGAGGTCTGCCCGCACCGCCGCCGCGTCCTCGCCCCGAACCAGGCGGCGGTGCACGGCGCGGTCGAAGACCTCGTTCAGCGAGCCGAGGTCCTCGCGTATCTCGTCGGCCTTGCGTATCACGTGAGCGAGAAAGTCGAGATCGGGGTCGGCCGTGCTCGCGAAGTGATGCACGGTCACGTCGCGGGCCTGGCCGTAGCGGTCGATGCGGCCATTGCGCTGCTCGAGGCGCGACGGGTTCCACGGGCAGTCGTAGTGGAGCAGACAGCGCGCGGTGCGGTGCAGGTTGAGCCCCTCGGACGCGGCGTCGGTGGCGACGAGAACCCGCACCGGCGACGCCGGGTCGTTGAACGCGGTCTTGACGTTCTCCCGGTCGGCCTGGTCCATCCCGTCGGGGCCGCCGCTGCCGAACAGGGTCAGGACACGGTCGGCGGGGTACCGCTCGCGCAGTCGGCGGGTCAGGTAGTCGAGGGTGGTCTTGTACTCGGTGAAGACGATCAGGCGTTCATCCGCCCGGAACGCCGGTGCGTTCCCCGCGCCGCCTCGGGTGCGGCCGGGGGGCTCCATCAGCAGGCGCTCGATCAGGGCCACGAGGGCGTCGAATCGCGCGTCGGCGCGCGGCGTCTGATCCACGATCGGCGCGTCGAGGTCGAAGCCGAGGGCGTCGAGCGCGTCCTCGATGTCGCGGATCTCCGCGTGCAGATCGCCGGCGAAGTTCCGTAGCCAAGCGCCGGCGACGGTTGCGGCGGTGGCTTCGCGCTGCTGGGCTTCGCGGTCGTCGCCGGTCTCCTGCCGCAGGGTGCGCTCGGCTGCCGCCACGTCCTTGTCGGTGGCCGGCTCCGCCCTCGAGAGTCCCTGCCGCGCCCGGCTCCAGGAGTCGGCGAAGGCGGTGGGGCACGACAGCAGCCGCTTGTTCAGAATCTCGACCGCGAATGCGCCGGTTCGCCGCCGGGGCGCCGGTCCCTTCGCCACGAGGGCGCGAACGGCGGCGCGGAAGGCGTCGAAGGCGGCGGACAGCTCGGCCTCGAGGGGGTCGGGGGCGAGGAGGAGGGCTTCCGGGGGCTTCCGGGTGCAGAAGCGTGGACTTGCGTCCTCTTCCTGCGAGGGGTTCCCCCTCGCGCTCCCCCGCTGAAGGCTCCCGGCGTTGATGTCGCGTTTCAGGCGGCGGACCACCACGTCCTCTATCCGCCCGCGCATGGCGGGGCCCATCTCGCTGGTGCGGGAGAAGCGCACCGGGTCGAGCATCTCGAGGAGCCCGGTGAACGATCGCGTGTGTCCGTTGTGAGGCGTGGCGGAGAGGAAGAGGCGATGCTCGAACCGCGGCGCCACCAGTCTCAGCATGCGGCACAGCTCGCTGTCCTCGCCGAAGGGCGAGGGCATCAGGTTGTGGCACTCGTCGACGATCAGCAGGTCCCAGGGCAGGTGCGGAGAGTCGTCACGCGGGCGGCTGGCGGCCAGGAACTGCTCGAGCACGTCGGGCTGCCGCAGATAGTGGTACGAGGCGACGATGCGGCTGAACGAGCGCCAGGGCGTGGCGTCCATCCCGAGCCCGCGGCGCAGGCGCTCGGTCCTCTGCCGGTCGACCACCTCGAACCGCAGAGAGAACTTGTCCCAGAGCTCCTCCCGCCACTGGTGCCGCAGCGAGGCCGGCGTGAGGACCAGGACCCGCTGGATGCGGCGGCGGAGCAGCAGCTCGGTGAGAATCAGGCTCGCCTCGACGGTCTTGCCGAGGCCGACGTCGTCGGCGATGAGCAGGTTGACCCGCGGCATGCGCAACGCCTTCAGGAGCGGCACGAGCTGGTAGCTCTCGATGCGCACGCCGCCATGGAACGGGCTCGCGATGGGCTCCCGCCGGGCGCGTCCGTCGCCGTCGCCGGGGTCGAGGTAGGGCGAGAGGGCCGTCCAGCGCGCCGCCCGCACCAGCGCCTCGAAGTCGTCTACGGGCATCGGGCCGCCGGCGTGGGACGGGTCCGGCAGAGCGTTCGGTTCGAGCAGATGGCGACTGCCTTCGGGTTCGAGCTCCCACAGCAGGCGTTCCTCGGCCGGCGCGTGATCGTCGGTGTACTCCAGGTGGACGAGGTGGAGGCGCCCCGTCTCGCCGTCGAAGGGCTCGACCGCCGCGACCACGCCGCGCCGGTTGCGGACGTTGGCGAGCATGCCGGCGCGGGGAACGGCGGGGTCGGTCGTCGCGGGGCTCACGGGCCGCTCCAGGGTGGCCGTCTCCGGCGGACCTCAGTCCGCGGGTCGCGCATCGTACCACGCGGGGCGTCGTCGCCACGGTGGGCGGAGCGACCTTGCATCGCGTCGGGAGTCTCGCCGACGCGATGCTCCTGCGGCACAGGTTCTTGCCGGATGCATCCTGGCGAGTACCTGCCCGGTCGGTGCCGAACGTGACGGGCGGGTGAGCGACCGCGACGTCAGGTCGCGAGGCGAAGCAGGAGCGCGACGATGACCATCGACAGGGCCAGGTTGAAGCCGACCATCCACTTGAGCAGCTTCAGGTCCGATTCGACCACGGGCAGGCGATCCTCGAAGCCTGCGATCTCTTCCGCTGCCTCGCGAGCCTTGTCGTCGGGTGCGCCGGCTGCCCTGAGGGCATCGTGGGTTTTAGACAGCATCAGCGCCAAGCCCTCCATGGTACCCTCGCACTCGCAGGACCGGCAACGGAATCGGGATTCCCGGTCATCGGACAGCAGCACGGAGCAGATGGATGTCGCCTGACAACGGAGCCGCCTCGGCGCCCCCCTTCGACGTGGTCGAGCTGGCCCGGTCGCTCATCGACTTCGACTCCACGACGGGCGGGGAGGGCCCGGTCGCCCGGTGGCTGGCGGGGTGGCTGCGGGAGCGCGGGTACGACGTCGAGGAGCAGCCGGTCGAGGGCGACCGCATCAACCTCTGGGTCGCCCTCGGGCGGCCGGACGTGGTGCTGTCGACCCATCTCGACTGCGTGCCGCCGCACTTTCCGAGCCGCGAGGAGAACGGCCGGCTGCACGGGCGGGGGGCCTGCGACGCGAAGGGCATCGCGGCGGCGCAGATCGGGGCGCTCGACCGGCTGCGGGCGGCCGGCGAGACCCGGGTCGGGCTGCTGCTCGTGGTGGGGGAGGAGCGCGGCAGCCACGGCGCCCATACCGCCAACCGCACCCCGCGCGGCTCGCGCTACCTCCTGAACGGCGAGCCCACCGACAGCCGCCTCGGCATCGCGACCCGCGGCGTCTGTCGGGTGCGGCTGTCCGCGACGGGGAAGACCGCCCATTCGTCGCATCCGGAGGAGGGCGTGTCGGCGATCGAGAAGCTGGTCGACGCCCTGGTGGCCCTGCGGACGCTGCCGCTGCCGGCCAGCCCGAAGCTCGGCGACACGAGCTACACGGTGACCCTGCTCGACGGCGGGATCGCGCCCAACGTCGTGCCGCCGGTAGCGGGCGCCGAGGTCAACTTCCGCACGGTGGGCCCGGCCGCCGAGGTGCGGGCCGCCCTCGAACCGCTGAAACGCTGGGTCGACCTGGAGGACGTCGCGGAGGTGCCGCCGGTGGAGCTGGTCACGGTGCCGGGCTTCGACACCGCGGCCTTCCGGTTCACCACCGATATTCCGTTCCTGTCTGCGTGGGGTCGGCCACTCCTCTTCGGGCCGGGATCGGTGCTGCTGGCCCACACCGCCGACGAGTACGTGGAGATCGACGAGCTGCGGGCCGCCGTCGGCCACTACGCCAGCATCGCGACGGCCCTGCTCGAGCCGCGGCCGGAGGCGCGCGCGTAACGGGCGCGGGCGGAGTCGGGCACGACCCGGGTTGGCCGCAAGTCTGCTCCGGGTGCGCGATGGGGCGGGTCAGCCGCCGCAAGTGACCGGACGTTGCCGTGCGCGTTGCGCGTCGGTCCAGCCGGGGCCGTTACGCGCCTGACGGACGCCGGCGGGCAGCAAGCACATCGCCGAGTGGCCGCAGCCACCGTGCTGCCCTCATCGCTGCGCGCCGCTCGCGCCGGTCCGGCCCCGGCTTGTCGAGCCCGGGCGGGCATGCGCCGACGGATCAGGGCTGCCCGGCCTGCTCCAGCCGCACGCGCGTCAGGTCGACGCGCTGGAGCGGCGTCTCCCCGTCGACCGGCGTCGCCTCGATGCGGTCGACGGCGTCGATGCCGTCGACGACCCGCCCGAACACGGTGTAGACCCCGTCGAGCTCGGCCGCGCGCCCGGTCACGATGAAGAACGACGTGTCGGCGCTCGCGGGGTCGTCGCCGCGCGCCATCGACACGATGCCCTTCACGTGCTGCGTGTCGCTGAACTCCGGCTCCAGGTTCGCGATCAGGCTGCGCTGCTCCTCGGTCAGGGGCGTGCCGCGGCTCGGCACGAAGCCGGTCTGGATGACGAACCCGGGGGCGACGCGGTGGAACGCCATGCCGTCGTAGACCCCCGCCAGCGACAGGCGCAGGAAGTTGCGCACGTGCCCGGGCGCGCGGTCGGGGAAGAGCTCGAGGGTGATCGGCCCCGCGCTGGTCTCCAGCACGGCGCGGTACGCGGCGAGCTCGTCGACGGTCTCGGTCGTGAACGGCGGGGGCGGCGGCGGCTCCCAGTCGCGGACGGACACCGACACGATCTCGATCCGCTCGGTCGCCTTCCCCTGGGCGTCGACCGGCGTCTCGGAGATGCGCGTCACCACCGGCAGCCCCTCCGCCACACGGCCCCAGATCGTGTGAGCGCCGTCGAGCCCGGGCTGGGCGACGACGCAGATCAGGAACTGGAGCCCCTCGCTGGCGGGGTTGCCCGGCACCCCCACCGACGACACCGTGCCCGGGGTGTGCCGCTCGTCGCTCGGCTCGGACGCCACGAGGCCGAGGCCGCCGCGGCCGTACTCGTCGCGGCGGGCGGGGTCCGCGGATATCGGGTCGCCGCCCTGGACGATGCCGCGCGCCACCATCGCGTGGAACGCGGTCCCGTCGTAGGTGCCCTCCTCGACCGTCTGCAGGAACAGCCCCACGTGGTTGGGGGCGGCCTCGGGCAGCAGGTCGATGACGAACGTCCCCGCCGTCGTCTCCACCACCGCCTGCTTGTCCCGCATCTCGTCGAGGCCGAGCGGGGTGACGAACAGCTCCTGCGCCGGCTGCGCCCCGGCCGCGCCGGCGAGAAGCCCGGCCCCGGCCAGCGCCAGCAACGCCATCGCCGCGATTGGTCGTCTCACGTCGCATTCTCCAAGCGTCATGCGGGTCGTCATCGATTCGCCCGGCCTGCGGGACGCCGCCGCTCCGCTTGGCGCCCGGGCCGGCCGCAAGGACGGACGTCAGCCGGCTGCGCCCGACGCGGCGAACGGCGTCTCCTCTTCGCGCACCCGCACGCCGGCGCGCCGGCGGCGGCGCACGATGCGGGCGACCGCCTCGGCGCGCTCGTCGGGCGTCACGCTGAGCCGTACGCCGTCCACGGCTTCGCAGACGTCGCCCGGGGTGAGGCCGCCGAGCACCGCGGACGCGTCGAGCCGGCGCGGCGGCGCCCCGGGGCGCAGGGCGAGGAAGTCGGCCCGCAGCTCTCTCGTGCCCTTGCGGCCGTGCAACCGCCAGAGCTCGCGTACCCCCATCTCGGCATAGCGGGCGATCTTGCCCTCGTCGGCGTTGGTAATCTCGGCCTCGACCACCAGGTCGAGCGGCGTTTGTTCCAGGAAGGCGTCGGCCGCCGCTTCGCCCTCGGCGAGCGCTTCGCGATAGGCTCGGGCCCGCTCGCCCAGATAGAACGCGCAGTCGGGCTCCATGCCCGTGCCGGGGGGATCGTCCGGACCGCGGAGACGGGTATGTCGGAGGCTCTTCGCAGCGCCGGCGACCATGCTCGCCGCCGCGTCGATGAGGTGGCCGAAGATGTCGGTCAGATCCTCGTGCAGGCGCGAGGGCGTCATCAGGATGACGAGCCCGAGCGCCGGGTCGAGGCAGACGCGGCTGAACGAACGGTTCCAGTCGATGGCGGCGAGCTCGGTGATGGTCGCGGCGTCGGCGCGCAGAACGTGGATCGTCGACCCCAGCGGCCCGTTGCGCATCGTCGCGGGATGGCTCATGGTCCTGTAGGCGGTGCGGGATCGGCTCTCGCGAACGGCGGTTCCCCCCGCCCCGCGGCACGTTCGGCATGATAGCAGATGGTCGCCGCGGGCCGATCCGGGCCGACGGTCGGCGTCCGGCGCAGAACGCGTCCTCCTGACGACGGGACAGGCCCTCGTCCGATGCCCGCGGCGCGGCGGTCATCGCTGCGACTCGTGGCGTCTATCGGGCGGGGACGGAATTACCTGGCCACCTGCCAAAGGCAGGAGCCGCAGAAACGGGGCCGTTATCGATTGCGGTTGGCGACTTTATTTCGATTCGCTGTCCTGCGTCCCGCGTCCGCCCGCGAACGCCCTCGGGCTGTAGAGGCTCTCGTGCGCGGCGACGAGGCGGATTGACTGCGGGTCGAGGCGGGCGGGAGCGGCGAGGACGATGTCGTCGAGTCCGCCGGGCACGGCGGCGCTCGGCAGCGCGAGCAGCGCCGCGCTTCCCCCCGTCAACCAGTCCGAGCCCAGGCGCTGCGTGGACCGGGTCCAGGGAAACCGGTTCCAGCCGACCGGAAGATCCGCTACCGTCCAGCGCTCCATGGACGGGTTGCCGGCGACCTCGTAGACGCCCAGCCGATAGCCGGCCGGCACGAGGCGGGGCGAGGGCAGGTAGTTCGCCATCTCCAGCATCGCGACGCCGGCCGTTGCGGCGAAGTAGAGCACGGGGCTGCCCGGTTCGTTCCATCGGCCGCCCTGTTGGTAGCTGACGCCGAGTCCGTCATGGCTCTCGAGATGATCGACGTGGCGTATTCGGTGCAGCCGCATCACGGAAACTCGCCGTGCTCGATCCGGCGGATGGCGTCCTGCACGAGGCGGCGTCCTTCGAACGTGTCGCAGAGGTCGACCGGGCGCTGGCCGCCCAGGGCCGGCACTTCCGTGTCCAGCCACTCGCTCGCCCGCTCGAGACTCTCGAACGCCGACGCGGCGCGAAAGAAGACGCGCAACGTGTCGAGAAGCACTTCCGACTGCGTCCGTCCGAGCGTCTTGCGGCTGTACAGGCGGTGCAGATTGCCGCTGGTGGTCCCCATGAGTTGGACGATGAGCTCCCGGTGCCCGAGGACGTCGATCGCCCGCTTCACGACCTCGCCGGACAATCCCGTTCGGGCTGCGTCGATGAAGGCGGAACGTTCGGAGAAGACGGCGGGCGGGATGTCGAAGTGCTCCATCCCTGCCGTCCTGAAAGCGACGATTTCACGTGCGGCGGTCTCCTGTGTCACTGCATCCCCTTGGCTGTCGAGTCCGAGTGCATCACTGTAATGTAGCACACGCATCAAGTTGATGTTGCCGGGCGGCGCCGTCACGCGTTGTGCGGCAGCGGGCGTGGTTATCGGCCGGCCATCGGCCGCGTCGCAGATGCGGCCCGCGGAACAACGCGGCCGGCGCCGTTCTGCGGCGCAGACAGCCTAGAACACCACCCGCAGGCCGAGCTGGGCCTGGCGCGGGTTGCCCAAGAGGGCGCCGGCGAGGCCGAACTCGGGGTTCGGGGTCGCGCCGTCGTTCTCGAACACCTCCTGCTGGTCGGCGTGCCCGACCCGGAACGCGCCGGTGTTCAGCACGTTGAAGACCTCGAAGAGCGCTTCGAGCCGACCGCCTTCGAAGTCGAAGCGCCGCGTCAGCCGCAGGTCGAGGTTGGTCCAGGGGGCGTTGCGCTCGCCGTTCACCGGCGCGAGCGCGCCGTCGACCACCGCCCGCGTCTGGGCGCCGTGGGGGCCGACGGCGAAGCCGGGGTGGTTGTGGAAGCCCACCGCGGGGTCGAGGGCGGTCCAGGGAGAGCCCGACTGGGCGGTGAAGATGCCGCTCGCGCTGACGTCGAAGGGCAGGGGGAAGACGCCGCTCGCCACGAAGCGGTGGGGGACGTCGCGGAGCGAGAGCCCCCAGTCGTAGTCGGGGTCGGCGGGGTCGGTCAGGGTCAGGCGGCCCGAGCGTTCGTTGTCGTCGTTCGAGCGGTCGCGCGACCACGTGTAGTGCGCCTGAAGCTGCACTCCGTCGCGGAAGCGCCGGCGCAGCCCGGCGGTCAGGGCCACGTAGTCGGACCGGGCCGGCGAGGCCCGCACGAGGATGGGCCCGTAGGCCGGATTGATCCGCGCTCCCGAGTACACCGGGCGCCCGAACGCGTCGCGGGCCGGCGCCGGCACGTTCGCGTCGTAGTTCGAGGCGAGCGAGTCGCCGCGCGCGTGCAGGAGGTCGAACGAGGCGGCGAGGTCGCGGCCGAGCTCGCGCTCGTACCCGAGGTTGAAGCGGAGGGTCCGCGGGTCTTCGAAGCCGGGGGCGAAATGGCTCAGGGCGGGGATGAGGCCGGCCGGCGGGCTGTCGTTGTCGATGGGGGCGCCGAGGGGCGCGAAGCCCGCCTCGCCCGGCAAGACGATCGCGTTCCCGAAGCGCGGATAGATGCCGGTGTCGCTGTGGGCGGTCGAGAACAGCAGCGTCGGCGTGCGGGCGTGGAAGACCCCGGCCCCGCCCCGGACGACGCTCCGGTCGTCGGGCGACCAAACGAGCCCGGCGCGGGGCGAGAAGTTGTCGAGGTCGTCGGGGATGCGCCGGCCCTCGGGGAGCACGTGCTCGATCTCGCCCGGGTTGAAGGTGGCGTCCCAGCGCACCCCGACCTGCAGGGTGAGCCGCCGGTTGGGGCTCCACGAGTCCTGGACCCAGGCCCCGAGAATCTGCTGGGAGACCACGAAGTTGGGGTTCTCCATGACCCCGAAGAAGATGATGGTGCGGGCGGGGTTGCCGTCGGTGAAGTCCTGGAGGGTGTCGAAGTCGTAGTTGCCGTCGGCGTTGCCCGCGAAGAACTCGCTGAGGACGTCGTGGCTCAGCGAGAAGCCCGCCCGCAGCTCGTGGTTGCCCGAGAGGAACGAGAACCGGTTCCGGACTTCCAGCTTCCGCTCGTCGTTCGAGACCGGCAGCCACGACGGCTTCCCGAACGAGCCGAACGAGGGGCTGTAGATGTTGAAGTGGGCCTGCAGCGCGGTCTCGGGCAGGTGAGAGCGCCGGTCGAATTCGTCGTACGCGACCTGGACGCGCAGCTCGTTGACTCCGCTCTCGCCGACGACCGAGACGAGCGACCCCACCGTGGAGTGGCTCTGGACGAAGCGCCGCGACTCTTCCCCGACGAAGTCCGAGACCCGGCCGAAGTCGGTGAGGTTGTAGCGCAGGGTCAGCGCGTGCCGGTCGGTCGCCCGGTGGTTCAGCTTGCCGAACAGGATCAGGTTGTCGGTCTCGCGCAGGAACCGCCCGCTCGCGGTGCGGCCGCCCTCGGGGTCGGCGGCGGCGGTCCCGTCGTCGTTCGGCCGGTAGCCGGCCACCAGCTCGGGATGGGCCGCGAGCACCGCGTCGTAGTGCCCGCGCCCGCGGATGTGCCGCAGGAAGGGCTGGCTCTGCGCGGTCTGGTCGTAGGACAGGAAGAAGTGGGTGCGGTCGCGCCGGACGGGTCCGCCCGCGGACGCGCCCCAGTTGTAGCGGCGGAACTCGTCCACCGCGTAGCGCGGGTCGCCGGCGGGCACGCCGCGCGCGGCGTCGAGGGGCGAGCGCGGCAGCCGGGCCGCCATCGCGTCGTCGCGCAGGAAGAGGACGCCGGAGCCGGCGAGGTCGTTCGTGCCGCTCTTCGTGACCACGTTCATGGCGCCGCCGCCCGAGCGGCCCGCCTCGGCCGAGTAACCGCTCGTCACGACCTGGAACTCCTGCACCGACTCCTGCGCGACCAGGGCCCCCCCGCCCTCGCGCGCCAGCCCGCCCCGCCCGAAGCCGAAGAAGGCGCTCTTCGCGTCGGCGCCGTCGATCGTGAGGCCCGAGTTCACGGCGCGCTGGCCGCTCAGCGAGATGCGGCCTCGCGCGTCCACCTGCACCGTCGGCTTCAGCAGGGCGAACCGCACGAAGTCGCGGCCCGAGATGGGCAGGCTGGCGATCTCGTCCTCGGTCACGTAGTCGGCGGCGCCCGACCGCCCCACCTCGATGAGCGGGGCCTGCGCGGTGACGTCGACGGTCTCCTCGACCGCGGCCAGGCCCAGCCGCAGGTCCACCTCGAAGCTCTGCCCGACGAGGAGGCGCACGTCCTCGCGCCGGACGGTGCGGAAGCCGGTCAGCGACGCCACCAGGTCGTACTCGCCGCTGGGCACCGCGCGGAGGGCGAAGAAGCCCCCCCGGTTGGTGACCGCGGTGCGGCGCTGGCCGCGCTCGACGTCCACCAGCTCGACCGTCACCCCCGGCAGGCTCGCGCCGGTGTCGTCGCTCACGAAGCCCTGCACCGTCGCGAGCGACTGGGCGGCGGCCGGGGCGGCGGCGAGGGCGAGGGCGAGGGAGAGGGGGACCAGCGCCGCGGTCGGCCGGCGCCGCCGGGGATCGAGCGCCGGTGTCCGAGTCACGGCCACAATGTAACCGGATTCGGGCCGCGTCGGATACGATCGCTCGGATGTCACTGCTGCACGAACCGGAGACCGAGGCGCCCTCCCGCACGGGGCGCTTCGTGCTGATTGGCCTGCTCGCGCTCGCCGGCGCCGGCTACTACCTGTGGACGTCGCCCCCCGACTGGCTGCCCGAGCTCACGTCGTTCTTCGGGGAGAGCGCCCCCGCTGAACGCGCGGCCGACCCGCCGCGGCGGCGGGCCGCCCGCGAGCCGGAGCCGGAACCCGAGCCGG
>JAJEEA010000436.1 GCA_022821235.1 Vicinamibacteria bacterium
ATTGGCGCCAGGCCGCCTCCGGCACCGCGAGGCTCATGAACACCAGCGTCTCGGCCGTGTGCGGCCGGCCCTGCCCGAGCCCCGCCGCATGGCGTTCGGCCGGGAGCGGGGCCGGGGAGGCGTGCGTGCCGGGCTCGCCGGCCTCCGGGGCGGGCCGTCGCGTCCGCTCCAGGGCGCGGTCGATCACCGAGCGCGTCCAGCCGGCGAGACTGTCGGGACCGCCCGAGCCCGAGCGCCGCAGGGCCTCCTGGACCAGCGCCCGCGCCCCCTCTTCGACCGAAGGCTCCTCCGCTCGGACCGGGGCGCAGCAGGCGGCTGTCAGCACGGCGACCGTCACGGTCGCAATGGCGATGGAAACAGGCTTCATCCGGGCCTCCTCAGAGCAGACAGCAGTTGCGCTTGCGCCACAGCAGGTACCCGAAGCTCTCCCCCGCGACCGGGAGCTCGCGAAGCGACTCCCACAGCACTGAGGAGCGCCCGGTCGGGTTGCAGCCGGTCAGCGGAGAGGTCGCCGGCACCGGCTGCGTCATCTGCCAGCGGTACTGCGACTTCTTCATCACCGGCATCGGGTAGCGCCCGCAGAGCGCGCCCGAGCCGAACGTGCCCCAGGCGAGCCCTGCGCGGTGCAGGCGGTAGAGGAGGCGCTCTGCGCTGAGGAGCGACGCCTGCACCCCGCCGACCTGGGCCGCGACGTTGCCGGTCAGCGGATACATCCCGCCCTGGCAGCCCGCGCACCAGAACAGCGCGTCGAGCGGGAGGCCCGCCGAGGACGCCGCGCAGTCGGCGGCACACGCGGCCTGCGCAGGCAGCGACGCGAACAGCGCGGCTTCCGGGTTCAGCAGGAACGAGAGCTCGTCGTCGAGCCAGGCGGGGTCGAGCTCCGAGACCCAGGCGATGTCGAGCCCGCCCGCCTCGAGGCAGCCCAAGTCGAGCAGCGCGCCGATCCAGGACAGCAGCGGGTAGACGTAGTAGTGGACGTGCCAGACCGAGCCGGACGCGCCGTCGCCGCCCGAGGACCCGGTACGCCCGCGCGGCGCATGCAGCCCAGGATCGACGGTCAAGCCCCCGAGATTGGGGAAGCACCAGGGCGCGCGGCTGACGTCGAGGAGCCTTGCGGGCTCCCACACTCCGAGCGAGAGCCCGATGCGGGGAATGGGCGAGCCGCAGAGGCAGATGGGCGATCCCGGGTTCGGCGTGTCCGGCACGCCGGCGGCGGCGCCGATCGTGACCGGACCGATCGAGATCGGGAACAGGCACTCCCAGCAGACGTCCGCGATGGGGTTGACGAAGCGCCCCGTGCAGGCTTGCGCGAGCGCGGACGCGGGGACGAGCGCGCCGAGCAGCACGAGCGCGAGCACCGGTGCGCGCAAGGCCCTCATCGCCCGGCCCCCTCCCGGTCTTCGAGCGGGATCTCCTCGATGCGAAGCTGCGCGCCGTCGCGGGTGACGAGGCTCGGCGTCGCCACGAGCCCGAGCCGCCGGGCGAGGCGCCCGCCCTGGTCGAAGTAGAAGGGCCGGGCGTGGGCCCGCGCGAGCGCGAGCGGGCGCCCGGCGAGCAGCACGATCGTCGAAGGCCGCCGGTGGGCGAGCGCCCAGTCCACCTCGACGCCGCGCGTGCCGTCGATGAACAGCAGGTCGCGAGTGAGAGCCGCATGGGCCAAGGGGTCGATTCGGGTCCCGGCGGCGGCGACGAGCGTCCCGTCGTGCGCCCGGATGTCCCCGGCCACGGTCACCGCGAGGTCGAAGCGGCGGCTGCGCGCCTCCCGTGCGGGGGCGATGCCGGCGACGGGCTCGGGCGCCTCGATGCGGGCGCGGGCGCGCGCGGCCGCCTCGGCCGCGAACCGTTCGAGCGCGCCCGACGATTCGAGCGCCGCGAGCCGTGTCTCGATCTCGGCCAGCAGGTCGGGCTCGGCCACCGGCCAGGTCGCGCCGCGCAACCCCAGGTCTGCCGCCGGCGCCGGGGCGGCGAACGCGAGCGAGAGCGCGAGCCCGGCCGCGGGGAGGGACCGTCTCATCGCCGCGTCTCCGCGGGCGCCGGGGCGTCGTCCGGCCCCACCAGCGGCCCGTCGAGACCGAGCCAGGGGAGGTCCGGAAGCGCCACCGCGCGGCCGAGGATGCGCTCGCGGGGCACGAGCCCAATCTCGGCGTAGCGGCTGTCGTGGCTGTCGGGGTGGCCGGCGTGGAGGTAGTAGTGCCCGGGCGGGATCGTTCCCGGCGCGATCGGCGCGAGCGGCCTGCCGTCGAGCGCACGGATCTTGGCCCGTGCGAGCGCGACGCCGTCCACGCTGACCGTGCGGTCCGCGTCCACCGTCACGCGCGATTCCGGGAGCCCCCGCACCGTCTTGAGGTAGGGCACCGCGGCGCCCACCGCGTCCGGAGGCTCGAACAGCACCCGATCGCCGCTCCGGGGATCGGCGCCGAGCAGCGGGACCGCGGCGTAGCCCCAGGCATCGTCGGACCAGCTCGTGTTCACGTGCACCCGCGAGGCCGCGAGCAGCCATAGCGCCGCCACCGCCGCCATGACGGCGAGGACCACCGCCGCGCGCCGGCCGCCGGGGGGTCTGCGGGTGCGGAAGATCGCGCGCGTGGTCATGGCCCGGTCTCCGCCGCTTCAAGCGAAGCGGCCATCGCCGCCTCGACCTCCGCGGTCAGATCCGGCGCGCCGGCGGCCACGGCCCGGGCGGGCAGCAGCACCGCGCCGTGCGCCGCGGCGACCCGCGTGAGCGCCGTCTGAAGCGCGAGCGCCCAGGCGCGCGATGCCGCCGCGGTCTCCTCGGGCGTCGCATCGGAACGCACGGTCCGCGCGGCATGTTCCGCAGCGAGCTCGGCCAGGCGCACCGTCGCGATCGCAGGCGCGCCGTTCGCTGTGTGGCGAACGATCCCGGCCGCGACCGCCGCCGCGACGCCGGCCGCGAGCAGCACGGCGCAGGCGAGAAGGCGGAGATCGTTCACGCCGCATCTCCCGCCGCGCGCCGGCGCGCCGTCACGGTGACGTGCGCGCGGATCTCGCGGTGCTTGAACCAGGCGGTCCCGTCCTCGTCGTGGAACAGGCACAGGTCGTGCCCGGCCCGGATCGCGCCGGCCGCGCGGGGCCTACGCCGCGCGCCGTGCATCCTTGCCTCGCGCGCGCGGTACCCGCGCCTCCGGTCGTTCCGCCCGCGGACTGTGTGCGCCATCGCCCGTCCCCCCTTCGTTGTCCGCACCGCCGCCGCCGGCGCCCGCATCCCCTCAGTCCGGTTCGGCCCCGACCGCGCCCGCGCCGTCGCCGGCGGGCGGGCGGCATAGCGCCCGGAAGCGGGCGAGCCACTGCGTCGCGGCCCGGCCCGGACCCACCGGGCGGATCCGGCGCTTCAACGGCGGGAATGCGACGCCCGCGAGCGGTGCGTGCGAGCCGGCTCCGGCAGATCCCCCGTCGAAGAGATCGCGCCGCTCGGCCGCGAGCGTCATCCGCGCAACGAAGCGCAGGAGCTCCGCCCCCTCGTCGTCGAGCGCCGCGTCGAGCCCGGCCGCCTCGCGCACGGCGCGCTCGATGCCCGCGGCGAGCCGGTTCGTGCGCTCCACCGCCCGCTGCGATTCCGGGGGCTCGCCCCGCAGCCACGCCGCGGGCGCCGGCGCGAGCAGGGCGTGGAGCGCGAGCCGGCGCCGGTCCTCCCCGCCCAGGCCGTCCAGGGCCTCGATCTCCTCGCTCACCACGAGCGCATGCCCCGCGAGCGAGTGGTAGTGCGCGCAGCACCCGCCGAAGCGGCAGGTGTTGGCGAGCACGTGCGCCAGCGCGGCAAAGTCGATGTCCGCCGGCGTCACCCCCTCGGGATCGCCCGGCCAGTCGAGTCCGCGATCCACCGTTTCCGCGGCGGTGGTCCCGGTGTCCGGTGTCGAGTCCGTGCTCATGTCTCCGCCCTCCCGTCGTCCGTTCCTTCCGCCACCGCTTCGCCATCGGCGCCGCCGTCGGCGGGGCCGGGAGCGGCGGCGGTCCCGGTGCCTTCGCCGCGCAGGGCGGGCTCCCCGCTCGCCGGATCGGCCGCGCCCGCTTCGGCGTCCGTGCGCCCTCTCCCGGCATCGGCGTCGGTCGCCGCCGCGCCCGCGATCCGGTCGATGGCCTCGACGGTGGCAAGGCCCTCGGCTTTGAGCCGCTCCACTGCCGCGAACGCCGGGCCGCGCGAGGAGAACAGCGCCACCGACCACGGGTCGAGCACCAGGCGCGCCACGCGCCAGCCGTCGGGGCCGTGCAGCACGAGCTCCGTGTACCGCCCTTCGGCGGTGGCGAGGCTCTTCAGCGCCCGCTCCATGCCGGGGTCGCAGTGGATGCGCTTCTCCTGCTTCAGAAGCTCCACCGACTCGTCCTTCTGGGCGAGGAACACCGTCCAGTCGGCGTTGTCCCACGCGGCGCGCGCGGCGGGGTTGGCGTAGTAGTCGTTGACCGACTGGGTGCCGGTGACGAGCGCGCCGCGGTACTTCCGGGCGCGCCGGGCGGCGCCCTCGAGGAACGCCCGGCTGTCTTCGCCCGAGAGGAGGTCCCACGCCTCGTCGATGACGAGCGCCTTCGCGCGCGTGCGGGGGCCGTGGTACATGCGCTGGGTCGAGAGAAACACCACCAGCATCAGCACCGCGGCCTGGACGTCGCCCCTTCCTTTCAGCTCTGCGAGCTCGAACACGGTGAGTGCGGCGTCGAGCACCGGGGTCTCGCCGCCTGCGAAAAGCCTTCCTAACGCGCCCCCGGGACACCAGGGGCCGAGCGCCGTCGCCATGTCGCTCGCCCGGCGGTCGTCGCGGGATGCAAGATGGTCCCTGACCGTGCCGAGGTCCGCCCCGTTGCCGGCCTCGTCCCAGGCCGCCGCGATGGCCTCGTCGATGAGCGCGGCCTCGATGTCGTCGATGGCGCCCCGGCGCCGGCACATCCGCCCCACGACGCCCGCGAGCATCGCGAAGCACTCCTCGCGGTAGTCGCCGTCGCGCTCCGCGGTGCCCGCGTCGATCATGGCGAAGGGGTTGAGGCAGGCCGGGTCCTTGCCGAAGGCGACGAAGGCGCCGCCCAAGGCTTCAGCGGTGTGCTGGAACGAGCGCCCGTCGTCGATGACGACGGCCTCGCCGCCGGCGCCGACGATGCCGGAGACGAGCTCCTGCATCAGCACCGACTTGCCCGAGCCCGACTTCCCCGTCACGGCGACGTTGTAGTTTCCCGCGGCATTGGCGAACGGGGACCAGCCCGCGGGCTGGCCGCGCCGCCCGATGAGCAGCAGCGCAGGCGGGCTCTCTGGGTCGGCGCGCTGGCCCCGCCACTCGCCGTGCACCGGCGCGAGGTTGACCGCCGACGAGGTGAGCAGGGTCTTCATCCGGCCCATGCGGGCCAAGTCCGCGTCGAGCCCGCCCGCGGGCGCCATCGGCAGGCACGTGAGCCAGGCCGGGAGCTGCACGTAGCGCTCGGCCCGCATCCGCCAGCCCTGGCCGTGGTAGATGGCGCGCACCGCCTGCTCGGCCTCGTCCAGCGTCGCGAGCGGGGCGTAGACCGCGGCGAAGTAGCACCCGCGCACCAGGCGCTCGCCGTCCTTGAGCCGCTCGGTCACGAACTGCCAGTCGCGCGCCTTCTCCGGAAGGCCCGGCAGGTAGCGCGCGATGCCGGTGCCGGCCTGTTGCGTGGCGCGCGCGCTCTTGAGGAACGCCCGCTCGCCGTCGGCCGCCTCGCCGGTCGCCACCGTGAGGCAGGTCAGCACCGGCGCGCCCGGCTGGAGGAAGTCGCGGTGGAAGTCGCCGATGAGCGCGTTGCCGCGCCAGCCCGGCCACACCTCGGGGAACGTGACCGCGGTCAGCACCCGCACCGCGATGTCCCCGCCGCCGGGAGAGCGGGGCGTGCCCCCGGGGTGGAAGGCGAGGCCGGTCGGGGCGACGGTGAGCGCGCGCCCGGGCGCGGCGCACTGGAGATGGAGCGCATCGCGCGGCGCCCACCGCCGGGGCGGGCGCCCGAGCCCGCCATCCTCGGCGCCGGCGGTGTCCGGCGCGGTGAGCTCGGCGGCGAGCGAGAGGAGCGCGTCGGGCGCGAGCCGCCGCGCAGTCGCGCCCGC
>JAJEEA010000074.1 GCA_022821235.1 Vicinamibacteria bacterium
TGTTCCATGCACCACGGTCGACCTGCCAGAATCCGTGCGGCGGCGCGACCCCGCTGAGCCGTAACTTTCCGACCAACCGGCCCATTCACTCCCACTTTCCACGGGGAAAAGCCGATCCCTGACCCGGTAACCGAATACGACTATGGCTTTGGGGTTCAGACGGTGCGGGACGGCGGTCGCGGAGGACCGTCGGGAGCACGGGAGGTGGGCGACAGGCGCGGGCTCCTGGACAGAAATGGGGCTCGCTTTGGGTGGGCGGGGAGCGCGGGGTTGGGATGGAGGAGCGTGGCGGAGAGCGGCGAAGGGCGTGGGGCGGCGGGGTCCAGCGCGGCGGCGCGGGGCTGGTAGCGTGGGCGGGCGGGCGGTTGACGGCCGGCAAGGCTTGCCGGATCATCCGACGGTGCGACGCGGCAGCCGGCGTGCGCGGCTCACGACGTTGGTCGCCGTCCTGCTGGCGGCCACGGCGGTGGGGCCGTTGCGGGCTTGGGCGGCCGGCGACGGGGAGTTCAGCATGGCCGCCCGGCGGGCCGGGCGGCCCCCGGTGATCGACGGCCACGTCACCGAGCCCGAATGGCGGGGCGCGGCGCGGGCCGAGAACTTCCTGCAGTTCGAGCCGCAGCGCGGCGCCCCGGCCGAGCTGCCCACCGTCGTCCACGTCCTCTACGACGACGAGTTCCTGTACGCCGGCTTCCAGGCGTGGGACCCCGAGCCGCCGCTGTCGCAGATGATCGAGCGCGACGACCCCATCTGGAACGACGACTCGGTGCAGGTCTTCCTCGACACGTTCCACGACCGGCGGAGCGGCTACTACTTCATGGTCAACCGGCTGGGGACCCAGACCGACGGGCGCATCGCCGCTGACGGCGGCAGCAGCGACGGCGCGTGGGACGCCCCGTGGCGGTCGCGGGCGCAGCGGACCGACTACGGCTGGTCGGCCGAGATCGCCATCCCCCTCGCCTCGATCCAGTACCGGGCCGGCGACGATGTCACCTGGGGCATCAACTTCGGCCGCAGCCGGCGCCGGTCGCTCGAGCGCACGTTCTGGGCGGGGCCCGTCGACTACTGGGCGCGGCTGTCGATGGCCGGCACCCTGGTCGGGCTCGACCTGCCGCGGCAGTCGCGCCGCCACCAGGTCATCCCCTACGCGCTGTCACGCGCCCAGGAGCACGAGTCGCCCATCGGCGCCGTCGGGCTGGACGTGCGCTACGCCGTGACCCCGCACCTGTCGGCGTACGGCACCGTCAACCCCGACTTCGCCACCGTCGAGGCCGACCAGGAGCTCGTCAACCTGACGCGTTTCGAGGTCTCGCTGACCGAGAAGCGGCAGTTCTTCCTCGAGGGCGGCGAGCAGTTCGGGCAGCGCATCCGCACCTTCTACTCGCGGCGCATCGCCGACATCGAGGGCGGTGGCAAGCTGCTCGGCAAGCAGGGGCCGTGGGCCATGCACGTGCTGGCGGCGCGGGCCGAGCCGCTCCTCGCCGGCAGCCGCGCCGGGTACACGGTGGCCCGGGCGCAGCGCGACGTCGGGTCGCGGTCGAACGTCGGGGTCCTCTTCGCGAACCGCGCGCTAGACGGCCTGAACCAGGGCTCGATCGGCGCCGACACCAGCCTGTACTTCACCGAGAACTGGGGCCTGACGGGTCAGTTCGTGCACAGCTACGGGCAGTACGCCGAGGGGAACACCGCGTTCTTCGCGCGACCGGCCTACGATTCGGCGACGGCCCACTTCCACGTCGGCTACACGCACCTCGGCGACCGCCTCGCCGACAACGTCAACGCCATCGGGTTCATCTTCGACGACGACCGGCGGCAGCTCGACTCGGCCCTGAACAAGACCATCTGGCTGGCGGACGGCCCCGTCGAGCGCGTCCAGTACGATTCGGCCTACGACGTCTACTGGGGACAGACCGAGGTGCTCCGAAGCTGGCAGGTGGACGAGTCGCTCGCCGTCGACTTCCGCAACCGCTGGACCGCGACGGGGCGGCACACCGAAGAGTTCAAGCGCTTCGAGCGCGACTTCCGCAACCGGCAGACCGGCCTCGAGATCGGCTGGAACACCCGCTCGTACCAGTCCTTCCGCGGCGGCGTCTCCACCGGCCGCAACTTCGACGCCGACTTCGTGCTGGCGAGCGCCGTGGCGCAGTACAAGCCGACCGACCGCACCTCGACCGAGTACGAGCTGCAGCGGCTGACCCTCGACCCGGACCCGGGAGACGCGGGTACGTGGATCCACGTGGTCCGCGCCAACCAGTTCTTCACCCCCGACCTGTTCCTGCGCCTGTTCTTCCAGACCAACTCGGCCATCGACCGCCGCAACGTGCAGGCGGTCTTCGTCTACCGCTACCGCCCCCCGTTCGGGACGCTGCAGGTCGCCTACCAGCGCGGCACGGCCGAGTTCGGCCAGCGCTCCGAGCAGGGCCACACCCTGTTCGTGAAGCTCACGACGGTGCTGTGAGCGAGGGCGCCGCCCATCCAGGCATACCTGTACCAGGTATACTGTCAGCGCGTCGTGGCGATTCAGGGGTTCGCCCGCCGGCCCGTCGAACGGTTCTTCACGGATGGCGTCGTACCGCGCGGCGCCGGCTGGGCGAGGGTTGCCCCGCTCGCGGCCCGGAAGCTCGACATGCTCGATTACGCAGGCGCGCTGAGCGACCTGAGGTCGCCGCCCGGGAATCGACTGGAACGACTGAAGGGCCGGCTGGCCGGTCTGCACAGCATCCGGATCAACGACCGGTGGCGCATCGTCTTTCGCTGGAGTGCTACCGGACCGACGGACGTCGACATCGTCGACTACCACTGAATCCCGAACGGAGGACCTCATGACGGTTCGGCGCGCACGACGTGAACCGACGAGCCCGGGAGAGATTCTCCGCGACGAGTTCCTCCTGCCGCTCGGCATGACGCAGAAGAAACTGGCCGACCACCTCGGCTGCGACGTCAAGGTGGTCAACCGCATCGTCAACGGCAGGACGTCGGTGGGCGTGGGGATGGCGCTGAAGCTGGGCGCCGCCCTTCGAACGACGCCCGAGTTCTGGCTGAACGCCCAGAGGGCGGTCGACATCTACCGCGCGTCGCGCGATGTCGCGGACCTGCCGAAGCCCATCCCGCGTGCGAGTTGACGCGGCCGGAGAGTGAGGACACAGCCATGCACATTCAGAATCGATCGCAGCCGCCCCGCGTCGCCGCCGGCGCACTCGTGACCGCCGTACTGCTGACCCTGACCCACGCCATGACCGCCAACGCCCAGAACCGCATGCCTCCGCTGACGGAGGCCGAGTTGTCCCCCGAGCAGAGAGCCGCCGTCGAGGTGTTCAAGGAGGCGCGGAACACCGACCGCGTCGGCGGGCCGTTCATGGTGATGCTGCGCAGCCCCGAGATGATGAACCGCGCGCGCAACGTGGGCGACTACGTCCGCTTCCGCAGCGCCCTGCCGCCGCGCCTCAGCGAGTTCGTCATCCTGCTGACGGCGCGCCACTGGACGCAGAACTACGAGTGGTACGTGCACGCGCCCATCGCCGAGCGCGAGGGGCTCGACGCGTCGATCGTCGAGGCGGTCGCCGACGGGCGCCGCCCGGCCGACCTCGCCGCCGACGAGGCCGCGGTCTACGACTTCTGCATGGAGCTGCTGCGCAACCACGAGGTCAGCGACCCGACCTATGCGCGCATGGTGTCGCGCTTCGGCGAGAAGGGCGTCATCGACGCCATCGGCATCCTGGGCTACTACCAGATGCTGGCGATGGTGATGAACACCGCGCGCACGCCGCTGCCGGACGGGGTGGAGCCGGGGTTGTCGTCGTTCCCGCGGTAAGGGGAGTTGCTCAAGGAGCGGGCCGCGCCTGGGCGGCAAGCGCCGCCGCCGCCGCGAGCTTGTGCCGGGCCTGCCAGGGCGGCCCGACCGATCTCCCCATCGCCGAGAGCGCCGCGTCGACGTCGTCGCGGCTGAGCGCCGCGGCCGCGTCACGGAACACCTGCTCGCGGTCGTACCAGCGCACCGACCAACCGCGCGCTTCGGCCGCGGTCGCGAGGGCCTCGCGATACATGACGGAGTCGGCGACGGCCTGCGCGCGGTTGTCGGCGATGCGTTCCTCGGTCGTCGGCGGAAGCGCGGGGCAAACGCGGATGGTGATTGCGGCAATCGGCACGGGCACCGTCGCGGCCAGCGCCTCGAGCCCCTCGCGCGCGCCGCGCGCCGCGGACTCCCGCACGCGCGCGACGAGCTCGACGGCCTCGGCGAGCGAGATCTCCCGCGCCCACGGGCTGTCCCGGTAGCGCCCCACCGCCCACGACCCCTCGTGGTGATGCGGATGAGTCGGCAGTCCGCGCTCCGTCAGGTCGATGCGGCGGCGATCGAGGAGCTCGCGGTCAGGCCCGATGGTGACCAGCACCGCCGAGTTGCCGTGCTCCGCGACACCGACCGCCGCCGTCCGCGTCGTTCGTCTTCTTGCCACGCCTGGCCGGTAGTATCCTCAACGTGTGAGGTTGCTCATGAAGATGGCCCGGTTCATCGCCGCGTTGCGCGAGCGCTTCCGTCGTCCCGCCGCCGGCGGGTTCAAGGAGCTGCTCGCCTCCTGTCCACTCGAGGGTGTCGACCTCGAACGACCGCGCGACTTCGGCCGGGACATCGACTTCTGATGTTCCTTCCGACACCAAGCGCCGGCAGGGCCCTGAGCGTCGGCCGCCGGCTGCGCCGTCAGGCGTCCTGGAACTTCCGGCGTATCCAGTCCAGCGTCACGCGGTCGAACTCGTCCGGCTTCTCTTGCTGCGTCCAGTGGCCGCAGTCGGCGATGACGTGGCGCTCGAGGTCGCCGATGAACGACGGCATGCGGTCGGACGACGACGGCCGCAGGATGGTGTCGTTCTCCGCCCCGACGTACAGGCATGGCACGTCGATGTCGCCCGTCGGCGCCGCGCCGCCGCCGCCCATGTTCGCCCGGTAGTAGCTGAGGCCGCCGGTGAACCCCGTCGCCTCGAACGTCTCCACCCAGTAGTCGAGGACGTCGGGGGGCATGATGAGCTCGCCCTGGTAGTTGCCCTCCTCGATCATCCGCAGCATGTCCATCGTCTTCTCGGCCGAGTCGGGCGGGTAGCCGCGCATGTTCTCGACGTCCCAGTACCACCCCCGCCGGAAGATCATCTCGAGCGCCCGGCGCACGTCGCGCGACATGACCGCCTCGGCGCGGCCCGGCTCGAGGAACGTCGCCGCGTAGTAGTTCTCGGTGAAGACGATCAGCGGCTCCTCGGGCGGCTCGCTCGGCGGCGGGCCGCCCGACGCGGGCGTGTTCACGCCGATGACGCCGACGACGCGGTCGGGGTAGAGCCGGGGCATCGCCCACACCGCCGCCCCGCCCCAGTCGTGGCCGCAGAAGACGGCGCGCTCGATGTCGAGGGCGTCGAGCAGCCCCACGAGGTCGTCGCAGAGGTTCGGAATCGCGTAGCCCGCGACGTCCGCGGGCCGGTCGGTCAGCCCGTAGCCGCGCATGTCGGGCGCGATGGCGCGCAGGCCCGCCGCGGGGTACGAGCGCATCTGGTTGCGCCACGAGTAGGCGAGCTCGGGGAAGCCGTGCACGAACACCACCGGCAGCCCCTCCCCCTGCTCGTACACCGCCATCCGGATGCCGTTGGTGTTCACGAACTGCGGCTCGGGCATGCCGGGGGCCGGACTCACCGCGGGCTGGCCGAGCAGGGCCGGGGGCCGGACGAACGGCGCGGCAACGAGGGCGGCGCCGGTCCGGCCGAGGAAGCGGCGGCGTGAGGGTGACAGGGGGCCGGCGGGCCGGTCGATGCGTGTGCGGCGGCTATCGGTCACTGCGATCTGCTCCTTCTCCGGTGTGGCGGGTGGCGGGTCACGGCCGTCGGGCGTTCTGGAACACGGCCCGGCGGCATCACCTTCCCGGCGCCGCTGCCCGTCAATCCCATCCCGCAGAAGCCCGCGCCCTTCCGCGGCGCATGCTCCGGGGCGTAGCATACTGCGGCCCTCGCCTCGCGCGTACGTCTGCAGTCCGGGGCGTGCGCGGGAGGCCCGATGGCCGGTGCCGGCCGGATGGCATCGTCGCCGCATGATATCCTGCCGCGCGAGGGATATCCAGGAGGCGGACATGCTGGTTGCGAAGTGGGGCAACAGCCTGGGCGTGCGGCTGCCGCGGGCGCTGGTCGACGACCTCGGCCTGAAGCCCGGTGACGATCTGCGGATTGTGGCGGCCACGTCGACGCGCATCGAGGTCATGAAGGACGCGCGCCGCGAGCAGGCGGTCGACCGCATGCGCGCCCGCGGGCTGCGTTTTCCGGCCGGCTATGCGTTCGACCGCGACGAGGCCAACGCCCGATGAGCGCGTTCATCGACACCGACGTGCTGGTCTACGCTCAAGGCGCCGGTCCCAAGAGCGACACGGCGCGGCAGGTCATCCTGGCCGGCGGCGTCGTCAGCGTGCAGGTCATGAACGAGTTCGCGGCCGTGCTGTGCCGCAAGTTCCGGTTGGAGTGGGACCTGATCGCCGACGTTCTCGCCGATGCTCGCGAGGCGCTCGGCCCCGCGCGTCCCATCGACGTCGACATCCACCTGCACGCCGTCGACCTCGCCCGGTCGCACGACTTCAGCTTCCACGACTCGCTGATCGTGGCGTCGGCGCTCGCCGCCGGTTGCGACACCCTGCTGACGGAAGACCTCCAGGCCGGGCGGCGCATCGCCGGACTGACCATCGTCAATCCGTTCACCTGAGGGCGCTCAGCATCACCACGTCCTCGTCGAGCCCCTGCCGACAGATCTCCAGCCGAGGGTTGCCGCCGATGTCCTGGCCGGAGAGGGCCATGTCGAACGGATAGAAGGCGGCGCCGGCCGCGAGAGCGCGAAAGGGGTACTCGCGCAGGCCGCTGCTCACGAGGCCGGCCTCGAGCAGCCACGGGCCGACGCCGACGACGGGTATCCTGGCCGCGGGGGCGTAGGTCCCCCGGTCGCCGGTCTCCACCAGGACCCCCCACTCGACGAACGAGCGGACGATGCGCTGCACGGCGCGGTTCGCCGTGCTCCGCTCGCCCCACGACTCGGCCATGCGCCGGACTATCTGCGACTGCGCCGCCGACCCCTGGAGGGCGAGGAGCCGCCCGGTCGCCGCCGCCACGTCGCGGAAGAAGGGATAGGTCGCCAGGCACATGCCCCAGTGCAGCGGCAGCCGCTCGCGCCCGTCGCGGCCGAGGAGAAGGGCGAGCCCGTCGTCGCGGAGCGGCGCGACCGCGTCGGGCACGGCCGTCCAGACGTGCAGCAGCACGGTCATCGTCTTCCCGCGGGCGCTGTGGGAGCCTTCGCCGGCCACCTGTCCGTCGAGGAGTCGTTCGAGCTGCCCCCGGATCGCCGGTGTGGCGAGGCCCTGCGCGGTCCACTCGGCCGTCGCGTCCAGCCAGCGCAGGCTGATCTTCCGGTCGAACCCGATGATGCGGCGCGTCCCGGCCGGCATCACTTCGGCTTCCGCCTGTTCTCGACGGAGGGTACGACGGCCTTCTCCGGGCCTGCGGGCGCGGTCACTGCGGTGGACCCCGACCGTTCGATCTCGACGAAGGGCACGACGACCTCCTCCAGCGTGACGCCCCCGTGGGCCACCGGCCGCTCCGACTCGCGCACGAACGACCGGCGCGCGGGGGCCAGCAGGGCCAGGTAGTCCTCGGGCAGCCCGCTCGCGGGCCACTCCAGCGCGCCTGGGAACCGCTTGGCGACGCGTGCCCGCAGGGCGGGGTCGGAGAAGACGCGGGCGCGCCGTCCGGGCAGGTCCACGACCGAGCCCTCCTGCGGCTTGCCGCATCCGGTGGTCTCGACGTTCCCGTGGTCCGAGGTCAGGAAGACGTCGAATCCCTGGTCGAAGAGGGTGTCGAGCAGCGAGGCCAGCATTCCCCCGCGCGTCCACTGGCGGACTTGGTTGTGCATCCCGGCGCTTCCGAGCTTCATGCCGTGCATGATCCGATCCACCGCGTCGACCACCAGCCCCGCCACGCGCACCCTGGGGCGCGACACGAGCTCGACGACCGCGTCCAGGGCCGACGATTCGCGCAGGTTCTTCGCGTAGACCACCCGGCCCGCGTCCAGTCCCTCGTCCCCCCAGAACCGCTTCCACGCCGCCGGTTCGCGGCCGGTCGAGTCGATGCTGGCCGGGAAGTACCGCGGCAGCCGCCCCGCGAAACAAGCCTGCCGCGAGACCGTGGTCAGCGTGGGGATCCAGGCGAACAGGCTGTCCTCGCGAAACCGCAACCCCGGACGCTGCTCGGCGAGCACCGCGCGGACCGCCACCCACTGGTCGAGGGCGAGACCGTCCATCACGACCAGCGCGACCTTGCGGTCCGCCGACTCGTGCACGCGGCGCGCCAGGGACCTGGGAACGTGGTGGATCATCACCGGCGTCGAGGGCGGCAGATTGTGCAACGCCTCGAAGCGCCGGCGAACCCACGCGGTGAACCGCTCGTCGATCCGGTCGCGGATGTGCTCGTACCGCGCCCGTGCGTCCTCGCGGGCGACGTTCCCCTCGGCGTCGAAGACCAGCGCGTTCACCTGCGCCCACCGCGGCGCGAAGGCCAGCCAGTCGTGGTGCCACGCCCCGTCGCCGGGCAGCGAGGCCTCGACCGAATTCAGCAACCCGTCGAGCCGGCGCCGCCGGTCCGCCCGCGGGTCGATCGCCACGCCGGCCCGGGCCCACGACTCGGTGACCTCCCGCCCGCGCGGGTGCGGCGTCGGCCGCAGCGCGCCCTCGAGAAAGAGGTTGTCGACGTAGACCAACACGTCGGGATGGTCGAACGGCAGCTCGGCCGGGCCGGAGAACGCCGTCGCGTAGCCCGGCGGCGTCTCGCGCACCGCTGGCGCCCCGGACGTCAGGCGGTCCAGGAAGATCGGCCAGCGTTCCTGCAGGAACGCGAAGAACGCGTCGCGGTCGGGAACGATCTGCGCCAGGGGCCACGACCTGAACGCCGGCTTCCGCCGAAGCGCCCCGACGAGGTGGCGTTCCATGGGCCACGGCAGCCGCAGTCGGCGATAGTGGAGGCGCAGCAGGAGTCGGAGCAAGTCCGACGCCTGCTTGATCGTCTCGGGCGCAATCCCGAACACGTGGCGAAGCGCGAACCTCCGTGTTCCCGACAGGCCGAGCCGCCGCTTGGGCGGCTCCTGGGCCTGGGCCGCATGCAGGGCGTCGAGATCGCTCGGGTCCATCCCCTGGACGACCCCCCAGCTCAGCCTGGGGAACAGACCGTCGAGGCTGAACGACAGCCTTCGACTCGCCCGCCACAGGTCGTAGGGAACCACGTGCTCATGCCGTGCTCCGGTGAACACCGCGACGACGTCCGCGAGGTCACCCCGGTCGCGACGCGAGCGATAGCGTGACTCGTAGAAGAAGCGGAACGCGATGCGGTCATTCAGCGGGATCACCTCGAAGCCGCGAGCCCGGAGCGCCTCGACCATGCCCGTCTCCGCGAGCAGGCCGTCGGGATCGTCGACGACGGTGAGGCGCGCCACGCCGGGCGTGAACGCGCGCAGGATCTCGCCGCGCCAGCCGGCCGTCACGGTTCCCGTCGATGTGTGCGGCCCGTTCACGTTCCTGCACCCCTCGTCTTGGCGACGGCGTCGGTTGTCCAGAGACCGCCCGCGATGCTAGCGTATTGACAGCGACCAGACTCGCGAGGTCTTCTCCGAATGGGCACACTGACCATCCGAAGTCTCGACGACCGTGTGATCGAGCGCCTCAAGGCCCAGGCGCGCGAGAACGAGCGTTCGCTCGAAAGAGAGATCCGGCACATGTTGACCGAGCGGGCGGATCGTCGGCTCCGCATCGCCGGGTTTCGGGAGCGAACGCGCGAGCTGGCATCCGCGACCGCCGGCATGTCACAAACCGACAGCGCGATTCTCCTGCACGAGGACCGCGACCGGTGACGTGAGGACCGGCGACTCGTCCTGCTGCTGTCGACGTGAAGACCTTTGTCGGCAAGTCGGTCGCGCGCCGGACCAAATCAGATCTCAGTCTGCCCAAGCCCTCGGCATTCTGCATGTACGTCACAAAACGAATGTGTTTCAAGTCGACGGGCACGTCTTCATCGTTCTGCACTATAGCCACGACATCGCGATCCAAGGCGTGCGCAACACCGGTTTCGTAGAGCACGTTGGGATTCCGCTCGGTGAGGTCGCGCGGTCCCCGGCGACGTCCGCGGCATCCCGTCAACCGGTATAGCGGTAGTAGAACACGCACGAGGCGCCCGCTATCTCGCGGAACCACACGGTGGCGCTCGCCCCGAGCGAGTCCGTCAGCCGGACCGGCTCGTTCAGCGCGAAGCGCACCGGCTGGGGGAGGCCCTTGTTGACGGCGATGTTGTCCGCGTAGAGGTATGTGCGATCCAGCGTGTCGACTATTGGGCTCAGCCGTCCCTGGATGCCCGGCAGACGTCCGGTCCGGTTGGCGATGATCAGCGAGCCCCCGTCCGCGACCGGCTCCATGCGGACCTCCAGCGGGCGGTCGGGTCGATGGTCGTGCGTCACGTGCGCTGCGAATCCCTTCGCGGCGCACAGCACCGCCATCGGAAGCGTGGTGTAGAGCACGAACTCGGCGCGCCCGAACGCGTCGGTGCGCGCCTCGCGATACGTCCGGTTGGGATAGAGCATCAGCACGTTCACACCCGGCAGCGGTCGGCCCGTGCCGCGGTGGCGAATCGTGACGCTGGCCGCCACGCCTTCCGGTACGGGTGGCCGTGCCGCCGGCAGGACGACCTTGAGCTCGCGCCCGCCGATCAGCTCGAAGACCGGCCGCTCGCCGGCCAGCGCGAAGGTCTCGTCCTCGATGATGGCGACGCCCTCACCCCGCCGCTCGATGAAGCACCGCCGCCCGCCGGCGCCGGGGAGGTCGCCGACCGGGCACTGCCCCAGCCGCGACGCCAGCAACTCGTTGCGCGTGAACTGGCTGATGCGCAGGTCGTCGGTCGTCATCGCGTTGCACAGCCCGCCGGGCGAGTACAGCTCAAGCCGGTCGTCGAACATGAACAGCCGGATGCGCGACCCCGACACCGCGTAGTCGCGGTGCACCACCGCATTGACCACCGCTTCGAAGACCGCCCGTTCGCTGAACTGCGGCACGTCGGCGCGGGCCGGATCCTTGTACGCCGCCACGCGCCGGTTGCGCACCACGAAACCCACGGCCTCGCGAATCTGCCGGTCGAGGGAACCCGCGATGTCCCGCGCGTCGACCTGCCGGCCGGCGTCCATCCGGTCGCCGCCGTAGCACACCGCCTGTATCCAGGCGTTCGGCAGCCACTCGCGCGGGTCCTCGGCCGCCAGCAGCACCCCGCCGACGGTCGCCCACAGTGCGCCCTGCAGGTCGTCCTTGAGGAACTTCAGCTTCAACAACGCGACCTCAACCGGCTCGTCCGCCCGCGAGCTCGCATACTGGCGCCACAGCTCCGGGCGCAGGCTGTTGATGCCGCTGTTCCGCACCACTTGCGTGTCGGTGGACACGACGTCCGACTGCCCGCACGCCTGCGCAAGCCGCCCCACCTCCACCGCGTCCATCTGCCGCTTCTTGTCCCCCCGGCGGCGGAAGTGTCCGCCCGGCGACCGATGCACGGTCGCCCCCTCGGGCACTTCGACGACCAGCGCGCCGCCCTCCGTCGGCTCCGGCGCTGCCACCCGGAACAGACTGAAGTCGAGCGGCGGCTTCACGCTGTCCGAACAGATCTCGGTCACGAGGTCGGCTAGCGCATCCAGTTGCGCCGGGTCGAACCCCTGCGGCCGCCGGTCGTCGGCCACGCCCAGCACGAGCCGTCCTCCGCGACCGTTGGCGCACGCCGCGAGCTCGTCCGCCAGATCGTCCCGCCGCGGGCCGACAACCCGCAGACCGCGGAACCGAACCTCTTTCAGCTCGAGACCCGTGTCTTCACCGAGCGCGACCTGCTGCCACAGTCGTGAGGCATTGATTGACATGTGCCGCCCACCTCATCCCCCGGTCCCCGCCCTGGCCAAGCGCGTGCGGCCGCCCACTCCCCCCGCCCGGCCGCCGCCGTCCTTCATGAGCCCACCACTTCGCCGCCCAATCGGTCTCCGGCCCAGCGTACGGAAAATACAGTGACTCCGCCGGCTTGACATATCGCCACGACTGTGGAACTGCGAAATCACTGAACCGTCTTCCTCAGCACCTCCAAATCGACCGGATCGTCGTGTTCCCATATTTCGGACATTCTCAAGGCGTAGGCAACGGTACGCCCCGCATACTAGGCGTCGAATTCATCTCTCTCGACGCCTGCGAGTCCCTCCACCTCCTTCCACACCTCCTCCGGGGAACCATGCTAGGTGTGTTTGACGCGAAACCCGCCACGAAGGCGCCTTACGGGGCTCGACACGTAGATGAAAACGTCGCGATTCTCGACGCAGGGGACGCGTCGGCGCAGTTCCGCCCTTTTGAGACCGCGTAGCTGGGCTTCAACGACAGTAGCAATGGCCTCGTCTTCATGTTTGCCTCAAGAACCCTCGTCGGAATACCTCCTCGAACGGGTTCGCTTGCATTCTACGCGCCGAC
>JAJEEA010000132.1 GCA_022821235.1 Vicinamibacteria bacterium
GTTGCCGAACCCCACCCAGTTCTTGGGGTCGGGGTTGTAGCGGTTGGCGGCGGTGTTGTCGTGCCAGCCGATGACGTGGAGGATGGTGCCCGCCGGCAGCAGCGGCGCCGCCGCGTCGGCGGAGTGGTATACGATGTGGCAGCCGAAGTTGTGGCCGGTGCAGCTCAGGGTCTCGATGAGGCCGTCGGGGTGGATGGCCTCGACGCACATGCGCTTGCCGCGGATGTGCATGTGGGGCTGGAACCCGGTGACCTGCGTGGCCTCGGGCAGCACGTAGTAGCCGTCGCTGCGCACGTTGTCGGCGCCGGCGGGGATGTCGAGGGTGTCGAAGCTGTCGCCGACGTGCCGCGAGATGAGCACGCGCTCGGGCACGTGGCCCTCGGGGTAGAACTGGAGGCCGACCCGGGTGCGGTCGGCGATCTCCTCCCCCACCGAGCTGTAGTGCATGTTGAAGCGGATCTGCGTCCCCGCCCTGATCAGCCGGCCGGTGCCGTCGGGGAAGATGTCGCCGTTCTTCCCCATCGCGTACTCGTTGAGGAAGCCGCCGCCCTCCTCGCCGTCCTCGTTCTCCCACGTCATGGATGTCGCCACGTGGTGCACCACACGGTGCGCGCCGGGGGACGGCTTGGTCTCGACCGCCTTGATGTAGCGGTCGGTGGTGAGCCGCGAGTCGGCCCAGATGTCGAGCCAGCGGTCGGCGTCGACGGCGCCGACCACCACCGGCTCGGGCAGCTCGACGATCCACTCCGGGGTGCCGATGCGCCACTCCTCGAGCGGCTCGAGCTCGATGGGCGGCGGCGCGTCGGCGGGGTTCCCGCGCGGGGCGCCGGCGTCGACCCAGCGGCCGATGGTGGCGATCTCCGCGTCGGACAGCGACGGGTCCTCCTTGAAGCGCCTCACGCCGACGTTGCGCTCGATGAACAACGGCGGCATCTCGCGCTGCGCGGTCTTGTCGCGGACGGCCCGCGCCCACGGCCGCACCTCCTCGTAGGTCAGCAGCGACATCGGCGCCACCGAGCCGGGCCGGTGGCACTGCTGGCACGCGCGCTGCAGAATCGGCAGCACGTCCCGGGTGAACGTCACCTCGCCGTCCCCCGCCTGGCCCGCTCCCGCGCCGACCGGCGCCAGGAGCGCGCCGCCGGCGACGACGAGCGTGCAGACGCGCGTCACGAATCCGCCGCTCCACCGTCTCTGCGTGCCGTTCATCTCTGCTCCCCCTCGTCCGGCCCCTTGCTGCGGCGCCCGTCTCGCCGTCCGCATGCGGTCGTGGCTCGGAGCATTCTCCGTCAGGGCCGGCGCCCGATCAACCCGAATGTCCCCGCGTGCGGGTGTCTCCGAGCCATTCCGCGACCGGCTGCACCGCTTGATGTAGACTCGGCCGGGGAGGTCACTCCATCGCGCAGCCCGGAGCGGGCCCGCCAACGAGGAGAAGGGCATGAGAAGTACGCTCGCGACCGTGCTGACAGCCATGGCGTGCGGCGCGGCGGCGGCGCAGAGCCTGGAAGTGCATCTCACGCATGCCGAGCCCGGCGGCGCATTGCGCGCCGGCGCCCTGTACACCGCGACCCCGATCAACGGATGGCTGTACTTCGACTTGGCCTTCGAGCCGTTCGTCAGAGGCGACCTCCGGCACCGGGACATCTACCTCGTCGGGCCGGAGGGCACGCGCTTCCCGCTACCGGATCGGCAGACCTACCGGGCGAACAGAGAGGTGATTCGGGGGGTGTTCGGGACCATCGCGACATCAGACGCGGCCGGGGTATTTCCCATTTCGAGGCAGTTTTCGGTCAAATGTACCGACACCTTTCCCCACCGAGGCCCGCGGGAGGTGGCCTCCGCCCGGAGGGATTGCGAGCGATACAGTGTACTGCTGGGAGCGGGTCGGATCCCCCTGAGCAGAGGGACGGCCGTCATGGCCGAGCTGCTTTTCGAGGCGCCGGACGAGGGGTGGGCGGCCGGAGACTACACCCTGACGATAGACGGCCCCGGGGATTCAATGACGCAGCTTCCCGTCACGATCGGCCAGGAGCCTGCGCCATAGAACGGAGCGGACTCCTGGAGGGTTGGTTGGGCGCCAAGCGGAGCCGCAGGCGACGATTGGCGGGCTAGGCGGCTAGGATCCGTGCGCCGGTCTTATCGTCGAGGCGCGCCCCTGCGATCAGAGGAAGAGAAGCATGATCAGAACGCTCGCGGTTGTGCTGAGCGTGGCAGTGCTGTGCGTGGGGTCGTCGGCCCAGAGCCTGGAAGTGCACCTCACGCGCTCCGAGTCCGGCGGCGTGCTGCGCGCCGGCGCCCTGTACGTCGCGACCCCCATCAGCAGATGGCTGTACCTCGACATGGCCATCGAGCCGTTCGTCAACAGCGCTCTCCGACCGCACCGCGACATCTACCTGGTCGGACCGGACGGCACACGCATCCCGCAACCGGACCTGGGGACTATCCGGGCGAATCGCGAGGAGATTCTGGGACTGTTCGGAACCATCTCGACCTCGGACGCGGCCGCCATGTTCCCCATCTCGAGACAGTTTTCCACCAAGTGCGGTGACGCCCAGGACGGCTCGTTAGCCTGCCCGCGGTACGCCTTGTGGAAGTTCGAAGCGGAACCGATAGTTCGGGTGATGACGCTCCGCAGGGGGACGGTCGTCCTGACCGAACCGCTGTTCGAGGCGCCGGCCGGGGGGTGGGCGACGGGAGACTACGTCCTCACGATAGACGGCCCCGGCGACTCCGTGACGGAGCTTCCGGTCCGGATCGGGTAGTGGAGCCCGACGGGCTGCTTCAAGGCTGCGACGCCGCCTGCGCGCACTCCGCCAGATAGCCCATCGCGGCCTCGACGCCGCTCGCGGCGACCGGAACGTCGCTGAGCTTCAGGCCCATCTCGACCCCGGCCAGGGTGCCGAGCAGGCTCAGGTCGTTGAGGTCGCCGAGGTGGCCGATGCGGAAGACGCGGCCGGCGAGCTTCGTCAGCCCCACCCCCAGCGACATGTCGAAGCGGTCGAGCACCACCGTCCTCACGCGGTCCGCGTCGTGCCCGTCGGGCATCATCACCGCCGTGATCGAGTCGCTGTACTCGTCGGGGACGGCGCACAGGATCTCGAGGCCCCACGCCCGCACCGCGCGCCGCGTCGCCTCGCCGTGGCGCGCGTGCCGGGCGAACACCCGCTGCAGGCCCTCCTCCCGCAGCATGGCCAGCGCCTCCTTCAGCCCGTAGAGGAGGTTGGTGGCCGGCGTGTAGGGGAAGAACCCCTTCTCGTTGGCCGCGAGCACCGCGCTCCAGTCCCAGTAGGCGCGCGGCAGGGTCGCCCGCCCGTGGGCGGCGAGGGCCTTCTCGCCGACGACGTTGAAGCTGAGCCCCGGCGGCAGCATCAGGCCCTTCTGCGACGCCCCCACGGTGACGTCGACCCCCCACTCGTCGTGCCGGTAGTCGATGGACCCCAGCGACGAGATGGTATCGACCATGAGCAGGGCCGGGTGCCGGGCGTGGTCGATGGCGTGGCGGACGAGGGAAATGCGGCTCGCCACCCCCGTCGAGGTCTCGTTGTGGACGACGCACACCGCCTTGACGGCGTGCCCGCGGTCCTCCTGAAGGTGCGCCTCGACCTGGGCGGGGTCGACGCCGCGCCGCCAGTCGCCTGGCACCCACTCGACGGCGAGGCCCATCCGCTCGGCGATCTGCTTCCAGAGGGTCGCGAAGTGCCCGGTCTCGAACATCAGGACGCGGTCGCCGGGCGACAGCACGTTGACGAGGGCCGCCTCCCAGGCGCCGGTGCCCGACGCGGGGAAGATGACCACCGGCCGGGTGGTGCCGAACACCTCGCGGACTCCGTACAGCAGCTCGCGCCCCAGGGCCTGGAACTCGGGGCCGCGGTGGTCGATGGTGGGCTGCGACATGGCCCGCAGCACGCGGTCGGGCACGTTGGTGGGTCCGGGGATCTGCAGGAAGTGACGGCCGGCTCGGTAGGACATGCGCGCGCTCTCCGGTTGCGGGGCGAGGTGCGCCCCGAGTGTCGGACAATCTATCATCCATCCGGGAATCCCGAGCCCGGGTGGGTGCACGACAGATTAGTGAAATGTCCCCCCGGCACTCGGCAGGCCGGCGGTTTCGGTGTCGTTCTCGGCGGCATCTCATTTCGTGTCGTGCACCCCCCCCGGGTCGATTCCCACCCCCGCACCGGGGCGCCGGGACACGGTATGGCGATTCTCGGACGCCCCACACCGCAGTCGTACGGGGCGTCCAGGGAGGCTTCGCGCCGGGAGGATCTCCTCGTCCCACGATCGGCCCTCGCGCCGATCGAGGACCGCCGAACGACCCGCCGGCGCCGCGCGGCGGTCCATGTCCGCATCGAACCCGTGCGAGGCGCTACGATGGGTGCCGGGCGGCGCCCTCTGAACGAGACGATGCCGATGGTCGAGCGCTTCTTCAACACCTCCGGGCCGGTGGTCGCCGAAGACCACTACTGCATTCCGCCGCTCGGGCGGCTCGACCTCGACGAGATCCTGCGCCTCATCGACGGGAAGCGCTACTTCGTGCTGCACGCGCCGCGGCAGACGGGAAAGACCTCGGCGCTGCTGGCGCTGCGCGACCTGCTGAACGGGCGCGGCGCACACCGCTGCGTGTACACCAACGTCGAGACCGGCCAGACGGCGAGGGGCGACGTCGCCGCCGGGATTCGGACCGTGCTGGCGGAGATCTCCGAACGCGCCCTCGTCGCCCTCGGCGACGGCTTCCTCGACGAGACGTGGGAGCGGACGCTGGACCGCGCCGGTCCCCACGGCGCCCTGCGCCAGGCGCTCGGCCGGTGGTCCCTGAACGACCCCAGGCCGCTCGTGCTCCTGCTCGACGAGATCGACACGCTGGTGGGCGACACGCTGATCTCGGTGCTGCGCCAGTTGCGCGCCGGGTACGACATGCGTCCGGCGGGGTTCCCGCAGAGCGTGATCCTGTGCGGCGTCCGCGACGTGCGCGACTACCGCATCCACTCGGCGTCGGCGGGCGGGATCGTCACCGGCGGCAGCGCCTTCAACATCAAGGCGGCGTCGCTGCGGCTGGGCGACTTCGACGAGGCCGACGTGCGCGCGCTGCTCGGGCAGCACACCGCGGAGACCTGGCAACAGTTCACCGAGGCCGCGCTCGCCGCGGTGTGGGACCAGTCCCAAGGCCAGCCGTGGCTGGTCAACGCGCTGGCCTACGAGGCCTGCTTCAGGAACAAGGCCAACCGGGACCGCTCCCGGACCATCGACGGGGAGGCGGTCATGGACGCCCGGGAGGGGCTCGTCCTGGGCCGGCAGACGCACCTGCACCAGCTCGCGGACAAGCTGGACGAGGAGCGCGTGCGGCGCGTGATCGAGCCGGTGCTGAGCGGCGACGCCGCCGGCAGGGCCAGCCCCGACGATGTCGAGTACGTCCGGGACCTCGGCCTGCTGGCGCGCAGCGGCACGGCGCGGATCGCCAACCCGATCTACCGGGAGGTGATCCCGCGCGAGCTCATGTACGCCCGCGAAGCGGAGATCGCCCTCGAGACGGAGTGGTAACGTGGAGCCGGACGGCGACCTCGACATGGACGGCCTGCTGGCGGGGTTCCAGGACTTCTTCCGGGAGCACTCGGAACACTGGATCGAGCGCTTCCAGTACCGGGAGGCGGGGCCGCAACTGCTGCTGCAGGCGTTCCTGCACCGGATCGTGAACGGCGGCGGGCGAATCGAGCGGGAGTACGCCCTGGGCCGCCGACGCACCGACCTGCTGATCGTGTGGCCGCCGATCCGCCCCGGCGTCGCCGCCGACGCCGGGATGCCCGCGCGCCGCCACGTGGTGGAGTGCCAGATCCTGCGCGGGAGCCTGGAGGCGACGATCCGCGAGGGCGTGGAGCACACCCTGGCCTACATGGACCGGTGCCGCGGCGAGTCGGGCCACCTGGTGGTCTTCGACCGCGACGAGTCGAAGCCGTGGGAGGAGAAGCTGTACCGGCGCGAGGAGTCCCTCGACGGACGCGCCGTGACCGTCTGGGGGGCGTGAGCGGCCGCCCCGCTTCCCGCCGCCGGCAAACGGCTTGCGTTCGGCACTCGCACCACAGGCAGACCAGACAGACTCTTCTGTTGTATGCTGGGAAGTACGCTTGGAGACCACTATTGGACACTCGGATACCTCACATCGTCCCCGTCAAGGATCTGCGCCAGGACACCGCAGCCGTACTGAAACGCCTGCAGGCTTCCGCGCAACCGCTCGTGATCACCCAACGCGGACGCGGCGCGGCGGTCATGCTCAGCGTGGCGGCCTATGAACGAGCCGAGCGGGAACGCGAGCTGCTCAGGCTACTGGTACGTGGCGAGCAGGAGATCACGGCCGGCGCCGGACACGATCTCGAGGACGTGCTGGCCGAAGCAGATACCGTCCTCGCGGCCGATCGCTCGTGAAGGTCCGTTTCACGCCTGCCGGACGCCGGCAGTTCGTGGACGCGGTCTCCTACATCCGCTGCGAGAGCCCCGTTGCCGCGGCAGCGTTCCGGGAGCGGGCGGAAGCAGCCCTGCGCAGACTGGAGAGTTTCCCCGAATCGGGCCGCGTCGTGCCCGAGTTTCCGGATCTGCCTTATCGCGAGGTCATCCTGCGTCCCTACCGCTTCTTCTACCGGATCCGGAACTCCATCGTCTGGGTCGTCGCCGTCTGGCACGGCGCCCAACCTCCGGACAATCCGCGCGGTTGAAGCGCGCACCCAAGACCATCCGCACCGCCGTCGCGCGCCGGCACGGAGTATCACCGGCGCGCGCTCGAGATCAAACCGCCGTGGGGTATCGGCGCAGACCGCCGGCGCCAGGGCGGGCCGGACGGGCCGGAGCGGGGATATACTCCCCCCGTGAGCGACAGCCTGCAACGCGATCTGGAGGCGTGCATCGACGGCGAGGTGCGCTTCGACCGCATCAGCCGCTCGCTCTACTCGACCGACGCGAGCGTCTACCAGATCGAGCCCGCCGGCGTGGTGGTCGTCCGCCACCGCGACGACGTGCTGCGCACCATCGGGATCGCGCGGCGGCACGGCGTGTCGATCACCGCGCGGGGCGGCGGCACCTCGCAGGCAGGCCAGGCCATCGGCGAGGGGCTGCAGCTCGACACCTCCCGCTTCTTCAACCGCGTTCTGGAGGTCAACCCCGAGGAACGCTGGGCGCGCATCGAGCCCGGCATCGTCCTCGACGAGCTGAACGCGCACCTCGCGCCCCACCGGCTGCGCTTCGCCCCCGACATCTCGACCGCGAACCGGGCCACCGTCGGCGGCATGATCAGCAACAACTCGAGCGGGGCGCGCTCGGTGCTGTACGGCAAGACCATCGACCACGTGCTCGACCTCCACGTGGCGCTCGGCGACGGCTCCGTCGCCCACCTGCGGCCGCTCGCCCCGGACGAGCTCGACGCGGCCTGCGCGGCCGACACCCTCGAGGGCGCCTGCTACCGGACCGTGCGCGAGCTGGCGCCGGCCCACGCGGCCGAGATCGACCGCCGCTACCCGAAGATCCTGCGCCGGGTCGGCGGCTACAACCTCGACCGGTTCACCGACCCGGGCCGGCCGTTCAACCTGGCCGAGCTGATCGTCGGCTCCGATGGCACCCTCGGCCTCGTCGTCGAGGCGCGGGTCAACCTGGTGCCCCTGCCCGACGCCAAGGCGGTGCTCGCCCTCGAGTTCGACGACCTCCTCGACGCCCTCGGGGCCACCCCCGCGATCCTCGAGCACCGGCCGTCGGCAGTCGAGGTGATGGACCGCTTCATCCTCGACCACGCCCGCGAGAGCCCCGCCCTCGACGCGCTGCGCCGGGCGGTGCTGCAGGGCGACGAGACGCCGGGCGCGCTCCTCTGCGTCGAGCTCTACGCCGACGACGCGGCCGAGCTGCCCGGCCGCCTCGAGGCCATCGAGAAGGACCTCGCCGCGCGGGGCATCGCGTGCCGCACGACACGGGCCGTCGACGCCGCCGCCCAGGCCCGCATCTGGCGCCTGCGGCAGTCGTCGCTGGGGCTGTCGATGGCGATGAAGGGCGACGCCAAGAGCATCTCCTTCGTCGAGGACACCGCGGTGGCCCCGGCGCGGCTGCGCGACTACATCGCCCGGTTCCTCGACGTCGTCAAGCGCCACGGCAGCACCACCGGCGTCTACGCGCACGCCTCCGTCGGCTGCCTCCACGTACGCCCCGTCGTCAACATGAAGACCGAGGCGGGGGTGCGCCAGTTCGAGGCGATCGCCGGCGACATCGCCGAGCTGGTGCTCGAGTACGGCGGCGCCCTCTCGGGCGAGCACGGCGACGGGCTGGTGCGCGGCCCGTTCATGGCGCGGATGTTCGGCGCCGAGCTCTACGAGGCGTTCCGCACCGTCAAGCGCACGTTCGACCCGGCGGGGCTGTTCAACCCCGGCAAGATCGTCGACGCGCCCCCCCTGACCGCCAACCTGCGGTACGGCCCCGAGTACCGGACCCCGCAGCCGGAAGGCTACTTCGACTACGCGGCGTTCGGCGGCCTCGGGCGCGCGGTCGAGATGTGCAGCGGGGTCGGCGCGTGCCGCAAGACCCTGGACGGCACGATGTGCCCGTCCTACATGGCGACTCGCGACGAGACCCACTCGACCCGGGGGCGGGCCAACGCCCTGCGGTCGGCGATGACCGGCCGCCTCGACGAGGCGGGGCTCGGCGACCGGGGGGTGCACGACGCCCTCGACCTGTGCCTGGAGTGCCGGGCGTGCAAGGCGGAGTGCCCGGTCGGCGTGGACATGGCGCGGTTCAAGGCGGAGTTCCTCGCCGACTACCACGCCCGGCACGGGACGCCGCTGCGGGCGCGGCTGCTCGGGCACATCCGGGAGCTGTCGGCGGCGGCGAGCCCGCTGGCGGGACTCATCAACCCCTGGCTCGGGATGTCCTGGGTCCGCGCCGTGAACGAGCGGCTGCTGGGGCTGGACCGGCGGCGGGCGCTGCCGCGGTGGGCGACCCGCACCCTGCGGGCGCAGTGGGGCGCGCGCCCCCGTCCCGCCAACGGCAACGGTGCGTCCGTCGTCCTGTTCGCCGACACCTTCACCAACTACTACCACCCGGAGATCGGGATGGCGGCGGCGGCGGTCTGCGACCGCGCCGGGGTCGGGGTCGCCCTCGGGCCGGACGTCTGCTGCGGCCGGCCGCTCATCTCGCAGGGCCTGCTGCGGGAGGCGCGGCGCCGCGGAGAAGATGCCGTGGCGCGCCTCCATCCCCTCGCCGTGGCCGGGCAACCGGTCGTCGTCCTCGAGCCGAGCTGCCTGTCGTCCCTGCGTGAGGACCTCCCGTCGCTGCTGCGCGGCGACGCGCAACGGCAGGCCCGCGACGTCGCCGGGGCGTGCGTCCTGTTCGAGGAGTGGCTCGAGCGCGAGCTGAGCGCCGGCGCCGTCCGCCTCGACCTGCAGCCCGGCCCCGAGCGGCTGCTGCTCCACGGACACTGCCACCAGAAGTCGCTCGGCCTCCTGCCCCCGGCCCGCGCCCTGCTGTCCCGCGTCCCCGGGGCCGAGGTGGTCGACCTCGACGCCGGCTGCTGCGGCATGGCCGGATCCTTCGGCTACGCGCGCGAGCACTTCGACCTCTCACGGCGTATCGGCGAGCGCCGGCTGCTGCCGGCCGCCCGTGCCCTGGAGCCGAACGAGCGGCTGGTCGCCGCCGGCGTCTCCTGCCGGCACCAGGTGCACGACCTCGCCGAGGCCCGGGCCGTGCACCCGGCCGAACTGCTCGCGGAACTGCTGCCTCCGGCCTGACCCGTGAGCGTGACACTCGGGCAGAACTTGTAGTACAAACGGCTCAAGAACCGGTCTGTGACAGCCCGCCCATGCGAACCGATTACCTTTTCGCCATGCCGTCTTTCCGGTCCGGGGTCGCTCGCGTGTTCGACCTGTTCGGCGTGTTCGACACGTACAACGACAGCCCCACCGACCACTTGGCCGATGCGCGGGCCCTCCACAGCGACTGGCGCGTCGTCGGCCAGGATCTCGCCGACGCGATGACGATGGTGGAACGCGAGCCGATCCTCCCGCAACCGACCGACACGGCAGATATCGACGAAGCCGGACGCCACTGAGGCCGCTCCGCCAGCCAACCGGTCGTCGCCCGAAGCCCCCGCTCAGGTCGAGAGTCTCGTCGCTGTCGAGTATCGAGGCCCCTTGCCGCCCCCGTGCTGGTGAAGTACAACGAGGCGTTCCCCGGTTGCGCGGAGCGCATAGTGGCAATGGCCGAACGGCAGGCCGCCCACCGGCAGGCGCTGGAATCGAATGCTCTCGGCGGCAAGCTGACCGCGGAGCGCCGGGGACACGCCCTCGACGATCGCAGGCGCCTTAGCCGGCTTGGTGGCGGTCTTCGTGTACGGGCGGCGGAAGGACGCAGAGGAACGGCGCGAAAAGCGAGCAGACTTCGCGTCGTCGCAACCGACGAAGTCGACGACTGACAGACCTGACGGCCGCTGACGAGAGAGGTTGACCGCCAATGACATCGACCCTGTCTTCACGACCCTCGAACGTGGCGCTTGTCGTGCTCGCTGTCGTCGTGCAGACGGCCCTGGCCCAGGCACCCGCCCGCCTGCTCGTGACCGTCGTCGACGAGGACGGCACACCGGCGGCGGGCCTGTCGCGCGAGGACTTCACGGTGAGCGCCGGCGGGGTCAAGCTCGACTTGGTGGACGTGACGCCGACGCCCCCGGCCGTGCAGATCGTCGCCGTCTTCGACAACCTCGCGGTGACCCAGCGGCAGCTCAACGCCGGCATCGCGCGCCTGATCGGCGCCCTCGACGGCGAGAGCATCCTCGACATGCAGAGCGTCGACGGCGAACTGGACGCCGCCATCGTCGAGGCCGTGAACGACCTGAACGCCCGCGGCGCGGCGCGCCCGGTCGTCGTCATGCTGGGCCAGGCCACCGAGATGGCCCGCTCCGAGCTGCAGTCGTCGCAGGTGCGCGGCCGGCGCCGGGCGGCCGATCTGTCGGGCGACCTCGACGGGCTCTCGGACCTGCTGGCCGCCCACGGCGTGCTGTTCTCCGGCGTGTCCGTCACCGCCGTGCCCCTCCCGAACTTCGAGCGCCTCGCCGCCGCCACCGGCGGCCGCTTCGAGCGGATAGAGGCTCCCGCGGCCCTGGGAGACACCCTCGCCGGCATCGGCCGCGAGTTGGGGATGCAGTACGTGGTGACCGTCGCGCCCGTCGACGCGGAAGGGCCGACGCCCCGGGTGGACATGCGCCGGGACGGCCTCAGCGCCCGCGCGGCGCCGTACCCGCCCCGCCGTTAGATCTAGCCGTCGTCCTCATCGGGCATCTCGTCGAGGACGACGACGCGGCCGGTGCTCGGGCTGGCCTCGATCGATCGCCGAGGCCACGCCCTGGGGCTGTCGCCGACCCGCCAGCCGGGCCGAACTCGACCGCCTCGACGAAGAGCGGCGCGAACGCCAAGCCGTCGAGGTTAAACGGAAGCAGGGGAGAGGTCGATGCCAGCAGGAGAGCGCCCACCGCGACCGCACCGTCAACGCATCGTCGTCCTAGGGCCGATGCACACACGACTGGGCCAGACCGGAGCGCCAGCCCGAGGAGGGTGATGAGTCCGAAGCCGAACCGACGCGCGACCTTTGCCGGCACCGCGCGGCCGACCCGAAAGGGCACTCGAGTCGGCCGAGACGCTGATCGACCTCTGCCCGCAACCCCTTGAGGTAGACCGCTCCCAGAGCGCTGCCTCGGAGCCGGTTGCGACCTTGCCCCCGCTGACGATCGCGTTGGACGAGTCTGCCGTAACGGTTCGGGTTGGGGGGGACGTTCCGTGATCCAGACGCCGATGCGTTAAGCTACGGGGCGAACTCGTCCTCTCCATCGGTGGCGTTGGTGTCGCCGCCGGGGAGCCGCGTGACGGTGACGCGGATGTCGGCGGAAACGTCGCTGGTGACGGTGACGGCGACCGACGTCGGCCGCACGAACATGTCGGCGAGCCAGTCGCTCACGGTCCCGGAGCAGCGACCCTTCACCGACCACCCCACCGTGCCGCGCGAGACGCCGGTCAGGGCGGTGCACTTCACGGAGTTGCGGATCCGCGTTTGCGCCCTGCCGCCCGTAGCGGGTATGGGCCGGTTCGCGTGCACGGACCCGGTCGTGCGGCCACGGGTGACGCCGGTCCGGCTGCTCCATCTGATGGTGCTACGATCGGCGCTCGCGTCGGCGTATGCGCCGGCCCGTCGGTCGGCGCCGCCGTGGACGGACGCGTCACCCGTGGGGGCACGACCCCGATCCGGCCGGCGCACCTGATCCAACTGCGGGCCGCGGTGGTGGGGTTGGAGGAGGGCTCTGGGGTCGGGCCCACGTGCAGCCGGGTCCATCCCCGCGTGTGCCGGGAATCCCAGGACCACGCTGCGAGTGTGGCTCTTGAGGCGGGCTTGAGCTTGGCGGGTCGATCTTGATCTCGCCGTATAAGGACGACGTTCTTCCACTCGATCGGCTGACATGGCGCAGCGGGCCGCGTCCGAGCAGCACCCACGCATCCCAGCGTTGATTCCCGCCCACACACGAAATGTCTACGCCACCCAACGCGCTCCACGTTCTTGCCCCGCTCATCCGCGACGCTTTGCGGTCATGCGACTCCCCGGGGGCCGTTCTCCAGGTGCTGCTCGATTACGCGGCCTTCCGGATCTCCCCGCTCCCTCGCCAGCCTGACCCCTTTCCCGACCCCTTCGTCGCCGCGGCGCTGATTACCGATGACGGACAACTCCTCGGGGTCAGCCGCAAGAAACAACACAACGAGCCGCACGCCGAGCCCCTCGCCATTCGCGACGCTCTCCGCGGTCTCGACGACGACCTGCTCCAACGCATAAAGCGCTCCTATGAGCACCGCGCCTGGTTGGCTTCCGCGGATAGCAGGGACAAGTTCCTTGACCTCTTCCGCTGCGCCGGCGCCACCCTCCGCCGGCGCTACGACGCCCCCGTCATCTTTCTGTCCACCCTCGAGCCCTGCAAGGATTTCCAAACGCAACCCAGTTGCGCCCATATCATCGCCGCGCTCCGCCCCGACAAAGTATGGTATGCTTGCGACGACACCAATCGTAAAGGCCAGGGGCGCTCGGTCTTGCTCGACGCCGGCATCAATGTAGAGCCCAATCTCCGGCCCCAATACAATATCGATATCAACCGGCTCTTCTACGCATCCGTCCACTACATGAATCGGTTGCTGAACCCACTCACGGTTGCGGCAAGACAAGAACCCAGGTACTTGCTCGCCCGCTTGTCTGGTCTTCGTCTAGCGGACTATCGAGCGGATAACCCTCAGGCTCGCCTTGGCCTCGCATTCGACGACGGCGACACAACGCCGTATGTGGCCCGCCTCGAGCCTGGAGTGGCAGGGCCCCGACTATTGCCCACCGACACCGAACGCTGGAACCGAGGCCTCGACCCCGACCGCGTGTTATTCGCGAAAGACATCAACACGTCCTTTCTTTTGTCGTATTTCTCCAGACACCTCGAAATGACCGGCGTCGTACCGCAATTCGTCGTCACCTCCAGCCATCTCCACGACGACAATCTATTGGGGGAGCTTCGCAACATCGGCATTCGCCTGTACACCGGTGTCTTCCAGAGGCTAGCGGAGGAACACGTAGCCATTACCGAAACCGCCCGCTCGCTTCTCGTCTTGCATCCCCCGTCTCACGTGTACGCGGTTGCGAAACACCAAAACGGATATCGACGCCTCCGTATCGCCCCTAAGGATATCCCGACCGCCGACGTCAAAGATAGCCTCACACTCGACCTGTTTCTCACCGACACCGAATACAGTGTTACAATTGACGAGTTGCTCCAGCCCCTCAGGCCTCTTCGCCTGTCAGTGCGCGTAGTCTTTGTTGGTACCGACCCGGCCCGGCTCCGCAAGACCGCACAGTCCGCAGACGCCACCCTGCAGGGAGAACGGGACCTCGCTCAGCGTGTCAAGACAGAGACGCGAGAGTTTCCGCTGCCTGCCCTGGCTCAGGACACGCTCAACGCCACCCTCACCGGCCGGTTCGACCCCATCGACGGCGCTCCCAATCTCCATCGCTTGCGCGACAGCAACTCCTGGAAGGACCGCCGCGCCGCGGCGGTCGTGCTTCGCCGAGCGGGCCTGGGAGACCAAAAGTTCTTCAAGCACTCGATCGTCGAGCGACTCCCGGAGCGATTCGCCGAGAACGGATGGCAACGAACCTGCTCCATACTGAGCGCGATCGCCATACGCGACAGCCCGCAGTTTTCCCATCTCGCCGATCTCCGCGCCCGCATGCTCGTACTCGCGCAGTCCCTGGCCGAACCCTCCACACCGTCTTCTGGGGTTTGGGTTGATGTGGTGTGGCGCCTAATGGCGGCCGTCTACGGTATCGCTCACACCGACCAAGATGTCCACGAGCTCCTCGATTGCCTCAAGGACCGCGTCGCCGAGACGCCGTTTTTGAGCAAGGAGCTGCTCTTCTACGCGTTCCACTCCCGCTGCACCGAGTTCGCCCTGGACATGCTCGCGCATCACGTCACGCTGCCCAACGCCGACGTCGGGGTCGCCCAGCGGGCGGCCCGCCTGGTGGCTTCCGGCCTGCCGCCGGATGCGAGGACTCAGCAACGACTGGACGCGGTGCTTGCTGAGTCCTGCCTGGGTACGGCATACGCCGAGGAAAGGGCGCGAAGCGAGGAGGTCGGGCGACACGGGCTGTCGCGGGTCTTCGCGGGGACTTCCGGCGAGGCGGGACCGGCGTTCTGTTCGTACCTCTTCGCCCGGACCGCTTCGACCGGGGCGCCTGGCCTTTTGACCGCCTTCCGCCGGGAGCTCCACGAGCTGTTCCACACGTCCGACTCGGCCGGGGGCTGGCGCGGCGACAAGGTATCCCTGGCCCGTCTCGCCCTGTCGGAGCTCGAACCGTCACTCGCGCAGAACTGCCTCGAGGCGATGGCGTCGGACGAGGACGACACGATCCGCTGGGCCGCCCTGGTGCTTGCATTCGATTTCGTCCGCCGGCGAGCGCTTCTCGGCTCGCGGCCTGCCAAGCGCGACTGCCTGCGAGCCCGCGCGCTGACCGCCACGGTCGTCGGCGCAGCATTGACGCCGCCACGCTACTATTGGCTCCATCGAGAGTTTCTGCACCTCTATTGCCGCGAGCATTCCGCCGAGAACGAGAAAAGGTTGCCCCATATTGCCAGAGTGCAGATTCGGGATGTCGACCCCGCCGGAGTGCTGCTGTTCGGAAGGACCGCGGAACATCCTGAAGTCGAGGAGGCTCGACAGGTGGCTCGCGCGCGCTTTCGCCGCGTAGCGCTTGTGCTGCCCCCGCTTGGGTTTGACGAGAACACGTCTCCGGCGGCGGGCGCGACCACGACACCGCCCCTCGGCCTTGCAAGCGTGGCAACTCACCTCAGGGGTCACGGCCATGACGTCGAGCTGCTGGATTGCCACCGCTATCCACGGTACGTGAGGATGCTGACGACAGAGCCGTGCCGTTGGGATTTCGTGGGGTTCAACGTCGTAACCTCGACCCTCGAATCCGTGCGCGCGATCGTGTCGAAGCTGAGGCCGCACACAGGCAAGGCCCGTCCGACTATCGTGATCGGAGGCCAGGCTCCGACCTTGCAGTCCGCCGCGCTTGTGAACGACCCGCAGTTGGAGTGGGACTATCTGGTCCTGGGCGACGGCGAACAGAGGATGCTGGCGATCGTAGAAGGCGAGAGGTATTCGGTTACCGGGTCAGGGATCGGCTTTTCCCCGTGGAAAGTGGGAGTGAATGGGCCGGTTGGTCGGAAAGTTACGGCTCAGCGGGGTCGCGCCGCCGCACGGATTCTGGCAGGTCGACCGTGGTGCATGGAACA
>JAJEEA010000517.1 GCA_022821235.1 Vicinamibacteria bacterium
CACCATCGCGTCGGCGGTCGCCGGGCGCATGGCCGGCTTCCCCGGCGTCGCGCTCGTCCCTCTCGACACCGGCGCCACCGACGGACCGGGTGCCCTGTCCGTCGCCGCCGCGCGCGACGCCGACTGGCTCGTCACCGGCGGCTACCAGCACGTCGGCGGGCAGCTCCGCCTCACCGCCCGGCTGCTCCAGGTCTCCGACGGGGCATTCGTCGAGTCGGTCAAGGTGGACGGCACCCTGGACGGGCTGCCCGGCATGCTCGCCGAGGCCATCTCGACCCTCGGCGCCGCCGTCGCCGCCAGCGCGGGCGGTTCGTGATCCAGCCTGCGCGACCCCGGTCCCCTGGAAGTTCAGTCCTGCCGCGCCGACTGTCACGAAGGATTGACGACATGGACGACCCGGCCACTACCCGAAAGGGGTTCTGTCCGGATTCGGGCGGGGGAAGACGGTCTGCCTCCTCTTTACAGGGTTCGCAGAAAGTCCAGGAGCGCCTTCGCATGTGGGCACTCGGCCTGGACGCGGGCGGGGTCGACCCGTTCCAGCAATTCGAACGAAACCGCACCCTTGGCGTAGGGTCGTGGGCACCCGGCGGTCGCCCGCCTGAGCGCGTCGAGGACGTCACGCCTGGACACATCTTCCAGATTGGGCCACTGCCGAAGCGCGTTCTGGCGAAAAGGTGCACCGAAGTAACTCCGAAGTGTGTCCCGATCCGCCAGCAGCCATGTCTCCATGACCTGTACCATCACGTACGCCTGCTCATCGCGGGCGGCTCGCGGGCGCTCCCAACCGTCCCGTGCGTGCAGGTGCTGTCACGGCGAATGGCCGCTTGCCACCCTCGCCTCGCTGTCTACCAGCAGGAGCGGGACGTGTCCCGGACGCGCGTTCCCGATCGCCGTCCGAAAGAGATCGAACGTCCTCGCGCGACCGCCGCCCTTCACGACTCTGGGCAATGCGTCCTTCGAGTCCGGCGGCAGCGAAGAACCTCGTCCAAGAGCGCCGGAAGAGGCGAGCGAGGTTCTCGTCGCGATCTCCGCCGCCTTCGATGTAGAGCACGGCGCTCACCAGCGATTGCCCCCCAGTTCGCCCGAGCTCCAGAGCTCGCCCAGACTGTATCTGTCCAGCCACGCGTTCAGTCTGGTCCCGTCCAGTCGTTCGAATCGTGATTCTCCGTTCCCCTTCTCGCAGACGACTACGCTCGACGGATGGTCCGTCAGAGCGTCGACGAGAATGCGCGAGTGGGTCGTGACCACGATTTGTGTCCGCTCGGACGCCTGGACGAGCAGTTTCGCAACCTCCGCAACGACGTCCGGATGCAGGCCCAGTTCCGGCTTTTCCAGGGCGACCAACGGTGGTGGAGAGGGATGCAGTAGAATCGCGAGCAGGCTCAGATACCGGAGCGTCCCGTCGGAGAGGAGAGTCGCCGGAATCTGGCGCCCACCGCGTTCGTCCAGATAGAGCGACACGGCGCCACCCGTCACCGGGCAGGACACGTCCACGACGCCGTCGAACAGCTCGCGCAGCGCCTCCACGAGCTCCCTTTTCGCCGATCCTCGAAAATGCGAGAGGACGAGCGCCAAGTTTCCGGCGCCGTCGTCCAGAAAATCGCTGGCTGCGTGAGCACTGCGGTCCCGGCGGAGCGCCGCCGATGGCCCGAACGACCAGTTCTGGTACAGGCGGATACGCTCGTACTCCTTCTGCAGCACGCTCAGAAGGTGGTACACACGCGGATCGCGGATCTGCGAAAGGACCGACTCTTCAGGCTCGGCGTCATCACCGTCGTTGCTCTGGAATCCTGGGTTGTCGCGTCCTCGAACGTCGAATGCATGCCGGCCGCCCGAGAGTCGATACTCCCGTTTCCAATCGAACTCCCCGGCTGCCAAAGAACGTGTGTCGTAACGCGCGCCGTACGGCCGCCGATCCTCGGCGAACGCAATCTCCTCGGCGGTCACCCGCAAGCGTCCGCCGTTGTCAGCGACCACCAACGTGTGTCGCAGGGGGCCCTTGATGTACCGCGGGTAGACGATCACTTCCACGGTCGCCGCACCGGTCGATTCCTCGCCCTTCCAGAGCCACTCCCAGATGCCGCCCCTTTGCCTGATCGGCTCCGCCAGGTCCCTCGGCGCCGCCCGCAGCAGCGCGAGCACTTCCAGCAGGTTGGACTTTCCCGCTCCATTCGGTCCGATGAGCACGTTCAGCGGCTCCATCGGCAGGTCGACGCCGCTTGGCCCGAAGGACAGGAGTCCCGAGACCTTCAGTCTCCGGATCAGCATGTCGGCTGCTCACTGAGTCCGCGTTCGACATCCACGATACGTCGGCCGACCCGAGTATCGCTCGATTCGTGCGATACGGAGTTCGGCGGAAACGCCGCCCTCGAAGAACCCAGACAGACCCGCCGGCCACCGTGATCCTGCCGGCGCCATTGCCATTGACGTCGACGACCATTCCGGCAGGCGGAACTCGACCGCTACAGGTCGCGTCGACACTGACGAGCTCAGCCGCGCGACTCTCATGCAGCCGTGATCCGCACCGCCGATTGTACCCGCCGTGGACCGTGACAAGGACGAGATGCATCGCAGCCGCAAGGCGGTGTCGGGTGTCGGGTGTCGTGGTCAGGGAACGGTGATCCTCGGTTGGTAAACTGGGGAGGGTCGGCGGCGCCAAGCTCAAAACGCGATTGCTCGACGCCGGCCTGTCGATGTCGACCTCGCGGACGAGGTTCTGCGCCATGCCGCCGACACGGCTCGGCCAAGCGCGTTTCGATCTCTCGCGCCAGCATCGTTCGCGCGGAACGGGCGGCGCGCAGGTACCGCTCAGGACGCGGCGATCTCCGCCACGAGCTCCTCCGCGAGGGGCAGGCTGAAGCCGCAGGCCGAGTCGTTGATGCGGCACTGGGCGAGGGTGAGCTGGCACCCGCAGTTGCAGTTCTCCTCGTTCAGCCGCTGCAGCGCGGTGACCCGCTGCTCGGGGGTCAGCACGGTGAGGTCGAGGCCCGGGATCTCGGTCGCGTGGGCGGCGTTGACGAGGCGGCCGTGGCGGTCCTCCTCGACGAGGTCGACGCTGATGCCGGGGTCGATGGCGGCGAGAAAGCGGGTCTCCTGCTCGAAGATTCCGGGGTTGACGAGCCCGACGTGAGTCTGCACGACCCGCAGGTCGGGATCGACGACGAACGTGGTGGGCAGGGCCATCACGCCGGGGAACGCGCGGTCGATCTCGGGCGTTGTCATCACGATGGGGTAGTTGATGCCGTACTGCTCGGCGAAGCGCTCGACGAGCCCCACCGGCCCCTCGTCCTCCGACACGCCAATGATCTGCAACTGGTCGGCATAGCGTTCCTGCAATCGGATCAGGTCGGGGATCTCGGCCCGGCACGGGCCGCACCAGGTCGCCCAGAAGTTCACGAGGGTGACCTTGCCCTGCAGGTCGGCGGTGGTGATGGTGCGGCCGTCGAGGGTCTGCATGGCCAGCTCGGGCAGCGCCGCGGGGTCGGCCACGAGCTGAATCGTGTCGGGCCGCGCGTCGAAGACCGCGGCCGGTCCCGCGGCGGTCTCCGCTCCGCCCGGCTCGCCGGGCGACCCGCACCCGGCCATCACCGCGACCGCCGCCACCGCAACGACTCCGAAGAACCGGCTGTTCGTGCTCATGAAGCTCTCCTCGTGCCGGACCACCGGCCCCGACTGTGCATTGTAACGGGTAACGGCTGCAGAGCGGGAACCGCGCCTGACAACGCCCGGGAGCACGACCGATATCGGCGCGCGAGGGCGTCGGCACCCCATCCGAACCGCGAGAGCGTCAGCGCCGCGACCGTCACCAGGCAGCGCGACCGATGCCGGTGCGCGAGGGCGTCGCCACCCATTCGCACCGGGAGCGAGCGCCGCGACCGCCACCAGGCAGCGCGACCGATGCCGGTGCGCAAGGGCGTCAATACCCCCGTCCGCACCGCGAGCATCAGGGCCGCCATCACCACCAGGTACAGCTTCAGGAGCAGCGGACCGACGAACCGCGACCGATGCCGGTGCGCGAGGGCGTCAGTACCCCATCCGCACCGCGAGCATCAGCGCCGCTATCGCCACCAGGTACAGCTTCACGAGCAGCGGACCGACGAACCGCAGCCAGCGCTGGTAGGGGATCCGGGCGAGGGCCAGCATGCCCATCAGCAGAGGGTTGGTGGGCACCACCATGTTCGTGAACCCGTCGCCGAACTGGTAGGCGAGCACCGCGGTCTGCCGGCTCAGCCCGGTGAGGTCGGCGAGGGGGGCCATGATCGGCATGGTGACGTAGGCCTGCCCCGAGCCCGACGGAATGAACAGGTTGCACACGGTCTGGACCGCGAGCATGCCGACCGCCGCGGCCTGGCCCGGCAGCGCCTGGAGGGGCGTCGCGAGGCCGTTGATGATGGTGTCGATGACCTGGCCCTCGGTCAGGACGACCTGTATCGTGCGGGCGAACCCCACGATGACGGCGGTGGCGACCAGCTCGCCGGCGCCGGCCTGGAACGCCGCCGCCGCCCGGCTCGGGGCGAGGCGCGCGACCGCGGCGGCGGCGAGGGCGATGCCCAGGAACACCGCGGTCAGCTCGGTCAGGTACCACTCGCGGGCGCTGACGCCGTAGACGAAGAGCACGACCCCGGCCACGAACACCGCCACCACCCCCGCCCGCGCCGGGGTCAGCCTGACGTCGGCCGGCATCTCGAAGCCGCCGGCGTAGGAGACGTCGTGCACCAGGCTCCGCGACGGATCCGACCGCAGGCGGCGCGCGTAGCGCAGGATGTGGTCGACGCCGACGGCGAGGCAGACGGCCAGCAGCAGCCAGCGCACCGCCTGCCCGGACGTCAGCTCGAGCCCCGCGATGTCCTGCGCGATGAGCACCGTGAACGGGTTGAGGGCGGCGCAGGCGTAGCCCACCCCGGCCCCGACGTACACGATGCCCAGGCCCACCACCGCGTCCATGCGGAGGGCCAGGCACATGGTGACGAGCAGGGGGACGAACGGCATGTACTCTTCCGCCATGCCGGCCGTCGACGACCCAACCGCGAACACCGTGACCATGCCGCCCACGAGCAGCACCGGGCTGCCGCCGAGCCGGGCGATGGCCAGTCCGATCAGCGCGTCGACCGCCCCCGTCGCCCGCAGCACGCCGAACACGCCGCCGACGATGAGGATGAAGAAGATGATGTCGGCCGCGGCCGCCAGCCCCGCGGGCACCGCGGTGAGGAACGTGAAAAGCGGCAGCGGCTCGGCCTCGACGGCCTGGTAGGTGCCGCGGATCACCTGCCGGCCCTCGCGCTCGAACTCGCCGGCCGGAAGCACGTAGGTCGCAACCTGGGCCAGCAGGATCAGCCCGCCGATGAGCACCAGCGCGTCGGGGAACCGTCGTGGAGTGCTGTCGGTCATCTCACCGCCATGCGGGCATCACCGCCCAGAGCTCGCGGGCGCCTCGACGCCAGCCGGGCATCTCACCGCCATGCGGCATCACCGCCCGGAGCTCGCGGGCGCCTCGACGCCAGCCGGGCAATCACCAGCCGCCGAGCTCGCGCTCGCCTCGACGCCAGCCGGGCAAGTCACCGACGCAAGCTGGCGGGCCTCAGCGCCAGCCGGGCATCACCGACGCCGAAAGCTCACGGTCGCCTCGACACCATCACCCACCGACGGGAGCTCGCGGACGCCTCAACGTCTCCGGGCAGTCACCGACCGCCGGGAGCTCACGATCGCCTCGACCCCATCCGGGAATCACCGACTGCGGGGAAGCCCGCGATCACGTCACCGAGTCGGGTCGTCGGACACGCGGACCAGGAGCTTGCCGAAGTTCTCGCCGCGCAGCAGCCCCAGGAACGCCCCGACCGCGTTGTCGAGGCCCTCGACCACGTCCTCGCGGTACTTCAGCGCGCCCGACCGTATCCAGCCGCCCACGTCCCGCAGGAAGTCGGGCTCGAGATGCGCGTGGTCGAAGACGATGAAGCCGCGGATCGTCAGGCGCCGGACCAGCGCGAGCCCCATAAGCTGCGGGACCCGGTTGGGCCCCTCCGGCAGCGAGGTCGCGTTGTAGCTGGCGATGCGCCCGCACACCGGCACCCGCGCGAAGGTGTTGAGCAGGGGCACCACCGCGTCGAACACCTTGCCGCCCACGTTCTCGAAGTACAGATCGACGCCGTCCGGGCAGGCCGCCTTCAGATCGGCGGCCAGGGTGTCGCTGCGGTGGCTGACGCACGCGTCGAAGCCCAGCTCGTCCACGACGTAGTCGCACTTCTTCTGCGCTCCGGCCACCCCCACCACCCGGTGCCCCCGGATCTTCGCAATCTGCCCCACCACCGCGCCCACCGCCCCGGACGCGGCCGACACCACGACCACGTCGCCGTCCTTCAGCCCGCCGACCTCGAGGAGGCCGACGTAGGCGGTCAGTCCCGGCATGCCGAGCACCCCGAGGGCGGTCGAGATGGGCGCGGCCGCGGGGTCGAGCTTGCGGACGCCCCGGCCGTCGGACAGGCCGTACTCCTGCCAACCGGCCCCGGCGAGCACGAGGTCGCCCTCGGCGAGCCCGTCGTGCCGCGACGCCACCACCTGCCCCACCGTCCCCCCGGTCATCACGCCGCCCAGCTCGACCGGCGCCGCGTAGGACGGCCCCGCGTTCATGCGCCCCCGCATGTAGGGGTCGAGCGAGAGGTAGATGGTGCGCACGAGCATCTCCCCCGCGGCAGGCTCCGGCGCCGGCGCCTCGACCAGGCGGAAGTCGGCCTCGGTGGGGAACCCGTCGGGGCGGGAGTGCAACACGATCTGACGGTTCATGCGCGTCGACATGCGGTACATCGTTCCACCAATGTCGGCCCGGTGGCAAACCTGGCCAGGCTCGCCCGGCCTGCGCCACGGTCGACCGGCACGCGACGGGGCGGCTGCGCCAGCGGTTCTGTCGCAAGCACAGGGTGCGGTCCGGGGAATACGCACCGCCAGCTCGGCCACGCAACGGCAGATGACCGGCACGCGACGGTGCGGCTGCGCCAGCGGTTCTGTGCCAGCACAAGGTGCGGTCCGGGGAATGCGTGCCGTCAGCTCGCTCACGCGGCGGCAGATGCTCCGGGCGCTTTCCCGAGGCCGAACCGGCGTTGACAATACTGCCTCCGAATGTTGTCAACTGCAGCAAGATGCATTTACAATCTATGGACTGCATAGCAACAACATGCCCAAATCGACTGTCCGAAGCGAGGCAATTCGCCGCTTCATCCTTCGGAACGTCCGGGCCAACCCACGCACCATCAGCCGGCTGGCCGGCGAGGAGTTCGGGGTGGGCCGGCAGGCGATCAGCCGCCATCTCCGGCGGTTGGTGGAAGAAGGGGCCCTCCGCCAGAGCGGCCGGACCAACAGCCGTGTGTACCGGCTGGCCGTCGCTCGCGAGTGGACCCGGACGTACCGGATCCGCGAGAGCTCGGACGAAGACCTGGTGTGGCGCAGCGACATCGCCGCGGTGCTAGGAGAGCTGCCCGAGAACGCGCGCGGCATCTGGCACTACGGATTCACCGAGATGTTCAACAACGCCGTCGATCACTCGGCCGGATCCACGATTGCCGTCCAGATCAACACCACCGCGGCGGCGGCCGAGATGTTGATCGTGGACGACGGGGTGGGCATCTTCCGCAAGATCCAGCGGGAACGGGGGCTGCTCGACGAGCGCCACGCGATCTTCGAGCTGTGGAAGGGGAAGCTGACCACCGACCCGCTACGCCACACCGGCGACGGCATCTTCTTCACGTCGAGGATGTTCGACGCGTTCGACATCCGGTCCGGCGGGGTCTCCCTCGCGCACGAGTTCGGCCGGCAGGAAGACTGGATTCCGGCACGACCGCAGGACGGCGGAACCGCGGTGTTCCTGAGGCTCGACAGCGACACGTCGCGGACCACCCGCGAGGTCTTCGATGAGTTCACCGGGGGCGAGGACGAACCGGTCTTCAACAAGACGGTGGTGCCGGTGCGGCTTGCGCAGTACGGCAACGACCAGTTGATCTCCCGGTCCCAGGCGAAGCGCGTGCTCGCCCGCATCGACCTGTTCAGCACCGTGCTTCTGGATTTCGCGGGCGTCCCGGCGATCGGGCGCGCGTTCGCCGACGAGGTGTTCCGGGTGTTCCGGCGGGAGCATCCGGACGTGGGCATCGTCCCCGTCAACGACAACCCCGAGGTGAAGCGTATGATCGCGCGGGCGCGGTCGGCACCGGAAACGTGACCCGTCGCAGCGAGCCGCTTGCCGAAACCAGCTCGCGGGCAGCGCGAGCGAGTCCGTGGGGCCAGGGTCGCAACGAGCCGCTTGCCGACGCCAGCTCGCGGGGCAGCGCGAGCGAGACCGCGGGGCCAGGGTTGCAGCGAACCGCTGGTCGACGCCCGCTCGGGAAGGGCCGGCGGTTCGACGTCGGTCGGGCAACCCGCCACTCGATTCAGCTTCCCCTCGTCCGACCCGTGGAGTCGCAGCATGGCTGAAACACCCTCGTTCCTTCGCCAATGCGCCGCCCCGGCGCTGGCCCTCGGGCTCGCGGCGCCGGCCGGCGCCCAGGCGCCCGGCGACGTCGACTGGCCGGTCTACCTGGGGGCGGGCAGCAGCCAGTACTCGCCCCTGACCGAGGTCACGCGCGACAACGTCGGCCGGCTCGAGGTCGCCTGGACCTACCACGCCGGCGACGCCGACACCGAGACCAACCGCACCCAGATGCAGACCAGCCCCATCGTGGTCGAGGGGGTGCTGTACGGCGTGTCGCCGGTGGCGAAGGTCTTCGCGCTCGACGCCGCGACCGGCGAGCGGCGCTGGGAGTTCGACCCGTTCGCGCACGGGGCGACGGTGCGGCGGGGCGGCGTCAGCCGCGGGGTGACGTGGTGGGCCGACGGCGACGACCGCCGCATCTTCGCCAGCGGCGGCTCGAAGCTGTTCGCCCTCGACGCCGACACCGGCATCCCCGTCGAGACGTTCGGCGACGGGCGCAGCATCGACCTCCACGACGGGCTCGACGCCGGCCGCGACGTGTCGGACCTGTTCGTCATCTCGAACACGCCGGGGGTCGTCTACCGCGACCTGCTGATCCTGCCGACGCGGAACGCCGAGACGAACCCCGCCGCCCCCGGGAACATCCGCGCCTTCGACGTCCGCACCGGCGAGGTGCGGTGGATCTTCCATACCATCCCGCACCCCGGCGAGTTCGGCCACGACACCTGGCCGCCCGGCGCCTGGCTCCGCGTCGGCGCCGCCAACAACTGGGCGGGCATGTCGGTGGACCACGAGCGGGGCCTCGTGTTCGTCCCCACCGGCTCGGCCACCCCCGACTTCTACGGCGGCGACCGCGTGGGCGCCAACCTCTTCGCCAACACCCTGCTCGCCCTCGACGCCGCCACCGGCGAGCGGGTCTGGCACTTCCAGGCCGTTCACCACGACATCTGGGACCGCGACTTCCCCGCGCCCCCCAACCTGCTGTCCATCGTCGAGGACGGCGAGCGCCGCGACGTAGTGGCCCAGATCACCAAGTCGGCCCACGTCTTCGTGTTCGACCGCGAGACCGGCGAGCCCATCCACTCGATAGAGGAGCGGCCGTTTCCGCCCTCCGACATCCCCGGCGAGGTCGCCTGGCCCACCCAGCCCCTGCCGGTGCGGCCGCCGCCGTTCACCCGGCAGCGGATGACCGAGGACGAGGTGACCGACATCTCGCCCGAGGCGCACCGCTACGTGCTCGACCGCCTGCGGCGCATGCGCAGCGACGGGCAGTTCGTGCCCACCAGCCGCGAGGGCACCATCATCCTCCCCGGCCTCGACGGCGGCGGCGAGTGGGGCGGGGCGGCGGTCGACCCCGCCACCGGCATCATGTACGTCAACGGGAACGACATGCCGTGGATCGGCGCGATGGTCGAGATACCGGCCGAGGCGCAGGGAACGCCGGCGGGCGTCGGGCGCCGCGCCTACGGCCTGCACTGCGTGCAGTGCCACGGCGTGGACGGGGCCGGCGACGAGCTGGGGTTGTATCCCGCGGTGAACGATCTGCCCGGCCGCCTGACCCGGGAGGAGATGCGCGCCGTCATCGACGCGGGCCGGGGCTACATGCCCTCGCACGCGCACCTG
>JAJEEA010000463.1 GCA_022821235.1 Vicinamibacteria bacterium
GCGGCTTGACGCGCCGACCGCCGTCCGACATCCGGCGAGCCTCCCCATCTTCCGACGATCACCGAACACCGTGGGAAATCCGCGTACCCATCGCGCGAAGTAATCCGGGAAATCGGTGATCAGACAATCTGCGAAACAACAGCGATGAGCCCGGCGCGCTCGCGTTGCTCGGGCGAGAGTGCGAGCCAGCGCGCGGCGGCGGCGCCGGGGAGGTTGTCGGGCTTGACCGCGGCCACATTGTCCCCGAGCTTCTCGAACGCGCGCTCGATGTCGCCTCCGAGGCTCGCCTCGACGGCGGCCTTGAGCGCGGGGTCCTGCTGGCGGAGGATGTCGCGCATCTGCGCGGTCCGCATGCCGGCGGCCTGCAATTGCGCGAAGGGCTTGCCGGCGTCGACCGCGTCGAGCTGCTTCGCGTCGCCGACCAGCACCACGCGGGGGAGGCGAAGGGCGGTGGCGATGCGAAGGAGGTCCCGCGCCTGGACGGTCGAGGCGAGCGAGCCCTCGTCGACCACGAGCACGGTCTTCGAGAAGGCCTGGCGCATGGCCTTCTCGGCCTTCGGGCTCAGCCGCCCCTCGGCGATGCCGGCGTTGCGGGCGAGGAAGCGCTGCAGCGTCTCGCTCTCGATGCCGGACTCCTGGTTGAGGGTCCGTGCGGCCGAGGCGGAGGGGGCGAGGCCGCGGACCTCGAAGCCCCGCCGCTCGATGAGCGCCCGCGCGCGGTTGAGCATCGCGGTCTTCCCGGTGCCGGCGTAGCCCTGGACGCCGACCACGCGGTCCTTGGCGGCGAGGACGAGCTTGACCGCCTCGCGCTGCCCCGGAGTCAACGGGCCGTTCCGGAGCGCCTTGTCGACCGCCCGCCCGCGCATCGGGGCGGCGCCCCGGCCCTGGCCTGCCTGCATCAGCGCGATGGTCTCGCGCTCGTCGATGCGCGCCCGCTCGGTGGTGAGCGACTCCCCGCGCCCGGGGAGATTCGCCGCATGGAGGGTGCCCGCGGCCTCCAGGCGCCCGAGCGCGGCCTCGGCCTCGGCGATGGTGACCGCGCCGGGGCGCCAGGCGAGCGCGGCGGCGAGCAGGTGGTTGCGCGAGAACACCGCCTCGCGCTCGGACAGGTGCGCCACGCCCCAGGCGACGGCCCGATCGGCGGGGGTGTCGAGTGCGGGCTCGGTCCCTTCTTGCCCGCCATCCGGCTCGGCTCCGACGGGGGCACCGGTGTCTCGGTCCATTTCCCTCCGCCCCGCCGCGCGCTCGCGCGCCTCGGCGACGAGCCCTTGCGCATCGAGCCCGAGCGCCTCGGCCTGCCGGGTCCACGCCTCGCGGAGCGTCGCCTTGTCCACGTCGCGCTTGTAGGCGCGGGTCAGGAGCGCCGCCCACTCGGCGAGGCGCTGGTCGTCGGCGGGCGCTCCAGCCTCCCTCCCCGCCATCGCGGCCTCGATGGCCGCGCGGCGCGTCGAGAACGCCTCGACCACCTCGCGCGAGACGCCGCCCACCTCGAAGCGCCCGTCCGCGTGGGTCTTCTCGATGCGGTAGCCGAGGCGCTCGAGCCCCCGGGCGAGCTCCGCGCGGTAGAGCGCGCCGAGGAGCATCTTCGAGGCATACAGGCGCTCGTTCGCCATCGTGCGCCACCTCCCGTCCTCGCCCTGGAGCATGTTGGCGATGACCGCATGGGTGTGGAGCTGGGGGTCGAGGCTCCTCGAGGTGTCGTGGCGGAAGGTCGCGGCCACCATCCGCTGCCCGAGCGCGCGCACCATGCGCCCGGTCCCGGGGTCCTTCATCCGGGTCTCGGCCGCGTTCCTCTCGACCCATCCGAGCGATACGCGCACCGCCCGGTCGTGCGCGTCGACGATGCGGGCGTCGCCGCCGACAAGCGCGGCAAGGGAGACCGACTTCGGCGCGGACAGCGTGAGGTCGCGCCCGGGGCGGTGCGCGACCGCGCCGTCCTTCCCCATGCGCCCGAGCCTTCGCCCGCTTCCGTCCGGAACGCGGCCTTCGAGCACCGCGCGGAAGGTCTCGCCGTCGACCTCGCCCTCGAGCCCGAGCGCCGCCGCGCCGGTGCCCGCCCAGGCGCTCGCCCGGCGGTGCTCGGGGTCGTCGGGGGCGTAGTAGCCGTCGTGCTCGTAGTAGGAGAGCCCCTGCGAGGCCGAGGCGACGGCGCCGATGGAGGCGACCATGTCAGAGCCGAATCAGGGGCGGCGGAGCCTCGGGGTCCGCAGGCGGCGTCTCCGCCGGGGCGGGGCCGGGAGCGGGAGTGGCGGCCGGTGGCGGTACCTTGGCCTCCTCCTCCTGCTCCGCCGTCTCGGCCTGCGCCTCTTCGTCCCGCGTCTCATCGACCGGCAGCGCCTCGGCGGCATCCCGCCCGGCCGGCGGCGCCACGCCCTGCGCGCCGTTCGCTTGCGCCTTCGTCTCGGCCGCCCCGCCTTCCGCCGCTCCCGCCGGCCCCGACGCCACCGCCTCCCCCGCCCGCGCGACGAAGCGCTCGGCGACCTTCGCGCGGCGGCGGTACTTGAGCCGTATCTCCGCCACCGGATGGGGCCCGGGGAGCTTCAGATACCCGGAGAGG
>JAJEEA010000090.1 GCA_022821235.1 Vicinamibacteria bacterium
CCGCGGGCGCGGGCCCCGCCGCCGTCGCCACGGTGGAATGGTCGCGGAGGCAGCAGACGATGCAGTCGTGATCGTGGCCGTCGAGATCGCGGTCGTCGTGTCCGTGCGAGAGGAAGCCGGCCGGCAGCAGGACGCACGCCAGCACCAACGCCGCGGATGCGATGGGCCGGCTCGGCTTCGTCATGGCTCGTGCCTGCGATGGCTCCTGCTTGCGCGGGGACACATTCGCCCGGCTCAGTCGCCGTCGCGCCCGATGCGGATGAGCTCCCGGCCCGTCCTGACGAAGAACGCGCCGTCGACGGCGGCGACCCCGTACAGCCGTTCCGAGACGGTCAGCGCGTTCCTGGCCAGCTCGATGGGCTCGGCCGCGTCGGCGGCGAAGACCGAGGCCACGCCGTCGGTCCCGAACAGGTAGACGCGGTCTCCGTTGACGATCGGCGTGGCCCACGCGGGCGACCCCAGGCGGACGGCCCACCGCGACCGGCCCGACCTCGTCTCGAGGCAGCGGAGGACGCCCAGCGAGTTGGTGAAGCAGATCGCCTCGCCGGTCACGACCGGCGACGACATCCCCGACGTCGCGCTCTGGCCGCGCCAGAGCACGTGCTCGTCCGCCAGGCGCCCGCGGTGCTCGACCGGCAGGGCGAGGACGGACCGGGAGTCCATCGAGGGGACGACGATGCGCCGCCCCGCGACGACCGGCGACGGGAGCCGGTTGCCCGAGAGGCCGTCGATCCACCAGGCCCGCTCGCCGGTCCGCGCGTCGTACGCCTCGACCGCGCCGTCGACGCTGACCACCACGAGCTCCCCGCCGCTGCCGGGCACGATGATAGGCGTCGTCCAGGAAGAGGTCGGGGGGCGGTCCGCCTTCCACCGCGTCTCGCCGGTGGCCGCGTCGACCGCCAGCAGGTACGACGGCCCGTCGTGGGCGGCGAGGACGAACAGCGCCTCGTCGTTGCCGGCGAGCGAGCTGCCCAGCCCGTAGCCCTCGAGGGCGCCGTAGTCCGCCTTCAGCGACCGGGACCAGACGGGCTCGCCGTCGTGGCCCAGGGCGCCCAGATCGCCGCTCTCGAACAGGTAGTAGACGCGCTCGGCGTCGACGCGGGGCGTCGGCGCGCCCTTCGCCACGATGTTCGTGACCTCGACGGGCTGGCTCGACGCCAGGGTGTGGCGCCACCGCAGCGCGCCGGTCCCGGCGTCGACCGCCTCGACGATCTGCGTCTCGCGAAGCGGGCCGTCGATGGCGGTGACGAACACGACGCCGTCCCAGACCACGGGGCTCGACTGGCCGTAGCCCCCGACCGCGTGCCGCCACGCGACGTTCTCGTCGTCCGACCACGTCAGCGGGAGGCCGCGGGCCGGGCTGTGACCGAACGCCGGCCCCCGGAAGCCGGCCCAGCGCCGGGCGCCGGCCAGGGGAGGCCGGTCGCCGGGCGCGCCCTCCGCGCGCCGCGGCGCGTCGGCGACGTCGCTCGGTCGGAGCGAAGCCGTCTCGACCCGGTCGACGACGGCATGGATCCGGCCGTGCGAGGCCCCCCCCACGATGTGCAGCACGCCCGGCCCGCCGACCAGGGCGTGGTACGCGCGATCCGGCCGGATGTCGTAGGCGAGCACGTGCCAGGCGCCGGCGCCCTCGTCGAGGCGGAACAACTGGTTCGCGTCGCTCGCGAACAGACTCCCCCCGGCCGAGGCGATGCCCGGTCCGGCGCCCCGGCCGCGGCCGGACACGGGCGGCGCCGGCGCCGGCGCCAGGATCCGGGTCTGCAGGTCGAGCCGGTGCGCCTCGAGCCCCGGCCCGCGGGGCGTCATGCCCCCGGTCACCCAGATCGCGTCGCCATGGACGGCCGCGGCGAGGGAGTGCATGCGCAGGGACGCCGTCTCGACCACGGTACAGGCCACGGGGTCCGCGTCGAGGTCCGCGACGAGCACGTCGGCGCGCCAGTCGGCGGCGGGCACGGAGGGCGGCCGGCGACCGCGGCCGAACCCCTCGGCCCCGGCCGAGGGCGCCCACCCGCCGATCACCCAGAGCTCGCGTCCGACGACTACCGCCGCGTGGTCCGTCCGGCCCGACGGCATCGGCGTCAGGCCGACCCACCGCCGGTCACCCCGGTCCCAGCGCTCCAGGTCGGGGCGGGCGCGCCGCGCGCCGGTGACCTCGGCCCCGCCCACGCGGTAGACGTGCTCGCCGTCGCCGACGAGCACGGCCCCGCGTAGCGGGTCGCCGGTCCAGACCGTCTCCCAGGACGCGTCTCCCGGGGAGAGCGCGTAGAGCGCCGCCCTTCCTGTGCCTTCGGCGGTGCCGGAGGCGGGCGGCTGCTCTCCGGCGTGCACGTAGAGGACGTCGCCGACCCATGCCCCGGACGTGTCCGACGACGCGTGCGGGAGGGGGGGTGCGGTCTCGGGCGGCGGGCCCGGCGACAGGGGGGACTGGGCGTGCGTGGACACGCCGCCGTCGTCCGGTCCGGCGGCGAGGATGACCGCCAGGACGGCGGCCGTGGTAGAGATGCGTCGCATGATGGTCTCCAACTTCCAAAGGGCCCTTGTCGCGGTGCGCCTGGGCAGCCCGCGCCGGGACCCAGCGGGGCGCCGCGCCCGGAGGGCAACGGCAAAGGCCGAGGCGCCCGCCTGACAGGGCGTGAGGAGGACGGCGGCTTCTGCGCCTGGCGCATGACCAGACAAGTTTCCGCCACCGTCCCGACCGAGGTTCGCGCGTGCGCGTCAGGTGCGGCGACTTCTGCGCCTGGCGCGTGACCACGCAAGTCTCCGTCACCGTCCCGACCGAGGCTCGCGCCCGCGCGTCAGCCCGTGCGCCGCCGTCTCCGCAGGACGAGCAGCGTCGTCGCGAATCCCGAACCGTTCATCGCGGGATGCGCCGCCGGTCGGCGCGCGCCCGCGTCAGGGCGTGCTCCGCCGCCGCCGCAGGACGAGCAGCGCCGTCGCGAACAGACCCGCCACGACGATCGCGCCCAGCCAAGCCAGGCGCGCCGGGCCCGGCCGGCTCGCCGGCGCATCGGTCGGCCGCGGCTCCGCGTCCTGCTGGGCCAGGACCACGCTTGCCTCCGTCAGCTCGACGCTCGTCGTCAGGTTGCGCTGCAGCTCGCTGCGATACGCGGTCGCCAGCTCCGCCGGGGCCTGCTCGGCGATGAACGACGCGAGGGCCGCGTTGTCGCAGACGAACCCGCTGCAGCCCGCCTCGAACTCCTCCACCAGCCGGGTGTGCAGCTCCGCGAGCACCGCCACCTGTTGCGCGGTGGCCTCCCACAGGCCCTTGCGCACCGTCTCCAGCATCACCGCCGTCATCTCCTGCAGGGCGTACGGGTTCTCCCGCCGGAAGAAGTCGTGGACCCCGAGATCGTGGCGGTCGTCGACGTACACCTCGTACAGCTCGTTCCACAGCGCGTCGTCGATGGCGGCCGGCTTCATCACGTTCCACCCGTAGGTGTTGCGGAACGTCTCGGCGAACTGCTCGGCCGACGAGGCGCCGCCCTCCTGCATCTCGCCGATGTAGGCCGGGTTCAGCAGCGTCGACCGCGCCTCGGTCCAGACGGTCTCCGTGAGGTCCGTCACCCGCGGCCGCTGGGCGTTGCGGAAGTCGTTGAAGTAGGCGTCGGCGTCGCGGCCGGTGACGTGGCGGACGGCCATGCTCAGCCCGCCCATGAACTCGTAGACGTGGTCGAGGCTCAGCGCGCCCCAGGTGTGGCTCTCCCGCGGCTGCACGACGATCTCGGTGCCGGCGAGGGCCGCCTCGAAGATGCCGTCGGCGTAGAAGCTCCACAGCTCGCCCTCGTCGTAGACGGCGCCCATGTTGCGGAGGTACTGGTCGGCGACCTCTGCGTCGTCCTCCCAGCGGTCGCCGCTCTCGACCATTCCCATGATGGCGGTGCCGTAGGTGCCGTTCACGCCGCCGAAGACGCGGAGGGTGGAGTAGCGCCGGGCGTCGGCGGGCGAGAGGCCTCTGGCCATCATCACCTCCTCGGCGCGCACCCGCCCCTCCTGCACGAAGTTGGCCTCGGCGTCGCGCGCCTCGGCGGCCATGGCGACGGCGCGGTTGATGAGGGCGAGGCGCGAGGCGGCGAGGTCGCGGAGCTGGCCGGCGGTCTGGACGACGACGTCGATGCGGGGCCGGCCGAGGTCGGCGGCGGGCATCAGCCGCAGGTCGGCGACGCGCCCGAACGGGTCCCACACCGGCTCGACGCCGAGCAGGTAGAAGATCTGGCCGATGGTGGCCCCCTCGGTGCCGATGAAGTCGCTGGGCCAGAGGGTGAACGCGACCTTCCGGGGATACGCGTCGTGGCGCCGCCGGTGCTCGTCGAGGAGCGCTTCCGCCAGGCCGCGTCCCACCGTCCACGCCTCCGGCGACGGCGTCTTCTCGGCGTCGATGGAGAAGAGGTTGCGCCCGGTGGGGACGGCGTCGGGGTTGACGATGGGGTCGCCCCCCGGCGTGGGCTCGACGTAGCCGCCGGCGAGGCCCCGCGCCACGCTCTCGAGCTCGAGTTCCGAGCTGTCGCGCAGGCCCTTCCGGTGCCGGTCGATGCCGGCCACGCTCGTTTCCAGCGTCAGCACCGCCCGGGCCAGCTCGGCGTCGCGGGCCGCGCGCGCCTCCAGCTCGACGCCGGCGGCGTCGACGGCGGCGGCGAGGCGCGGGTCGAACGTCGGGTCGTCCAGGATCTTCCGCAGGCGATCCGCGGCCGGCGCGTCGACGTCGCGAAGCTGGTCCCGGAGCGTCGCGCGGTGCTCCCGGTAGAAGGCCACCGCCGAGAGCGCCCCCTCGATGTCCTCGCCGGCGGCGGTCACCAGCCCGCCCGCCGACTCGTGGCCCCACGCCCGTCCGAGGGCCTCGACCTGCGGGGCCTCGAGGGCGAACGCCAGCCGCTCCGACGCCAGCCGGCGCTTCTCCTCCTCGACGCGGTCGACGAGCCCGGGGTCCTTCAGCAGCGCGAACGTCCGCTCGCGGAGGGCCTCGTCCTGCATGGCCTCGAGCAGCGCGAACACGTCCGGGTCGTCGGCGATCTCCAGCGCCTCGGCCATCGGCGGGATGACCGCGGCGATGGTCCTGGCGCGCTCGCGCTGCACCGGATCGAGCAGTTGCGACGTCCGCGCGAACTCCTGCTCCGACTGCAGCCGCTCGACGAACTCCACCTTCCGCGGGTGCGGCAGGACGCGCGCCACGAGGTCCTCGAGCTCGCCGGCGCGGGCTTCCGCCACCGCGGCGTCCGGCCGGCTCCGCCCGCCCGCCCCCATCGAGATGAAGCCGCGGATGATGTCGTCGTCCGACGGCCGCCGCGACGCCTCGCGCCAGGCGTGGGCGTGCTGCAGGTCCGCGTCGGCCACGAGGTCGGACAGCACCGCTCCGGCGTTCGCGCCCGCGACCCGCCGCGCGTAGGCGTCGCGCGCGCGCCGGCGGTAGCGGCGCTCGAAGTACGCCTCGTCCTCGAGGTCCGCGGCCTCGACCGCGCCCTCGACGGTGTCGATGCGGGCGAGGGCGTAGGCGATGGGATCGATGGCCATCAGCTCCGCCGTCGAGTCGACCTCGTCCGGCGTGAAGGCGCTGCCGAGGGTGTAGAGCCCCTGCGTGACCTTCTCCCCGTCGATGGTCTCGACGTGGTTGCTCAGGCGGAACATCTCGTCGGCCGACCACGCCGCGTCGGGGTCGAGGCCGAGGTCCACGTGCAGGCTCATCTCCGTCGCGAGGCGCCGTATCGTGCGCGCGTGCTCGGCCCGCACCGGGCCGTCGGCGGCGTTGCGGAAGCTGTCGAGCCGGTCCCGCAGCGGGCGCAGCCCGTCGTACAGCCCGCCCTCCATGAACGGCGGCGTCAGGTGGGTCACGGTGGCCGCGTAGGAGCGGCGCTTGGCGATGATCCCCTCGCCGACGTTGCTCATGACGTAGACGTAGACGTGCGGGAGCCCGCCGACGAGGGCGTCCGCCCAGTCGAAGGCCGACAGGGCAATCTGCTTCCACGGCGTGAACTCCAGGCTGCCGTGGGTGCCGAAGTGCATCACGGCGTCGGCCCCGAAGGCGTTGCGGGTCCACAGGTACGAGGCGACGTAGGGGTGCGGCGGCGCCTTCCGCGCGCCGTGCACGAGCCGGAACGTGTCGTCGCCGGCGCCCGGCAGGGGCTGCGGCAGGATGACGACGTTGCCGAACTGCACGCGGGCGACGGCCAGCGCCGTCTCCCCGCCCTCGCCGACCGTCATGTACTCGCCGGGGGCGGGGCCGTACTGCTCGACGACGGCGTCGCGCATGCCCGGCTCGAGGTCCGCCTCCACCCATGCGGCGTACTCGGCGGCCGGCACCAGCGCCGGATCGCCGGTGGCCACGTACTCCTCGAACGCCCCGCGCGCGTAGGGTCCGAGCACCGGCCCCTTCGCCTGGACCAGCGCCCAGAACTCGTCGTCGGTCTCCGGCAGCCCCTCGACCGTGTAGCCGGCGTCGCGCAGCGAGCGCAGCAGATTGAGCAGGCTCGGCGCCACCTCCAGGCTGCCCGCGTTCATGGCGTTCTTGCCCGGCCCCTTGTAGTAGTAGATGGCCACCCGCTTGTCGCGGTTGGGCTTCGCCTTCAAGGTCAGCCAGCCCTCGATGAGGTCGCAGAACGTCTCGAGCCGCTCGGGCAGCGCGTCGAAGATCTCGTAGCCGTCGGCGTCGGTGAACTGCGCCGCCACCGCGTAGGGCGCCACCCCGCCGTCGAGCTCGGGCAGCACGACGCTCATCGTGAGCATCGACCCGGCCATGCCCTGCTGGTCGGTCACCCAGTCGTCGTGGTTCTGGAACACCGACACCGGCGTCAGCATGGGGATGTCGCGCTCGCGCAGCCACGCGATGGCCTCGTCGGCGCGCCCCAGGGTGAGCCGCCCGTGCGGCATCAGCACCACGAGGTCGGGGTCGATGCGCTCGAGGAAGTCGAGGCGCTTCTCGGCGCTGGCCATCGGGTAGACGTTCCACGCGCGGCCCTCGAGGGCGCGGATGAACGCGTCGACGTGGTCCCGGTTGGCGTTGAAGGGGCCGGGGACGCTCGTGATCAGGGCGATCTTCGGGGCGTCCGGCTTGGCGAGCCCCTGCGCGTCGTAGTAGGCGTCGAACGCGTCGACGGTCTCGAACGTCAGGTCGTCGTCGAGGTGGAACAGCACGTCCATGGACCGCTCGACGGGAGGCTCGACCGCGTCCGACCGGAACGGCTTGCCGTCGAGCTCCACGCGCGAGAAGTTGAGCAGCAGGGCGTAGTTCTCGGCCCCCCCGAACTCGAGGTAGCCGTTGGCGGCGTCGAGCTGCGGACCGCGCAGGTTGGTGACGTCGAGGGCCGGGTTCGTGGCCCCCTGCACGAACAGGCGCGTCCCGCGTCGGCCGGCCTCGCGCAGGTGCTCGAGCTGCGTCTCGTCGAGCTGCAGGCCGCGCCCGAAGACGTAGACGACGGGATAGTCGGCGGCGCGATCCAGCGCCGCCATGTCCAGCGGCTCGATGCGCACCGCGCCGTGCGGGCGCGCGCGCTCGATGCGGGCGAGCTGGAAGCCGGGGAAGTTGACGAAGGCGACCCGGGTCACCGCAAGGTGGCGCTGGTAGGCGGCGAACCCGCCCCAGAGCACCGCCGCCGCGAGCGCCGCGGCCAGGATGCGCCCGCGATGCGACCACAGGTCGGCCAGCACCTTGCGCACCGTCCGCACCCGTGCCGGTTCTGTTCTCGCGGTCATCTGCTCTTCCTCCATCTGCTGCTGCGTCGTTCGCGTCGTTCGCATCGTTCACGTCGTTCGCGTCGTTCGCGACGGCCCCTTCTGCCGGCGGGCGCCTCCCGGTCGTCGCCTTCGGCTCCCCTTGGCGCCCAATCCGACCCGTCAGGAGCCCGTGCCGTTCCGCGGGGCAGCCCCCGGAAGCGCGTCAGTGTCGGGCTCACCGACACGAGACGGCCGAGCGTCGGGCTCGCCGCCGTCTCCCCGGTCGGGCTCGCCGCCGTCTCCTCGGTCGGGCTCGCCGCCGTCTCCCCGGTCGGGCTTGTCGCCGTCTCCGCGGTCGGGCTCGCCGCCGTCTCCTCGGCAGGGCTCGCGCCGTCTCCCTGGTCGGGCTCGCCGCCCTGCCCTCTGGTAGTGGGCGTCCGTCGCGTTCGGCACGGGCGCGCCCACCCGAAGGTCGTCGTTCGGGTGCAGGTAGACCGCAAGCTCGGTGCGTGCGTACCCGTCGAGCAGAACCGAGGGCCCTGCGGGCTCTGCGTGCGCGCGCTGGCTCGGCGCCGATCCCGGGGGCAGCGGCCGGGCCGTCGATGTGATGGGAAGGCGTTACGCGGGCGGCCCGCGCGTCGGGTGGGTGGCGAGCGTCGAAGCGTACCGGCTCTGCCGGCAGCTCGACGCGGCGGGGTGGGCCGCCAGGTCCGGCGCCGGAGGCGCGGGCGCCGTCGTCGTCGTGACGGGGGAGTGGTGCCGGAGGCAGCAGATGACGCAGTGGTGATCGTCGCCGCCGGCGTGCCCGTCGTCGTGGGCATGAGAGACGAAGCCGGCCGACAGCAGGGCGCACGCCAGCAGCAGCGCCACGAGAGCGGTCGGCCGGCTCGGCTTCGTCATGGTTCCGACGTGTCGATGGTTGCTGTCGTCGGGCGTTCGCGAGCCCGGTCAGTCGAGCTCGACGATGGTGATGGCGTTCCAGTTGTTCATCGGGATGAGCAGCCGGTTCCGCTTCGAGTCGTAGGCCATCGAGGCGGCGCTCGGAATGCCGGACGCCACCACCTCGGCTTCCTCTCCCGGACGGATGCGCGAGACGGTGCCGATCCTGACGCTGGAGACGTACTTCGTGCCGTCGTCGAGCACCACCAGCCCGTCGTTGCCGCCGTCCACCGCGTGCTCGGTCCTGACGAGCTCGCCGTCGGGCGAGAACGTGAGCACCGCGTTGTCGTTGACGTTCACGACGACGATGTTGCCGTCGGGGTCGAAGGCGACGCCGTTGGGCCGGGCGAGCGGCGCGCCCTCGACGACGACGGACGCGTCGCCGTCCGGCCCGATCCGGTACACGCGCCAGGTGGCGCTCTCCTCGGTGCCGGTCTGGGTGGCCCAGATGGTGCCGTCCTCGGCCACCTCGATGTCGTTGAACCGCTGCGCGTCCTCGACGACGACGCTGCCCCGCGGCTCGCCGCTCTCCATGTCGAACCAGCGCACGACGTTGATGTCGGCCACGTACAGCAGGCCGTTGACGATGTCGCTGCCGAGGGGGTGGTTCAGGGTCAGGCCGTTCCGGTCGACGCCGATCCACTTCAGGGTGTGCGCGCTGCCGTCGGGGTTGATCAGCGAGATGTAGCCGTCGTTGGGGATGACGTCCTGGGCGATCCCGGCGTTGACCGCGACGTACAGGTCGCGCGCCTCGTCGTAGGCCATGCTCTCGGCGAAGCAGAAGCCTCCGAACGTCTTGGCGTTCGACGACAGGTCGAGCGGCTCACCCGCCATGAAGGGCGGCTCGGCCGCCTCCCGCGGCTGCGCCCCGGCGGTCAC
>JAJEEA010000245.1 GCA_022821235.1 Vicinamibacteria bacterium
CCGCGGGCGCCCCCGCGTCGCCAGACCCGCCGGCCCCGCCCGATGCGGCCTCCGGTCGGGACGACGCCGCGTGGCCGGACTTCCGCGGGCCGCACCGCGACGGCCGCTACACCGGGCCGGCCATCCGCACCGACTGGCCCGCCGACGGGCTCGACCCGCTGTGGAGCCAGCCGATCGGCGGCGGCTACGCGTCGTTCGCGGTCGCGGGCGGGCTGGCGTTCACCATCGAGCAGCGCCGCGACGACGAGGTCGTCGCCGCCTACGACGTCGACACCGGCGTCGAGCGGTGGACCCACCGCTGGCCGGCGCACTTCCGGGAGTCGATGGGCGGTCCCGGGCCGCGCGCCACCCCGACGTGGCACGCCGGCCGGGTCTACGCCCTCGGCGCGACGGGCCGGCTCGTGTGCCTCGACGCCGCCACCGGCGACGAGGTCTGGGCGCGGAACATCCTGGACGACGCCGAAGCGTTCAACCTGACCTGGGCGATGTCCGGCGCCCCTCTCGTCGTCGACGATGTGGTCGTCGTCCAGCCGGGCGGCCGGGACGGCTGGTCGGTGGCGGCCTACGACCGTCTGACCGGCGAGGTCGTCTGGCACGGGCTCGACGACGTGCAGTCGTACACCTCTCCGATGCTGGTCACCCTGGGCGGGGTGCGCCAGATTCTGGTCGTCACCGCCGCGCGCGCCGCGGGTCTCCGTCCGGACGACGGCGTCCTGCTCTGGGAATACCCCTGGCGGGTGCGGACGGTGCCGAACATGGCCCAGCCCCTGGTGGTCGGCGATGACCGCCTGTTCCTGTCGGCGAGCTACGGCAAGGGGGCGGCCCTCATGGAGCTGACGCCGGACGGCGACCGGTTCACCGCCGCCACGGTCTGGGAAACGCACCGGATGCGCAACCGGTTCAGCAGCTCGGTGCTCATCGACGGCTACATCTACGGCCTCGACAACTCCATCTTGGCCTGCCTCGACGCCGCGACCGGCGAGCTCCTGTGGAAGGGCGGCCGCTACGGCTCCGGGCAACTGCTCGCGGCCGGGGACCACCTCGTGGTCCTGACCGAGCGCGGCGACCTCGTGCTGGTGCGCGCGACGCCCGAGCGCCACGAGGAGGTGGCCCGCTTCCGCGCCATCGACGGCAAGACCTGGAACGTGCCGGCCTTCGCCGGCGGCCGCATCCTCGTCCGGAACGCCCGGCAGATGGCGGCGTTCGACCTGTCGCGGTAGCCCGCGTCGACGCCATCTTCCGGTCGGCGCGCCGAAGAGCTCGCCCCGCCACTCGAAAGCGCCGTTCGCCGGTCCGGGACAGCTCAACGCTTCGCAACCTGGCGTGGCGGCCGCTTGCCGAGCGACTCGCGACGACGTCGTTCGCGTCAAAGCGCCATCGGGCCCAAGTGCTCCGCGAGCACGCGCGCGCCAACCGTGCTCCTCGACCCGCCGCTCGCGTTCACTCGATTACCTCCCAGCGCCCGCCCTTGGTCGGTCCAACGTGGCGGGCGGCCCCGGCCGCCCGCAGCCTGGTCAGGTGATACTTGACGCCATCCGGCGTGATACCGAGCCGTTCGGCCATCCCGCGCCGGCTGATCGTGGGCTCGGACCTGAGCAGATGGAGGATCCGTTTCCGGGTAGTGGTGTCGCTTTCCCGGGCCTTCTTCCGAGTGCCGGCGCCGGTTTCCCGGGCGTTGGCGCCGTCTTCCAGGGCTGTTTCCTGGGTAGTGGCGCCGATTTCCGGGGTAGCAGCATGGGTTTCTTGGGTAGTGGCACCGGTTTCCTGGGTAGTGGCACCGGTTTCCTGGGTAGTACTCTTCTCCTTCGCTCGTCTCCGTACGTCTTCCCGGTCGGTGAACACTACCGGCTGCCCGGCTAGCGCCGCGCGCCGTATTCTGGCCACGAAGCTTCCCGCAGTCTCGAACTCAGGCTCCCGCAGACCCGCATCGACGCAGCGTTCGATCATGTCGAGCGTTCCCGTCCCCATCTGTTCGATGTACTTGACCAGGTACATCGCTCGCGCCACCAACGGGTTGCCGGGCACCGACTCGTGCGGAACCCGCAGCCGGTCGAGCGTCAGCGGTGGTTGGAGCACGCCGGGGTTCCAGACCTCCAGCCGGTCCGCGAACAGCATGACCTGAACGCTGCCGGCGCTCGTGTAGTCGCGGTGGGCCACCGCGTTGACGATCGCTTCCGTCACGACCTCCTTCGGTATTTCGTAGGCCACCGGGACCTGCACACTCTCCGCGCGGGTGCCCACCGATAGCGCGATCTTGCTCAGCACGAAGTCCACGGCGTGGTCCACCAGCTCGAACACGGTGCCCCGATACACCTGATGGGACGGAATCGGCTTGGCGACCCGCGTCCCGTGGAAGTGGGCGCACTTGACTTCCGACGAAATCAGGAACCGTTGCGGCTGCTTTCCGAACAGCAGCACCGCGGCATTCGTCGGCCGGCCCCGGTTCAGCAGATTCAGGTGTTCGAGCAGCCTCTCCGCCGGGGCATCCTCCGCCAGGGGAAACTGACGCGCCCGTCGTGCAGCGCCAATGAACCGCGTCATGCGATCGCGGTCGAGATCGTCGAACGCAGCATCCGTACACGGCGCCGCATCGAACGGTCCCCACCGCAGCAGCTCGCGGCCTTCGAGGTACTCCACGAGCGCCGCGTAGAGCCCCGCCACCAAGTCGGCCGTGGCGTCGAACCGTTTCCGTATCAGGCTGGTCTGCGCTCTCCCAATCAAGGCCTGCATCTTCGCATGTCGGACCTCGCCGTCCCCGCCCTTCACGAAGATCAGGCGATGCTTGCCGAGCGCGCCCGCGCGGTCGAACTCCCGCTCCGTCGGCGAGATGCCCTGCGTGTCCTCGGCTCCGTAGTCACTGCCGAACAGCCCGATGTAGAGATCACACCGCTCGACCTCATCGAGATAGAGCGCGTCGGGCCGCCGATCCGTCGCCGGGGCGTCCTCGAACAGGAACGCGTCGAAGGACCTCCGCATCAATGGATCGCCGCGCAGGTAGTCGCGCAACACCTGGCGCTCTTCCGCGAACTCGCGCTGCACGCTGCTCACGAAAACGCGGATGGGAGTCATGTTTCCGGGGGCGTCTCGGGCTCGACCAGCCATGCCCGGCCCGGGATGTTGGTTCGCATGGGCGCCGCAAGGTTACGTGCGCCGGTCCATCATACACACCCGTCGACCTCGCGGTCCTCGCGCGGACCGGGCAGATTGGCCCGAGGCCGGACGGTCCGGTACAATGTCGGCAACGGCGCCGTGGCGCCGCGTTCCGTGACCTGACGCGGATGGATGCGAGGGCCGGGACGCCCCGGGGGGACGGCGATGCTGCGACTCTCCAAGAAGGCCGAGTACGCGCTGATGGCGCTCAAGGACCTCGCCTCGCGTCCCGAGGCCGAGGCGGCGAGCGCGCGCGAGATCGCCGAGCGGTACGGCATCCCCATCGAGCTGATGGCGAAGGTGCTGCAGCGCCTGGTGCGGCAGGACCTGCTCGCCTCGCATCACGGGACGCGCGGCGGCTATCAGCTCTCCCGGTCGGCCCGTCTCATCTCGGTGGCCGACGTCATCGAGGCCATCGACGGCCCGGTGATGGTCACCGCCTGCACCAGCGCCGACGACGACTGCGAGCAGTACGCCACCTGCAACATCCGTGATCCCCTGTGGCGCATCAAGGACCAGATCGTCCACGCCCTGAACTCCTACAGCCTGCAGGCGCTGGCCGCCGACGAGCCGCCCCTCGTGCCGATATCGGTGGCGAGGCGTCCGCCGGCTCGCGAGATGGCCCTGGTCCAGGACCGCTAGGGCGTCCGCGCCGTAGGGCGGTGCGGGTGCCTGGAGGGTCGGGTGCCAGCAGAGCCGCCGGCGGCGATTGGCGGGCCAGCCGCTCGTGCCGCAAGAACTCGTGCCGGCGAGGCTCCCAACGGGACGGTCAGGTCGCGTCGCGATCGTCGGGTCGCGCGGACGGACGGCGATGCGGGCGCGCCGGTCCCCGCTGTGCGGCGGGCGCGCCCGGGCCCGCCGTGCGGCGGTCGCGCGTCCACGTTCCGCGCCCACGGCGGAGGCGATGAACCTGCCCATCTACATGGACGGCCACTCGACGACCCGGGTCGACCCGCGGGTGGTCGAGGCGATGCTCCCCTTCTTCGGCGAGCACTACGGCAACGCCGCGAGCCGGCATCACCGGTACGGCTGGCAGGCGCGCGATGCGGTGGCGGCGGCGCGGGCGTCGGTGGCGAAGCTGATCGGCGCGTCGGCGCGCGAGCTCGTCTTCACGAGCGGCGCCACCGAGTCGAACAACCTGGCCCTGAAGGGCGTCGCCGAGGCGTCGCGAGACCGCGGGAACCACGTCGTCACGGTGGCGACCGAGCACCGGGCGGTCCTCGACCCCTGCGCCAGGCTCGAGCGGCAGGGGCTGCGCGTGTCGTATCTCCCGGTTCGGGCGGACGGCCTCGTGACGCCGGCGTCGCTCGAGGCGGCGCTGGCCCCCGAGACGGTCCTGGTGTCGGTGATGCTGGCCAACAACGAGATCGGGGTGGTGCAGCCGATCGCCGACCTTGCACGGGTCGCCCGGTCGCGCGGGGTGCCGATGCACAGCGACGCGGCGCAGGCGGCCGGCTTCGTGCCCATCGACGTCGGGGCCGCGGGCGTCGACCTGCTGTCGCTGACCGCCCACAAGCTCTACGGCCCCAAGGGCGCCGGCGCCCTGTACGTGCGCCGGGGGGTGGCGGTGGCGGCGATGATGGACGGCGGCGGGCACGAGGCCGGCCTCCGGTCCGGGACCCTGAACGTGCCCGCGATCGTGGGCTTCGGCCGCGCCGCCGACATTTGCCGGGAGGAGATGGCGGGCGAGGCGGTCCGTTTGCGGGAGCTGCGGGATCGGCTGTGGGAGAAGCTGCAGGGGGCGCTCGGCGGGGTGACGGTGAACGGGTCGATGGCGTCGCGGCTGCCCCACAACCTCAACGTCAGCGTCGAGGGCGTGAACGGCGAGCAGTTGCTGACGGGGCTGAGCGACGTCGCCGTCTCCTCGGGGGCGGCGTGCAGCTCGATCCGCCAGGAGTCGTCGCACGTCCTGCGAGCGCTGGGCGTCGACGACGCCCTCGCCCGGGCGTCGATCCGCTTCGGGCTCGGCCGCTTCAACACCGAGGCCGAGGTCGACCGCGTGGCCGGCGCCGTCTGCACCCTCGTCGAACGGTTGCGCGCCCCGGCGCCCGTCTTCGAGGTCGACGACGACGACCTGCCGGCGGAGTGGCGCTAGATCCTCGGTCCGGGGCGCCGCACGCTCTTCAACCGTACCGCGGGCAGCTTCTTCAGACGCTGGCTCTGCGGATCGACCTCGATGCCGGCGGACTCCAGCGCCGTCACGCCGAGCAGCGACTCGGCATCGGCGTCGCCGAAGATGATGAGGCCGGCGGTCAGCTCTCCCATGAACTCGAGGCGGGCGCCGGCGATGTCCATCTCGATTTCGGTACCGTCGGCCAGCTCGTAGACCCGCTGGCCCTCGGGCCTGATGCCGATTGCTTCCAACCGCGATCTCGGCACGAGAGAATCGATGGCGCCGGTGTCCACGAGGAACCGGCCCTCCCAACTGCGGGTCGGGTCGGCGGGGTTGCGGACGGTGACGTCGACATGTGTGACACCCATCGTGATATTCATGAATATACCGCGAATGCACCGGTCGGTGTCGCCGACGCGGTGACCGCCGGCCGGAAGCGTCGACTCGGCCGACGCGCCGCCCCGCGTGCGGTGGCCGCGGGCCGTCGCGGGGGCATGCGTCTCCACCACCGTCGACACGGCCGACTGCCGTTCCGCGTGCGTCCGAGTCGCGACTGCCAAGGGCGCGCTCGCGGAGTGAGGTACACTGAAGGGCGCCATGATCGAGATCACCGAGGCGGCGGCGAAACGGATCCACAGCGCGATGCGTCAGGAAGGGATCACCGACGGCGGTCTCCGCGTCGGCGTCAAGGCGGGCGGCTGCTCGGGTCTGAGCTACGTCTTCAAGTGGGAGCGGTCGCCGACCGCCCGGGACGAGGTGTTCGAGAGCCCCGGCGGCGCGAGGATCTACGTCGATCCGAAGAGCTTCAAGTATCTCGACGGCACGGTGCTGGACTGCGACCCGAACATGCTCGGGCAGTCGCTGGTCCTGCGCAACCCCAACGCCAAGGCCGAGTGCGGCTGCGGCCTCTCGTTCGGCGTCTAGGAGCACCTGCCCCACGACCAGGCCTGATGGTGCAGCCCGACCGACGCGGCGGCGAGCCGGCTCTCACGCGCCCGTTGGTCGTGGTGTCCAACCGCGAGCCGTACATCCATTCACGCTCCGAGGACGGGAGAGTCACCTGGGCCCCGACCACCGGCGGGGTCTCGGTGGCCCTCGACGCCCTGATGCGCGAGCGCGGGGGGGTCTGGATCGCGCACGGGGCCGGCGACGCCGACCGGCTGGCGGTCGACGACGACGACCGGGTGCGGGTCCCCCCCGATGCGCCGGCCTACGATCTCCGGCGCATCTGGCTGACCGAGACCGAGGAGCACCACTACTACGAGGGGTTCGCCAACGAGGGGCTGTGGCCGCTCTGCCACGTCGCCCACGTCAAGCCGGTGTTCCGGACCGAGGACTGGCGGATCTACCAGAGCGTGAACCGCCGCTTCGCCCACACCGTCCACGCCGAGCTGCCGGACGTCTCCGCCCCGATCTTCGTGCAGGACTACCACCTCACCCTGGTTCCGGGATTCCTGCGCCGTCTCAGACCGGAAGCCCGCGTCGCCCTGTTCTGGCACATCCCGTTCCCCCATCCCGACCAGTTGCGCATCTGCCCCTATCGCCGCGAGATCCTCGAGGGTCTGGCCGACTGCGACCTCCTCGCGTTCCAGCTCGAGCGCGACCGGCGCAACTTCCTGGCGGCGGCGCGGGCCGAGCTCGGGGCCAAGGCAAGCGGCATCCGGCTTCAGGTCGGCGGCCGCACGATGGCGGTCTGCGCGGTGCCCATCGGGGTGGACTACGACCGTATCCAGGCGGTGACGCGGGCGCCGGCCTTCGAGGCCGAGCAGACCCGGCTGCGGCGCGAGCTGCGCATCGACACCGCGCTCGTCGGGGTGGGCGTCGACCGCCTCGACTACACCAAGGGGATACCCGAACGCCTCAGCGCCCTCGACGCGCTGTTCACCCGGTGGCCCGGGCTCAACCGCCAGTTGACTTTCGTCCAGATCGCGGTGCCGTCCCGGTCGACGCTCGACAGCTACGCGGCGGTCGAGACCGACATCGACGAGCGCGTGGCCGCCATCAACGCCAAGCACGCCCGGGCGGACGGCGTCGGCCCGATCCGCTACCGCAAGTCGGCCCTGCGCATGCGGCGGTTGACGGCGCTGTACCGGCTGGCCGACTTCTGCATCGTCAGCTCGCTGCACGACGGCATGAACCTGGTGGCGAAGGAGTTCGTGGCGGCCCGCGAGGACCTCGGCGGGGTGCTGGTGCTGAGCGAGCTCGCCGGGGCCGCGCAGGAGCTGACGGAGGCCGTCATCATCAATCCCTACGACGTCGAGGGGTTCGCCGACGGGCTCCAGCTTGCGCTCGACATGCAGCACGACGAGCGCGAGCGGCGCATGCGGGCCCTGCGGCGGGTGGTGGCGGGCCGCGACGTCTTCCGTTGGGCCACCGAGATTCTGGAACAGCTCGAGAACCTCGATCCTCGCTCGCTTCCTCCCGCCCCCGGACGGTTGCCCGGGCGGTTGCCCGGCCGGCGCTGACCGCCCCCGGGATTCTGCGCCGTGGAACGGCACGGATTCCTGTGAGGGTTGTCGGGCGCCGACCGACGGTCGCTGGCGCGACTCCGCGGTCGCGTTGGGGAATTCGCTGTCGCGAAGCTGCGGCGACGATCGGCGGGCTACGCGTCGTCGTCCTCGGCTTCCGCGTACACCTGGGGCGCCCGCTTCACCACCACGGTCAGGCCGAAGAGCACGATGAGGGTGGACGCGGCGAGTCCGAGGCGGGCGCCCTGCCCCATGGTGGGAGCGAGGACCGGGGCCGCGGTTCCCCCTTCGACGATGGCCCGGGCCTGCGAGGTGACCCAGCCCTGCTGGCTGGCCGCCCGCTCCATCAGCCGCTCCGAGAGGAACAGGATGCCGAACGCGAGCAGCCCCACGAGGAGCAGCGGATGCCGCGAGTTCTTCTGCGTGACGATGCTCGCAATCGCCAGGCCGATCGCCATCGCGGCGAGCCCCAGCACCCAGAGCCCGGCGAGGTCCGGCACCCCGCCGAAGCGCTGCTCGCCGACCTCGATCCACGGCATGAACGCGCTCGCGCCGAGCAGCATGCCCGCCCCGATGGGAAAGTAGTAGGCGCGCATCGGGTGCCGCACGACATCGCCTGGGGTCATGCCGGCCAGTGTAGCACCCGGCGGCGTCTGACGACGGCGCGTCGCGGCGATTCGACCGGCGCCGTATCGGGACGCCGGCCGCGGGCGGGGTCGACCGGATGACGGCGCGTCGCGGCGACTCGACCGGCGTGGTTCGGGACGCCGGCCGCGGGCGGGGTCGACCGGATGACGGCGCGTCGCGGCGACCCGACCGGCG
>JAJEEA010000524.1 GCA_022821235.1 Vicinamibacteria bacterium
ATGCGGCTCGATGCCCCGCCGGTAGTGCCCGTTCACGTCGAAGGCGAGCGACAGGCCCTCGTTCACCTGGTACGACGTGTCGAAGAAGAAGCCCAGGGGCAGGTTGGACGCGTTCGCGGCCAACTGGTCGTTCGTCAGGAACGAGTACCCGACCGCCAGGTCTCCACCCACCTGCGCCGACGCCGGCCGGGGCACGCCGAGCGCCGCCACCGCCGCGAGCACACAACCGAAAACAAGACGCTTACGCATTATCCAGAACCTCCTCCGAGAGCCGTAGCCATCGTTCGCACCCAGCCGACCGCAGGCCCGACGTCGGCCGGGCCGAGACTCCACGACGCAACCGGCGTCATGGCCTTGACCGTCGCCGAAGCCGGTGTTGGCCTCTCTCAGAAGCAAACACCGTGCCGTCCGCATGACGAGACCCGGGCAGCGCCCGCTGACGCGCCGGCAGGCGCTGCGAGCATCGAGCTCGAGCGCCCGTTTCAACACAAGGCACAAGATCGACCGCCCCCGATGCAGTTGCCTCCGGCCGCGCGCGAGCCGACCCGGCGCGGCCCCGAAAAGGAACTCGCGATCCATAGGAACGCAATTCACTCCCCAACAAACCGGTGATTGAGTTCCATTCACACATCTTCGCCAACCGTCGGAACCGGCGGGACCACGTCCCGTCATTGGGCAAACCCAGGATATCTAGCAAATCCCATGCCAATCGACGAGAGGGCCGGCTGCCGACACCGACTCCCCGCATCCGCGCTGAATCCCGGAGCCGCAGACGCGTGTGGGCCGGCCGAAGGAACCCGGAATCCAATACACACCCACTTCAATGGCCAAAAACATGGATGTTCCGGTTCCATTGCGCCATCCCACGGCGAGGCAAGAAGCCCGACTACCTCTTGGGAGAAGGCGGCGAGACACGGATGATCCCGACCCCTGTCGACCCGGACCGGCCGTCTGGTGTAGAGGTGAGAAGGGAAGGAGGGCGGACCGAGATCCGCCAGCCTGCTCGTGAGAGGCCCCCGCGCGACCGGGAAGCCCGGGAGCCCGAGTGAGGGCGTGCCCTCCTGATTGTCGAAGAACCTGTCGCGCCGGGGAGGCGCAGTCAGAGCCGCGGCGACGCTCGCGACTCCCGTTCAACGGATGGCCAACCGCCGCCCCATGGATTCCGCCGAACTCGAGTCGACCGGATTGGTCGACTCTCGAGAGAGCTCGTCGATGGCGACTCGAGCACGGGCCAGCCGCGAGCGCACCGTGCCGATGGGAACCCCCAGCCGACCCGCGATGTCCGCGTAGCACATGCCGTCTCGAAACCGCAGCCTGACCACCTGCCGTTGTCGCTTCGCGAGCGACTTGACGTGGGGCTCCACCGTCTTCCACTGGTCGCGCAGCCTGCGCGCCTTCGTCGGGGCGCCGACGGCGGGAGGATTCGAAGCACCCTGCCGGCTCTCGTCGATGTGTCTCTCGATGACCAGACCGGCGATGGAACTCAGCCAGGCCGCCATCCCGATGGCGTCTCCTCTTTCGGTACGATCTTCCACCATTCCCGCTTCCACCATCCCCGCTCCTCGTCGCCAACGGCGCCCTTCGACGAACACGAAGGAAATGAACGCGGCGACTCATGCCGGGCGAGCACGAGGCGCCCCGAGGCCCAGTAACAACCATAGCGACGCTGCCGCGAGTCCGCAATACCGGGAAACTGGTATGTTTGCCACCGTTTACTTACCTGCAATCGACTGCAATCGACATGGCGACGATGATTGGCCAAGCCCGCGTACCGGAAAACCGGTATGCCCCGATAACCTGGAGATACCGGAAAACCGGTATGAATTAGCGAGAGAGACTGGAGGGAAACGTCAGCCGATGTGCAGGATGCCCCGCCGCAACGCGACCTGCACCGCCGCGGTCCGGTCGCGCGTGCCCAGCTTCTGGAAGATGTTGCGCAGGTGCACCTGGGCGGTCTCCTCGGCGATGCCCAGCATGGCGGCGATCTCCCGGTTGCGAAAGCCCTCCGACACGAGCTTGATCACCTCGACCTCCCGGGGGGTGAGCCTCGGGCGGCTCGAGTGCTCGGAGAGCTTCGCCTCGATGGCCGGCAGCAGCGGACGCTCGCCGGCGTGGACGCTGCGCACCACGTCGATGAGCTCGTCCGACAGGCTGTCCTTGAGCAGATAGGTCGCGGCCCCGGCCTCGAGCGCGCTGAAGATGGCCTCGTCCCCCTGGTACATCGTCAGCACGACGATCCGGGCGTCGGGGTGGTCCTTCCTGATGGCGCGAATGGCCTCGAGCCCGCTCATGCCCGGAAGCTGCAGGTCCATCAGCGTCACGTCCGGACCATGCGCTCGATGCTCCGCCACGGCCTGCTCGCCGGTCTCGGCGACCGCCACCACGGCGAGGTCCGGCTCGCGCTCGAGGAGCAGGCGGATGCCCTCGCGGACGATCCGGTGGTCCTCGACGCACAGGATGCGGATAGTCTCGGACATGGTCACCGCGCCGGCCGACTTCGGCGGCGGGCGGGGCCACCCGCGCCCCGGCGCCTCCTGGCGAGGCTGGCAGCCCGCCCATCGTCGGCTGCGGCCCCGCCGGGCACCCAACCAAACCCCGGGGGGATCAGCGCCATTCGGCGCGGACTCCCGCCCCGGTCACCTCCGGCGTGACGCCCGGTGCGCGGGCGCCGGCAGCCACACCGCCACGGTGGTGCCCCGCCCGGGCTCGCTCGTCACCGCCAGCGTGCCGCCGGCCGACTCGGCCCGTTCCCGCATGCCGGTCAACCCCCACCCGGCCAGGTCGCCGCCCGGGCCGTCCGGCCGGGTCAGCCCCGAGCCGTTCGGCCGCGTCAGGCCGCGGCCGTCGTCCGTCACCTCCAGGCGCAGGCCGGCGCCTCGGTAGCCGACGCCGACCACGAGGTGGCGCGCGCCCGCGTGCTGCATGACGTTGGCCACCGCCTCCTGGACGATCCGCAAGGCCTGGCCCTCGATCTCCGGCGGGCAGGGGCGGGGCCGGCCGTCGACCCGGAGGGAGAAGCCCGTCGCGGTGCCGCGGGCGGCCTCCTCGCCCACCGCGCGGAGCGCCTCGACCAGGTTCGTACGCTGCAGCATCGGCGAACGGAGATCGGAGACGGCCTGACGGGCCTCGCGGATATGCTCCTCGACCTGCTTGCGCAGGTGGACCAACTGGTCCCGGAGCGGCGCCGCCGGCGGGTTCGGGCCCTTGGCCAGCGTCTCGATCTGCAGCGACAGCCCCACGAGGCTCTGGAGCAGGGTGTCGTGGATCTCCCGGCTCAGCCGCGTCCGCTCCCCCAGCACCAGGGCGAACCGCCGCCGGGCCATCCGTGCGTTGACCCGCCAGGCGAAGGCGGCCGCGGCCAGCACGAGGAGCGCGAGCATGGCGAGAAACCAGGGCGTCTCGTGCAGGTGCGGCCGAATGGAGAAGCTCCACGACGGCCCGATGCCGGACCAGTCGCGGTGGCCGTCGTTGGCGACGACGCGGAACGTGTAGTCGCCGGGCCCGAGATTCGTGTACACGGCCTGGCGGCGTCCGCCGGCGTCGACCCAGCCTTCGTCGAAACCCTCGAGGCGATAGCGGAACCGCATCTTGGTGGCCGCGGCGTGGCTCGGGCTCGTGTAGTCGATGACCACGCGGGAGGGCGCGGGTGGAACCTCGCTTCCATCCTGCGCCTCCCAGGCGCGGTCGTCGACCGACGCGCCCTCGATGAGCACCCGCGGCGGCGGCGGCGGCTCGCCCAGCGCGCCCGGATCGAGCGCGGTGAGTCCGCCGCCGGTGACGAACCACAGGCGGCCGTCCGCCCCTCGCGTGGCGCTCGGGCTGCCCAGCCAGATCGGCGGCCCCGCGAGTCCGTCCGACGCGTCGTACACGCGCAGGTCGACCTGGTGGGCGGGGTCGGTCGCCACCTCCTCGACCTCGTCCGGGTGAAGGCGGACGATGCCCAGGCCGAGGCCGGCCCACAGGAAGCCCTCCTCGTCCTCGACCATCCCGCTGACGACGTTGCCGGGCAGGCCGTGGCTCTCGTTGACGGTGGTGAACACGCCGTCCCGATACCGGGTGAGGCCGCCGGTGCCGGCGAGCCACAGCACGCCGCCGTCGTCCTCGTGGATGGACCAGATGGCCGAGACGTCCGGGACCTCGAACGACTCGAAGGCGCCGTCTCGTCGAAGCCGCCCCAGGCGCCCCGCCGTGAAGCCCACCCAGACGTCGCCGCCGGGGCTCGCGTGCACCGAGTAGACGGGCGGGTCGATCGGCAGGGCAACCGCGTGCAGCCGATCGCCGTCCCATCGGTAGAGGCCGGTGGCGAGATCGCTGACCCAGAGGTCGCCGCCGTCGACGGAGCTGATGCCGCTGACGAGCCATCGACGCCGGTCGGCCGGCCCGGTGACGCGCTCGAGGCGTCCGCCCGCGAGACGGTCGAGGCCGCGGGGCGTCGCCAGCCAGAGCGCGCCCCGCCGGTCACGGTGCAGCGCGCTCACCGACTCGGTGGCGGGCAGGTCCCCTCCGACGCCGGCGTCGTCGAAACGCTGAAGGCCGACGCTGGTCCCCGCCCACACCGACTTCCCGTTTCCCGCCGCCACGGCCCGGACGCTGCCCCGCGCTGCATGCCCCTCCACCCTGCTCGGCGACAGTCGGCGCAGGCCGCTCTGCGACCCGACCCAGATGTTCCCCTCGACGTCCCCGTAGAGGTCCCGAATCGACTCGTCCGCCAGCCCGTGGTCGACGCGCGTCCCGACTTCGGGCCCGTCGTGAGCGTCGGGATGGACGTGCCACAACCCGTCGCCCAGCGTGCCGGCCCAGATCCCGCCGGCACGGTTGCGCACCGCCCGGGACAGCGGGGCGTCGGCAGGGAGGTGACGCCTCGCGTCGCTCAGGGCCGACAGGCGGCCCGTCAGGCTCGCCGGTTCGGAAGCCTCCCAGTGATCCTCCACCAACCGGAAGGTCTCACCCAGGACGCTGGCCCAGACGCCGCCATCGTCCTCGCCGAACGTGGTCACCCGGCCGCTGCCGATCGTGCCCGCGCGATAGAGCGTCACGCCGTCGGCGCGAATCCGCGCGACGCCGCCGGTACCGCCGAACCCGACCCAGAGGCTCGCGTCGCGGCTCCGGTAGAGGGCCAGCACCTGCTCCACCGGCAGCGCCGGACGACCCAGGGCGGCCCAGGGCACGAAGCGCACCCCGTCGAACCGGATGAGGCCGTTGTCGGTGCCGAGCCAGACGTAGCCGTCCGCGTCCTGGTTGATGGCCCAGACCGTGCTCGCGGGCAGCCCGCTCCGCGCGTCCCACGCGGTCAGGGTGTAGCCGGGGAACTCGTGCGGCGCCGGTTGGCCCCGCGCCGGAACGGACGTCGCGGCGATCAGGATCAGCAGGAAGAAGGCGGCGTGGAGACGGACCGGAGTCTCGAGCCTCATCGGTCGTGCACCCCCGGCGCGGCCGACGCACCGGCGCGTGCGAGAGGCGACGCGTGCGAGAGCACGTGCTCCATCAACGACGGAATGCCGGGTTCGTAGCGGGCCGGCGGCGCCTGGCCGGGCGGACGCCAGACGAAGCCCAGACGCTGCAGGTCATCCAGGGCCTCGTGCACCGACTGCCGCGGCGGGTCCGGCGGCGCGAGGCCCTCGGCGACGGCAGCCTTCAGCTCTTCGTAGGTCAACATGGGGCGCCGCCTGGCCTTGGCGGCCACGTGCTCGGCGACGGCCAGATGGCCTGATCTGTCCAGCTCCAGATACCGACGTTCGTAGTAGTCCGCGACCCGGGTGACCGCGTCGCGCCGCGCCGCGCCGCTGTGGGCGGCGGTCAGACGGGTCGCTCCGGTGGTCGTGTGCTGCCGCCACAGCGCGCGCCCCCAGATCTGGATGAAGTACGGGTAGCGCTGGCTCTCTTCGACCGCCTCAGCCAGGGCATCGGCGTCGATGGTCACGCCGTGGGCTTCGAGCGGCTCCTCCAGGGCGGCCCGGGCGGCCGCGTCGCTCAGCAGACCGATGCCCAGGCATCCATCGTCCAACCGGTCCCAGAAGGACACGTTCATGGCGCCGAGATGCTCCGCCAGCCCCGGCGTACCGGCCAGGATCAGCAGGAACGGGGCGTCGGCGCGAACGTCCTGGCTGGCGTTCAGCAACAGGCGTCCAGCGTCGAGATCGAGCGTATGCGCTTCATCCACCAGGACGACCAGCGGTCTCCGGCGGCACCGGGCGACCAGTCCCTTCGTCAGGCTCCGTTCGGATGGACCCGACGCCGGCCATTCGGCCCTCCCGACGCCGGTGACGCCGACGCTGAGACGCTCGGGCAGCAGCTTCCTGATCCCGGTCGGCGGCAGCAACCGGCCGACCAACGCCTCCCCGGTCCGCACTTCGCTGGGCGCTATCCGCTCGACGTCCACGCCGCCGCCATCGCGGCAGGCGCGCTCGAACCAGCGAAGCAGCACGGTCTTTCCGTTGCCGCGCGGGCCCGTCAGCACGATGTTGTGCGGCGGCGCCTCGCCGGCGGACAAGTCGGCGAGAGACCGCGTCAGCACCGCCTGCTGCTGCTCGCGTCCGGTGAGCGCCGGCGGGAATGCGCCGTCGCCGGGCTTGAACACGTCCGGGGTCACTCCACCCAGTGTAGGGCAACCCGCCGCCGAACGGCAACGCTCGCTCTTCCCGGCGGCGCCCGCTCCACCCTCTGCCGGCGGCGGGTCCGCAGCGCAAGAAAATA
>JAJEEA010000527.1 GCA_022821235.1 Vicinamibacteria bacterium
ACCGGGCGCGTCCGGGGCGTCGGCGGCGGACGGGCCGCTGCCGGCGGCGTCCGCGGCCGCCGACTCCAGCGCGGCCCGCATCGCGGCGGTGAACCGCCGGAACATCTCGTCGCTGACGTCCTGGATCATGCCGCGGCCGAACTGCGCCAGGATGCCGGTGACGTTCACGGCCGACGCCACGGTCACCTCGGTCTCGGCGGGCCCGCGCTCGACGATCCGGCTCGTCATGCGCAGGTCCGCGCCGCCCTTGCCGCGGACGTCCTGGCCGGCCGCGGCGATCTCGGCCACGCCCTCCTCCTCGTCCAGCCTTTCGAAGCGGACCGTGCCCTTGTAGCGGGCCGATACCGGCCCCACCTTGACCGAGATCGTGCCGGCGTGCGTGCGCTCGTCGACCTGCTCCGTGATCGCGGCGCCGGGCAGGCAACCCGCCACCCGGACCGGATCGGTGAGGAACGCCCACACGTCCCGCCGGGCGGCGTCGATGACGAACTGCTTCTCTACAGGGATACTCATGTCAGGCTCCCGGGGGCCCGCCGCGAGAGCCTTCGTGCTCCCGCATCGCGCCCTGCCACGCGGGCGGCCCGGCGGTCCGCCGGCGCCCTCCGGCGCTGCTCGGGGTTCGCCCACCCGCCGTCAGGAGCGGCAGGAGCCGCTCGAGCGATTCCAGGTCGTGCGCGGGCACGAAGTGCTCGACGAAGGGCAGGGCGGCCTTCATGCCGCGCGCCTCGGGCCGGTAGCGGGGATCGCCGAGCAGCGGGTTCAGCCAGATCACCTTCCGCGCCCTCTCCCGGATGGCCTGCATCGCCGCCGCCAGCACGGCGGGGCCGTCCGCATCCAGACCGTCGCTGAGCACCACGACGACGGTCTTCGCGCTCACCAGCTCATCCGCGTACCGCGTGACGAACTCGTCCAGGCTCGCGCCGATGCGGGTCCCGCCGGACCAGTCGGGCACGCCCGCGGCCAAGCGTTCCAGCGTGGGACCGATCTTCTCCGGTGTCAGCCACGGCGTCAACCGGGTCAGCGAGGTGTTGAACGCGAAGACCTCGCAACGCCTCACCACGCGCTTCAGCGACAGCGCGAACGTCAGCAGGAAACGGGTGTGCGGGTCCATCGAGCCGCTGGTGTCGCACAGCAGAGCGACGTCCGGCTTCTCCCGGGCGCGGTTCCTGCGGGCCGGCGAGAAGAGCTCGCCGCCGGTGCCGACCGCGCGGCGGAAGCTGCGCCTCAGATCCACCCGCCCACCCGCGCGGACCGGCGCCAGGCGCCGGCTCGGGCGGCACTTCAACCGGCGCGCGGCCCGCGCGAGCAGCCGCTCCATGGCGGGCAGATCGTCCGCGTTCCAGTCGTCGAACGGCTTGCGGCGCAGGAGCGCGTCGGCGGAGCGGCCCGGCCGGTCTCCGACCGGCGCTTCGCGCTCACGTTCATCGGCAGGCGGTGCGATGGCCTGGATCCACCGCCATGGGGGCGCCGGGCCCCTCCGGTCGGCGCGCGGCGGTGACGGCCGGGTCGGCGCTTCGTCCGGCCGCCCCCGAGGTCCCGCCGAGTCGTCCCCGGCGGCCCAGAAGTCCCGAAACAGCTCGTCGAACGTGTCCCAGTCGGCGCGTCGGACCTTCAGCGCGACCCGCAGCGCGAAGCGGACCTCGTCCCGGTCGCCGGGATCCACGAGCAGGAGGGCGGCCGCGCCGTCGATCTCGTCGCTCACGCACACGTCGACGCCCCGTTCCCGCAGGCGGCCCGCGAAACGGGCCAGCCGTTCCACGACGTCACGATCATGCATCGGCCACGCTGCCCCGCCCCGCCGTTCGTCCGCGAGCTCCCGACGGCCGTTCCACGACGCCACGGTCATGCCTCGGCCACGCTTTCCGCCCCGCCGTTCGTCCGCGAGCCCCCGCCGGCCGTTCCACGACGCCGCGGTCATGCATCGGCCGCGCCGCTCGATCGCGCGTCGGCAACCAGCTCGCCGACGCCCTGCGCGGTCAGGTCCCGCACGTCGTGGTGGTCCTTCAGCACGCACCCCAGCGTCTCCTCCACCGCGTCGGCGTCGAGGCGATCGAGTCGAAGCGCCATCAGCGCGCGGGTCCAGTCGAGCGTCTCGGCGACGCCGGGCGCCTTGTGGAGCCGTCGCCCGCGGAACGCCTGCATGACCGCGGCTATCTCCCGGGCCAGCCCGTCCACGACCTCCGGCACCCGGGCGCGGATGATGCGCACCTCCTTCTCGAGAGGCGGGTGCTCGACGTAGAGGTAGAAGCAGCGTCGGCGCAGCGCGTCGCCGATCTCGCGCGTACGGTTCGAGGTCAGCACGACGTAGGGGACGTGCGATGCGGTGACGGGTCCGAGCTCCGGAATCGTCACCTGGAAGTCCGAGAGGACCTCCAGCAGGAACGCCTCGAAGCCGTCGTCGGCCCGGTCGATCTCGTCGATCAGCAGCACCGGGGGGCCGTCGCGGCGGGTGATGGCGCGCAGCAGCGGGCGCTCCAGCAGGCAGTCGCGGCTGAAGATCATCTGCTCGACCTCCGTCGGCTCGCGGCCGTCGGTGCCCGCGATGCGGAGGCGCAGCAGTTGCCGCTGGTAGTTCCACTCGTAGAGGGCGGTGTTGACGTCGATGCCCTCGTAGCACTGCAGCCTGATCAGCTCGGTGTCGAGCATCCGGGCCAGCACCTTGGCGATCTCGGTCTTGCCGACCCCGGCGTCGCCCTCGACGAGGAGAGGCTTGCGCATGGCGCGGGCGAGGAAGACGGCGGTGGCGATGGCCGGCTCGGCGATGTAGCCCTCGCGCTCCATCGCCGCCTGCGTCTCGCGCACCTCCGGCCGCACGCTACGCCTCCGCTCCCGCCGCCGCGGCGTACTTCCCGGGCTCGGCCACGAACTGCGCGCGGCAGCGCGCGCAGCAGAAGTACCAGGTCCTTCCCCCGACCTCGGCGTGGTGAGAGGCGGCCGAGGCCGACACGATCATGCCGCACACCGGGTCGCGCCCGGTGGCGGGGGCGGGGGCGGGGGCGGCCGCATCCCGGGCGCGGTCCGCCACCGTTGCGGCGGCCGTCGGGGCCTGTCCGGTCTCTGCCGCCGCCACGGCGGCAGCCGGATCCCTGCCGGCGCCCACTGCCGTCACGGCGGCAGCCGAGTCCTGGCCGGGGTCCGCGGTCGTCACCGCGGCGCCCGGGTCCTGCCCGGTCTCCGCGGCCGTCACCGGGGCGGGTGTCGGGGCCTCTCCGGTCGCTGGGAGCGCTACGGCGGCAGCCGGATCCCGGCCCGTGCCCACGACCGCCACGGCGGCAGCCGGGTCCTGCCCGGTCTCCGCGGTCGTCACGGCGGCGCCCCGATCCTGCCCGGTCTCCGCCGCCGTTGCGGCGGGAGCCGGATTCTGCTCCGTCTCCCCCACCGTCGCGGCGGGAGCCCGATCCCGGGCGGGGCGGCGGGCGCGCCCCCGCCGGGTGATCTCGGCGAGGATGCTCAGGGCGATCTCCTCGGGGGTCTCGGCCCCGATGTCGAGGCCGGCGGGATTGGCGATTCGGTCGAGCTGATCACGCGTGGCCCCGCCCGCGACGAGGGCCTCCCGAATCTGCCCGAACCGCTTGCGGCTCGCGACCACGCCGAGGTACGCCGGCTCCAGGCGGACGGCGGCCAACGCGGCCTCCTCGTCCCGCTCACCGAGCGTCGCGACGACGGCGACGCAGCGCGCCGCGTCGCGTTCCGGGCCCGGAGGCTCGACCGACCCGTCGTCGGTCACCACGCGGCCCGCGTCGGGGAACAGCGCCTCGCTGGCCTCCGGGTCGACCGCCTCCACCCGGTAGCCGAGCACGGCCGCGAGGCGCGCCAGCGCCCGCGCCGTCGGCGTCACCCCGAAGACGAGCAGCCGCCGCGCCGGCAGCAGCGGCTCGATGTAGATCTCCACGCTCCCCCCGCTGTGGCAGGCCATCGGGAACACCGTCAGGCCGGGCCGCGCCCCGGACGCCGAATCGGGGTCGCGGACGATGCCGATCAGCCGCGGCGCCTCGTCGGCGAGGGCGGCGAGGGCTTCGCGGATCACGGTGGGCCGCGTGCAGCTTCCGCCCAGCCAGCCCTGGAACTTCCCGTCCGCCGTCACAACGGCGGCGTCGCCGACCCGGGCCGAGCTCGGGGCTCGCGGCGGACCACCGTGGCCAGCGCGAACGCCTCGCCGCGGCCGGCGAGATCGGATGCGAGCTGCAGGATGTCGTTGCGCATCGGTTCACCCCGTGGCTGTGCCGGCGTCATCCGCGCCGGCG
>JAJEEA010000180.1 GCA_022821235.1 Vicinamibacteria bacterium
CCGGCAGCCGGTGCTGGTCGAGCAGTACATCGAGGGCCGCGAGGTCAACGTCGGCCTGCTCGGCAACGACCCGCCGGACGCGTTTCCCCCGGTGGAGCTGGTGTTCGGCGAGGAAGGCCCCGCCATCTACACCTACGAGGACAAGACCGGCGGCAGCGGCCGGTCGATCTCGCACGCCTGCCCGGCCCCCATCGGCGACGCGCTCGGCGCCGAGGCGCAGGAGATCGCCCGCCGGGCGTTCGCCGCCGTCGGGTGCTGCGACTGCGCCCGCGTCGACATGCGGCTCGACGCGCAGGGGAAGCTCTACATCCTCGAGATCAACAGCCTGCCGAGCCTCGGGGAGCACGGGTCGTACCTCGTAGGCGCCGAGCACGTCGGCCTCGACTTCGCCGGGTTCATCAACCGGCTGGTCGACGTGGCCGGCGCGCGCTACTACGGCACGCCCAGCCCGCCGACCCTGACGCCGTCGGCGGCGGACCCGAGCGCCCACGTGTCGCTGTTCATCACCGCGCGCCGGGACCGGATGGAACGGCGGCTCGCCGACTGGGTCAGGCTCCAGAGCCGGACCGCCGATCCGCTCGGCCTGCAGAAGGCGTTCAAGGAGGCCTCGACGCTCTTCGGGGAGCTGGGCCTGCGCGAGGTCCCCGAGCTGTCCGACGAGGGCGCCGTGGCCACGTGGCAGACCAGAGCGGGCCTCAACGACGGCACCCTGCTGGTCGGAAACCTGGACGTGCCGGTCGAGCACCAGTTTCCCGCCCAGGCGTTCCGGCGCGACCCCGAGTGGCTGTACGGCGAGGGCATCGGCTCGTCTCGCGCCGGGCTCGTGATGCTGGAGTATGCGCTGCGCGCGCTGCGCAGCCTGCGGCGGCTGTCGCAGATCCCTCTCGGCGTCCTCTATTACGCCGACGAGGGCCAGGACGCCCGCTACAGCGGCGACGAGATCCGGGCCGCGGCGGCGCGGGCCCGAGAGGTGCTTATCCTCCAGCCGGGCCTGGATCCCGACAAGGTGGTGCTGCAGCGGCGCGGCCAGCGGCGGTTCCAGCTCCAGGTCGAGACGGAGTCCATGCGGCTGGGCAGGACCTTCAAGAAGCCGGACGCGTTGCGGTGGACGGCGGCGAAGCTGGAGGAGTTCGCCGGCCTCTCCTCGCAGGCGGAGCGGATAGCCGTGTCGACCATCGGCCTCCGCACGGAACGTCATCCCCTGCACCTGCCGCACCGGGTGACCGCGGACATCGTGGAGACCTATCCGACGACGGCCACGGGAGATAGCGTGGCGCGCAAGCTGCGCGGCATTCTCGGCCGGCGCGGACCCCGCTGGGAGCTGGTGACCGCGACCTCCCGGCCGCCCTTCGTCGAACGCGCGGCGGGGCGGAAGCTGGCCGCCGAGCTGACCCGTCTGGCCTCGGGCCTGGACATCGCCCTCGAGCGGGGGACGTCGGCCTGGCCCTCGGTCGCGGGGCTGGCGCCGGCCGACAAGGCCTGCGTCTGCGGCATGGGGCCGGTCGCCCGGGACCTCCGCACGCCTCAGGAGGCGGTGAAGCGCATCACGCTCGTGCAGCGCAGCCTGCTGCTCGCGGAGCTGCTGGCGGCCCGGTGGCCGGGCAGGGAGCCGGCGTGACGGTCCAGGCGGGCCCGGCCCGACCGCGGGAGGGGCGGCGAGACCTCGCGGCCGCCGATCGACCGCGCGGCGTCACGAGGAACCGGGGCCGGGGATCGGAAGCCATCGACACCGACCTCCTCACCCTCGTGGACCGCCGCATCCACGAGCCGCAGCGGCTCGCCGTGTCGCGCGACGGCATGGTGGCGACCGCGCACTACGGCGCGACCGCGGCCGGCGTCGAGATGCTCGAGGCGGGCGGGAACGCGTTCGACGCCGCGGTGGCGGCGGCCTTCGCGCTGGGCGTCTGCGAGCCCGCCGCGTCGGGTCTCGGCGGCCAGACGATGATGCTGGTCCACGACGCGGCGTCGGGCCGGACGTTCGCGCTCGACGGCTCGTCGCGGGCGCCCAACCGCGCCACCGCGGACGCGTTCACCGATCCGCGGGCCGAGCGGCGGCGGGGCTACCGCGCGACGACGGTCCCGAGCACGCCCGCCGTTCTCGACTACGTGCGGGCCGCCTACGGGACCCTCCCGCTCGCCGACGTGCTGCAGCCGGCGCTGCATCTCGCCGACCGCGGCTACGAGGTGAGCCTGCTGCAGCACGCGCTCGCCCGTCGCGAGGTCCGGTTCCTGCGGGCGGGCACCGCCGCGCCCCTCTTCCTGCGGGACGGAAGGCGCCCGTACCGCGCCGGCGACGTCTTCCGCCAGCCGGCGCTGGGGGCGTCGCTGCGGCGATTGGCCGAGCACGGCGTCGAGGATTTCTATCAGGGAGAGATCGCGGCCGCGATCGAGGCCGACATGGAGCGGCACGACGGCTTCCTGCGCCGCGACGATCTGGCCCAGATCCCGATGCCCATCGAGCGCCGGCCCCTGACCGGCCGCCTCTTCGGGCATCGGGTCTTCACCATGCCGCCCCCGGGGGCCGGCCAGGCGCTGATCGAGATGATGAACATCCACCAGCACCTGCCCGAGGCGCGGCGCGGGCTCGATTCGCGGGACGGCGCGGTGCTGCTGGCCGAGACGATCAGGCGCGCCTTCCTCGACCGGGCCGACCGGCCCTTCGACCCCAACTTCTATTCGCAGGTCACCGAGAAGCGGATGCTGCGCGACGACTACGCCCGCGAGCTGGCCGGCGCCATCGGCAAGCGCTACCTGGGGCGGGGAGAGACGACCCACCTGTCGGTGATGGACCGCGCCGGCAACGCCGTCGCCCTGACCCAGTCGATCGAGAACGTCTACGGCGCGTGCGCCGCCACCGCCGGGCTCGGCTTCCTCTACAACAACTACATGAGCGCGTTCGAGCACAAGGACATGTCGCACCCGTACTACATGCGCCCGAACGCGGTCCCGTGGGCGAGCGTGGCGCCGTCCATCGTCTTCCGGGGACGCCGGCCGTGGCTGGTGATCGGATCGCCGGGCAGCGAACGCATCGCGCCCTCCATCCTGCAGGTGCTGATCCGCCTGCTGCAGGACGGCGCCGCGCCGCTCGACGCGGTGACCGCGCCGCGCCTGTTCTGCTCCCTGTCGGGGCGCGTGTCCCTCGAGGCGTCGCGGATGCGCGACGACCTGCCGCGGGCGTTCGAGCGGCGGGGCTTCACCGTCGACGTCCGCGAGCCGTTCTCCTTCTATCTGGGCTGCGTGCAACTGGTGGTGCGCGACAGGAGAGAGCTGATCGGGGTCGCGGACCCGAGGCGCGACGGCGCGGCGGGCGGGCCCCGGCGCGCGGCCGCCGTTGCGAAGCAGGCATGAGCATGCTGCTGCCCATTCTCGTTTCCGTCCCCCACGCCGGCCTCCGCGTGCCATCGGAAGTGGCGCCCGCGTGCCTGCTGACGCCGGCGCAGATCGCCGAGGACGGCGACGAGCACGCCGCGGCCATCTACGACATCGCCGCCGAGGTGAGGCACTACGTCACGACGGACATCGCGCGAGCCGTGGTGGACCTGAACCGCGCCGAGAATGACCGCCGGCCGGACGGCGTGGTCAAGACGCACACGTGCTTCAACGTCCCCGTCTGGCGCGAACCGCTTGGCGAGCAGGCGGTCGAGTCGCTGCTGGCCCGGCACTATCGGCCGTATCACCTCCGGCTCGGCGCGCTCGCCGGACAGGACGTCCGTCTAGCCGTCGATTGCCACACCATGCTGGCCGTCGGTCCTCCCATCGGACCCGGACCGGGACAGGAGCGACCGCGCGTCTGTCTCGGCAACGCCGACGGGACCTGCCCCGAGGAGTGGATGGCCTGCCTGCAGCGAGCCTTCAGGGAGCAGTTCGGACCGGGCGTCACGGTGAACGAGCCGTTCCGGGGAGGCTTCATCACGCGCTCGCACGCCGCGGAGATGTCCTGGGTGCAACTCGAGCTCTCGCGCGGGCCGTTCGCGACCGATGCGGAGAAGCGGCGGCGCGTTCTGCTATCGCTGCGGGCTGCCCTGGCGTGCATCGATGCGCTCGGCTCCTGACGACGCGAGGGGCGTCTT
>JAJEEA010000431.1 GCA_022821235.1 Vicinamibacteria bacterium
ACCGTGAAGCCGGAGCTGCACAAGTACGTGATGAACTGATGGACCTTGGCGGGGCCGGATCGGGATGACTTCACCGCTCGTCGGTCGGCCCGCGGCTCCGTTCGAGTTGCCCGACGCGGACGGGCGGCTGCACCGGCTCGACGAGTACCGCGGCCGGTGGCTGCTGCTGGTGATGCACCGGCATCTGTTCTGACTGCCGTGCCGCCGGCACCTGCTGCAGTTGCAGCAATCGGCGGCGGACCTCGCGCGGCTCGGGGTGGAGCCCCTCGCGGTGACGTTCGAGGACGCGGACGCGGCCCGCGCCTACGTGGCCGAGACCGGCCTGGGCTGGCCTCTGCTCGTCGACACCGATCGCCGCCTCTATCGTGCCTACGGGATGCAGAAGGCGCGGCTCCGGCATCTATGGGGGGCGGCGACCTTCCGCGCCTACTGGCGTGAGGCCCGGCTGGGCCGCTTCCCCCGGCTGCCGCGCGCGGATACGAGGCAGCAGGGGGGCAACGTGCTGATCGATCCCGGGGGGCTGGTCAGGTTCCACCACGTCGGTCGCGGGCCCGCCGACCGGCCCCCTGTTGCCGGGCTGCTGGCCGCCCGAAGCGCCCTTCCGTCCCGACCATGATTCCGCCGAAGACGATTCCCTATCACGTCGGCCTCGGACGCCCCGACCGGCCGCCGCCCCCCGGGTTGCCGGCGGCGCGAGGCGCCTTTCCGTCCTGACCATGATTCCGCCGAAGACCATTCTCGTTCCCACCGACTTCAGCGACGCGTCGGGTCTGGCCCTGGCCTACGCCAGGGACCTGGCCGGGAGGTGCGGCTCGACCCTCCACCTGCTGCACGTGGTGACGGACGCCGACGTGAGCCCGGGGACCGAGGCGCTGTGGGGGTTCTCCGAGACCGAGGTCCAGCACCGCTGGGTCGACGAGGCGAAGGCGAAGCTCGCCGGCCTGTGCCGGGCCGAGGGGGAACAGGCGTTGCCGGTGCGCACCGCGGTGGAGATTGGGCCGCCGGCGGACGGCATCCTGCGCTACGCGGGCGAGCACCGGGCCGAGCTGATCGTCATGGGCACCCGCGGGCGGGGGGCGGTCGGGCAGTTGCTGCTCGGGAGCGTCGCCGCCGAGGTGGTGCGCCGCGCGCCATGCCCGGTCCTGACGGTGCGCGACCCGGACCGCGGGCCCGAGAACCCGTAGCGGTCCAGGAGGCGTCGCCGGTCGGCACCGTCTATCAAGTTTCTCACGCGGTCGAGCTCTCCGGCGGCGGTTGGTGCGGCGCGTGCCGTGCCCGGCCCTGACGGTGCGCGATCCGGACCGCAGGCTCGAGAACCCGTGGCGGCCGCGGCGGCGGTGACGGTCGGCACCACCTGTCCTGCAGTTCCTCACGCGGTCGCCTTCTCCGGGTGGCGGTTGTTGCGCCCGGCGGGACGGCCCCGTCGGCGGGCCGTCGTCGCCCGCGTGCAACGGTCCCGAGTCACCCCTCGATCAGCGACCCGGCGTGGAGCGGGGCGCAGACGGTCACCGTGAGCTCGGCGAAGCGCTTGGGGTAGGGCTCGGCCACGAGCGGGCAGCAGAGCAGGTTGGGTCCCTGCGGATAGGCGTCCCGGAACGCCCGCAGCGACCTCGCGTCGAAGGCCTGGGGCGACACCTTGGCCTCGACCGCCGCCACCCGGTCGCGTCCCGCCGCCACTGCGAAGTCCACCTCGTGCCCGGCCGCGTCGCGCCAGTAGTGGAGGGCGCTGCGGGGGACGGCGGTCAGCAGCTCGTCGAGGACGAGGTTCTCCCAGAGCGGCCCGCGGTCGGTCGGGCGCAGGCCGGTCCAGCCCCGGAAGTGACAGACCAGCCCGGTGTCGAGCGCGTAGAGCCGCGGCCGGCGCACCATCTCGCGCCGGCCGCCGCCGTGGAACGGCGGCAGCCGGACGGTGACCTGACAGGCGTCGAGGAGATCGAGGTAGCTGACCGCGGTGGGGCGGCTCACGCCCGCGTCGCGGGCGAGCGACGTGACGTCGAGCAGCTCGCCGTTCCGGGCGAAGGCCTGCGACGCCGCGCGCAGGAAGCCGGTGCGGTTGCGGGTGCCGAAGAGCGCGTGGACGTCCCGGGCGAAGAAGCTCTCGGCCCACTCCTCGAACCACTGGGGATCGGGTGCGGCGGCCAGCAACTGCTCGGGGAACCCGCCGTGCAGCAGCCGCCGGTCGAGGTCGGCGGCCCCGAGCCAGTCCCGACACTCGCGCCACAGCACCGGGGCGAGCCGCAGGGGCCACTTGCGGCCCACCAGCGAGTCGCGGAAGCGCGCGCTGGCGTGCAGGGTCGACGAGCCGGTGGCGAGGATGCGGACCCCGGGGTGCTCGTCGGCGCCGATCTTGAGCAGGCCCGACGGATCGTCGGCGCGATGCACCTCGTCGAGGACGATCCGGCCGTCGGTCGCGAGGCTCCCGTAGAACAGCTCCGGGTCCGCCAGCCGCTCCCGCACCGACGGCAGGTCGCAGTTGAAGACCTGCGCCTCGGGTATCTGACGGCCCAGGACGGTCTTGCCGAGCCGTCGCGCGCCCGCGAGCCAGACGATGCTCCTCGACCGCCAGAGCGCCTCGATGCGATCGACCCAGAACGGGCGTGGCGTGAGCACGAACTGCTATTTTACGAAATACGAGGATGAACGTAAATTACGCATGCGTTCATCGAGTGCGATGGTCGTTCCGGGCCGCCGGCCCGTCGCCGCTGCCGTCCGGTGCATGGCTGTCGGCGGCAGGCGTGTTGGTCTCCCCGCCGGTGGCAGATGCCGGAGGTCCGTGAACCCGTGAGTCCGTGAGGGTGAAACCCGAAATCTGGGCCTGCTCGATGGCCCGTACGGTGCGCACGTTTTTCCGGCCCGTAGATGCGGTACCCGGCCGCCGTCCGGTCCGGGCTCGGCAGCCGCCGCTCGCTTGGCTGCCCCCGGACGCGAGCGCTGGCGGCGCCCGCAACGCCGCCGACCCGGAGGGAGGGTCGGCAGCCGTGATTCTTCACCCTCCAGGGGAACACAATCCCCGTACGATGTTAGAGGGGCGATGGGGGCAGGGTTCCCTCGATCGTGCTCACGAGAGGAGTGGCTGCCGATGACAGGTGTTCTCGACGGGGTCCGGGTGCTCGACTTCGGCCGCTACATCGCGGGGCCGTTCTGCGCGGCCCTGCTCGGGGACCTCGGGGCCGACGTGGTGCGGGTCGAGAAGGTCCGGGGCGGGGAGGACCGCTTCCTCGTGCCCCTGACGCCGGCCGGCGATGGGGCGCTCTTCATGCAGGTCAACCGGAACAAGCGGGGGATGACCCTGAACCCGTTGAAGCCGGAGGGACGCACGGTGCTGCGCCGGCTCGTCGCGGGGGCGGACGTGGTGGTGGCCAACCTGCCCGACCCCGCCCTGCGGGCGCTGGGGCTCGACCACGCGTCGCTCGCGGCCGTCAACGACCGTATCGTCCTGACCAGCGTGTCGGCGTTCGGGGCGGGGGGGCCGTACTCGGACAAGGTCGGCTTCGACGGCGTCGGTCAGGCGATGTCGGGGTCGATGTACCTGTCGGGGCAGCCGGGCCAGCCCACGAAGAGCTACGTCCCGTGGGTCGACTTCGCGACCGCGCTCTCGGCGACGGTCGGCACCCTGGCCGCGCTCATGGCGCGCGAGCGGACGGGCCGCGGGCAGGAGGTGCGGGGGTCGCTGCTCGGGACCGCCCTCACCGTCGCCAACGCGGCGCTGATCGAGCAGGCGGTGCACGCGCCCGACCGGGTTGCCTCCCTGAACCGGAGCCAGGTGTCGGCCCCGTCCGACACCCACCGCACGCGCGACGGGTGGATTCTCGTGCAGACCATCGGGCAGCCGCTGTTCGAGAAGTGGGCGGCCCTGGTCGGCGTGCCGGAGTGGGTGGACGATCCCCGGTTCCGCGACGACATGGCGCGCGGCGACCACGGCGAGGTCATCAGCGGCCGGATGGCCGAGTGGTGCGCCGGGCGCACGACGGCGGAGGCGCTGGCCGCGCTCGAGGAGGCCCGCATTCCCGCCGGCCCGGTGCTGTCGCCGCAGCAGACTCTCGACGACCCGCACGTGGCGGCGGTCGGACTGCTCAGGGCGTTGGCGTTCCCGGGCGCCCCGGCCGCGGCGCCGGTCGCCGACACGCCGTTCGCGCTGTCGGCCGGGGCCCGCGGCATCCGGAAGCGGGCGCCGCGGCTCGGCGAGCACACCGACGACATTCTCGGCGAGCTCGGCTACGATGCGGCGGAGATTGCGGCCCTGCGCGCCGTCCGAGTAGTGTAGCCGCGATTCGGGCTGTGCACGCGCGCTGTTTTCTGGCAGCATGGGGGCGGTTGCCGCGGGCGGCGTCCCCGCGATCGGGAGGATGAGACCATGCGCCTCTTGCGAGTCGTTCCGGCCGCATTGATCCTGTGCGGCCCCGGCCCGGCGTTCGCCCAGGGTTGGGCCGAGTACGCCAGTCCGGCCGACTTCTTCAGCGTCAATTTCCCCGGCGAGCCTGTCGTGGAGGAGTTGGCCTACACGTCGGAGTACGAGGCCGAGCTCCCGGCTCGCGTGCACGCCCTCGAGGACGGTGCGGCCCACTACTCGGTGACCGTGGTCGACTACTCGGAGGCCGAGCGCATCCACACCGAGCGCGCGAGGAACTGCCCGCCCGACGCGCACACCGGCTGCTCCGGCGCGTCGTACACCGGCGTCGGGTCGTGGATCGTCGACGTCCGCGGCGCCATGGACTACGCGACGTGGGGCTTCCTCGAGCGGGACGCGAAACCGACGTTCTTCGGCTGGAACTTCGTGGACCTCGTCGAGGGCCGGCACCTCCAGCTCACCAACGCGGACGGCTCCCGCACGTTCGCGGCCATCTACATGCACGAGGACCGGCTCTACGTCCTCGAGGCGACGGCGCCTCCGGGCCGGTTCGGTCCCGAGCTGTTCCAGCAGTCCCTGCGGTTCCTCGACGCGGCCGGCAACCCCCTGCGCTACGAGCGTGTCTACGTCAACGGCTTTCCGCCGCCTCCGCGAGTCAGATGATGCCTTTCAGCACCTCGACCAGGATAGCGACCCCGGCGATGCGGCCGGCCCGGCGCGCACGCACGCGCCTCTGTCTGGCCCGGAGAGCGTCGCCGACGGCTCCGCTCGCCGCCCAGCCAACCCTCCCAGGAGTCTGCATCGTTCTACGGCGCGGTCTCCTGGGGCTCCTCGGCGCGGCCGTCATCACTCTCCCGGGCGGCGCGCATCATTCCCACGGCAACTACGAGCTCACCGACTTCACCCACCTCGAGGGGACGGTCAGGGAAGTGCACCTGATCAACCCGCACTCCTGGATCTTCCTCGAGGTCCCCGGCGAAGGGGACGGCGCCGAGCCCACCCTGTGGGCCATGGAGGCCACCACCCCCGTGGGGCTCCGCCGCAACGGCATCGAGCCCGACGACGTCCTTCCCGGCGACCCCATCCGAGTGCGCTGTCACCGCCTCAGGGACGGCTCGGACGGGTGCCTGCTCGGGTTCGTCACGCCGCTGCACGGCGACCCGGAGCGGGGGCACGGCATCGAGAAGGAGTGGGACTGAGGACGAGGGGCCTGCGCCGCTCCGGCGCAGGCCCCTGCGGGTTCGGTTGGCCCCCGGCGGCCGCCGGGGCGGCGATGGACCTAGCGCGGCGAGGCGCTGCGGCCGCCCCCGCCCCCGCCTCCCGACGATGTATAGCCGCCTGCGCCGATGCTTCCGCCCCCGCTCGACCCGCCTCCCGACGAGCTTCCTCCGCTCGACCCGCCGCCGGCGAAGGCGCCGCCCCCGCTCGTTCCCCGCGGCTGCGCGCGACGACCCCCGCTGTCCTGCCCCGTGCCAACCCGGGTGTAGCCGTATCCCTGGGAGATCCGCCCCTCGCCCACATCGGGCGCGTCCGTGATGAACGATCCCGATCCCGGCCCGCCGTAGTAGCCTTGGTTCAGGTAGTAGTAGTCGCCCCACCCATATAGCGAACGATAGGGGGACCACCCGGAGTAGTAGCCGAACGGCGCCGCGTAGTACGGATACCAGTTGTCGTAGCCGTAGCCGCCCCAACTGCCCAGGAACGCGCCGCCGCCCCCGCCGCTCGGCGCCGAGCGCCGCACCTGGAAGTCGTCGGGGAACGAGAGCGCCACGAGCATGTCGATGATGTTCCCCGGCACGCCCCCGTCGTCGAGCCGGATCAGGGTGCGCCCGTCGAGGTTGAACCAGGTCTCGGTCTCCACCAGCAGCGCTTCGAGCACCGGGGCCTCGAGGGCGGCGGCGGCCTCGATGACCGCGTCGATGGACAGGTCGGCGTCGCCCGTCCGGACCGCCGCCGTCCGCGCCCCCGCCAGCAAGTCGGCGGTGAGGGCCGGGCCGGCCGCGCTCAGGGTCGTGACGTCGCCGACGCGGCGGTAGCGCCGCACCGTGACCACGGCGCGCTCTCCCGCCTCCACCAGCTCGAGCGCGAGCCAGGTCCTGGCGTCCGCCATCAGCCCGACCGCGGACAGGCGGCGGGCATCGTCACGGGCGCTGCACGTCAGCTCCGCCCGCGTGTACAGGCGCGCGCCGTCGTCCGACCACGTGATGCGGCGTCGGCCGCGGCACTCGGTCTGGTCCACGGGGTGCTCCAACCCGTCGGCCGAGAGGGTCTCCACGAGCACCTGCTCGCCGTCGGCCAGCGTCGTCACCACGACGTCGGTGGCAGGGGCGGGGGCCGCGGCCGGGGTCACGCACACCAGCACGCTGTCCGCGAACGCGGCGAGGTCGCCCGCCGCCTCCGGCAGGGCGCCGGCCTCCTCGACGAGCTGCCAGCAGCCGATCCACGGCAGCCAGCGCTGGTCCACGGCGGACGCCGGCGGCTCGCCCTGCGGCGCCGGCTGAGCGAGCGGAGCGGCCGGCAGCGCCAGCGCCGCGATGGCCGCGACGATCGCCGCGGACCACCGCAACCCCCGGTGGGGAAGGAGGGCGCGAAGCCGTGAAGCGCGATCCGGGGTCTTGATTCGGATGGTCATGTCTCACCTCGACGAGTGGATTCGGGTTCCTGCGCCGGTCCGTCGAATCGTCGCCTGCGTCTCCGCGTCGGCGCCCAGGCAATCCTCCGGAAGGCCGCGCCGCTCCCCGGCGCAGACTCCTAGAACACGAACTCGATGCCGCCGGTCATGTGCAGTCCGCCCAGGTCGATGTCGCCGAAGCTGTGGGCGAAGCCCGCCACGGGCTGGGACCAGACCCGGCGGGCATCGGCGACCACGAAGATGCGTCGGCTGATCTTCACGCTGACCCCCGCGGCGACGTGGCGGGTGAACGCCCTTCCCTCCGACCGCAACCGGTCACTGTGGATCGACAGATCGGCCTCCCTGACGAAGTCACCGAACTGCTCGAGCCGGTACCACCGGAAGCCGAGGCCTGCGCCGACATGGAAGGCCACGGTGCTCGGCACCCACGCCAGTTGTCCGATGGAGCGTCCCCGTGGCGCCAGCCAGTAACGCACCCCGGCGTTCAGCGGTATCTGCCACACCTGGGTCGACTGGATGATCGGCCGCCCGCCTTCCGTGAACTCCCGGTATTCCGAGGGCACGACGGTCTCGGCCGGAGTGACGTCGAACACGAGGTCGACCCGGGGGTTGATCGAGTAGCCCGCGGCGACCCGGAAGAGTGCCGTGTCGTAGGCCCGCCTCGAGATGGGGACGAACTCGCCCTGGTCATCGACTCCGCTGATCAGGAAGCCGCGGAACACGTCGAAGACGCCGCCGCTGGAGGCCCGGAGCCAGCCGGCGGAGATCCCGGCGAAGCCGCGCGGCTGGCCGAACAGGAAATCGGGCCGGCTTCGCGCCGACGGGGGCTGTGCGGCGGCGGACGCCTGCGCCTCCGGCCCGTCCGCGGCGAACGCGGTCCCGCCGCTCGTCATCGGGGCCGCGACCGCGAGGCAGGCCGCAAGCGCAAGGCGAACGGCGGGCATCGGCGCGATCATGTTGCTCCACATCGGCTGGTCCATCCTTGACGGCGGCGATCGGTGAACGTACCGGCCAGTGTATGCACCGATCGTACCACCGCCAGGGACCCCGTAGCGCAACCGCCGGGATGCATCGAGGCTCGCCGGGACCGGGCTCTCGCCCACGGAGCCGCGGACCATTGTAGCAGCCGGCGGCGGCCGGGTCGTCGCGAGAATCGCCTTGGTCTCGTGGCCGGCAGCGTGGGTATCGCCACCGGTTCCCGACTGTCCCCCGGCGGTGACACGCCTGTCCGTTGCGGCGGTCAGCGTGCACCCGCGTCAGAAGTCGACCTCCATCGACAGCCGCACCGTCCGGCCGCGCAGATAGCCGGTCGGCCGGCCGAACAGGGGGGACGAGAGCACGCCGCTGTAGCCGCGAATCCGGCTGGTGTTGAGCAGGTTGTAGAACCGCGCCTGGAAGCGGACCAGCCGGTCGGTCTCCGGCGCCCGGACCTCCTTGGTGAACGTCATGTCCAGATCGACCCGGCCCGGCCCCGTCTCGGAGTTGCGCGGCACCCCGGGCGGCCGGTCGCGGCTCGACTGGTCGCCGTTCAGGTCGCGCCCGCTCCGGATGCTGTAGGGCCGGCCGGCGTCGGCGCGGAGGTTGAAGTTGAAGCTCGTCCCCGCCCAGGTGGCGCGGGCCAGCGCCCTCAGGAACGGATGGCTCACCCCGACCTCGCGCGGCAGGCGGATGCGGAGCTGCGACGCGACCCGGTGCTCCCGGCGGGCGAGGCCCCACTCGGGGACCCAGGGGTTGTTGAAGTCGTTGTCGTCCCAGCCGGAACGGAAGCTGTAGTTCAGGCTGCCGGACAGGCCCATGCCCAGCACCTCGAGGCGCCGCCGCCGCTGCAGCCGGACCCGGAGGCGCCGGCCGGTGGAGCGTCCCGTCGACTCGATCTGGTTGATGTTGCCCACGACCGGATAGAACGGCCGCATGCGGTCCACGACGTCGAGCCGCGCGTCGCGTGGCAGGGCGAGGATCGCGTCGGGCAGCGGGGTGCCCGGAAACGGGGCGTTGACGTTCCGGGTGCGCTGCTGCCGGTACCCGTGGCTCATGCGGTAGGACACCGACAGCCGCAGGCCCCCGGGAAGCTGCTGGGTGACGCTGACCTGCGGATTGACGCTGTACGGCGACCGGTAGTCGGGGTCCAGCCGGTAGAGCGACGTGCGGGTCTCGTCGACGGTGACGTGGCCGCCCGCGAACGGGTCGGGGAACGACGGGGCCGAGATGGTGAGTTGCTTCTGGTAGCGCGACCCGTCGTTGCGGATGAGGCGGACGTAGTCGCGGAAGTCCTGGAAGCTCACCTGCGAGCCGGCGCTGACGATGGTGTCGTCGAACAGCCGGTACTGGACGTTGACGGTCGGATTCAGCCGCAGGTAGTCGACCGAGTGGTTGGTCGCCTCGTAGCGCAGCCCCAGCCGCAGGCTCGCCCGCTCGCCGAACCCCCGGTCGGCCTGGATGAAGCTCTCGACCGCGGCCTCGGCGATGTCCAGCTCGCCGTTGCCCGACGTCTGCGTGAACGTGGCCGGCGCGCCGGTGATCTCGACCGCCTCGCCGCGGCCGTTCACGTAGGTCGGGGCGGCGCCGCGGGCCCGCGCGTCCTCGACGAGCAGCCGGGTCGGCTCGCAGTTCACGCCGGAGAGTCCAGCCCCGAGGCAGTAGTCGTGCAGGCTCGCGAAGTCGAAGGTGCCGTTGTAGTTGTCCTCCGACCGGCTGTAGCGCCTCGTGTACCGCGCCTCGAAGCCGGCCTGCAGGCTCCAGCCGCGGCGCTCCCACCGCAGCCGGTTCTCCACCTGGACGCGGGTGTTCTCGCCGGCGTTCCGGCCCGTCCCGCCCCCGCGGTTGAAGGCGTCCGCGACGTCGACGGCCACCCCCTCGGTGACCGGCGCGGTCCGCGACGAGTCGCGGCGCACCCGTACCCGCAGGTCGTTCACGAAGCTCTCGCCCAGTCTCCGCTCGGTGACCTGGAAGGACCACCGGTCGTCGCGGTCGTTCGTGCCCCGCTCGGGAAGGGTGAAGCCGCCGACGCCGTTGTTCTCGGAACGGCGGCTCTCGTGGTCGAACCGGAGGCCGAGGGTGCGGCCGGGGTCGAGCGCGAGGTCGGCGTCGAGCTCCAACTCGCGCTGGCGCTCCGGCCGGACCACACCGTCGGACCGGTCGCCGGCCGGGGTGACCGCGCGCAGCGAGTTGGCCGCGCGCTCCCGGGTGCCGGCCGACGCCTCGACGTCGACGTCGAGGCGGCCCGGGATGACGGGACCGCGCAGGTCGACGTCGAAGTCACGCGTCTGGCGCGCGGGCTTCCCAGCCTCGCCGGGGGTCGTCGCGTCGAGCGACTCGTCGGAGAAGTCGAACCCGGCGGAGCGACGCCAGCGCCCCGATCCCGGCCGCGTGATGATCTCGATGCGCGGCCCCTCGCCGCTGCCGTCGGCACGCAGCGGCGAGGGGTCGATGATGATCTGGGCGATCTCGTCGGGGCGGGGCAGGCGCCCCTCGTCGAACCCGTCGATGATGAAGCCCGACACGTCGTCGGTGAGGTCGCCCGACGAGTCGGCGCCGGCGAGCAGGAGCAGGTAGAGTGCCAGGTCTTCCTCGTCGGTCGGCAGCCCCGCCAGGTCTTCCTCGGAGAGCGTCGTCGCCGTCAGGCTGGCGAGCGGGTCGATCCCGAACCCGTCTCCGCCATCGACCACGTCGACGTTCTCCCGCAGCGCCTCCAGGGCCAGCGTCACCGCCAGCGGCTCCATGTCGGGGGTCACGCGGAGCGGCCGGTCGACGGTCCGGAAGCCCGGGGCCGACACGCGGAGCCGGTAGGCGCCGAGCGGCGCCTCGAACGTGAAGGCGCCCTCTGCGTCCGTCGTGGTGTCCACGACCGGCTCCGCCTGCAACTGGACGAAGCCGGCGGTGAGCGATCCGGCCTCCGGGAGCAGGCGCACGAAGACGCCCCGCATCGCCCCGCCGGTCTCGTCGACGACGGCGCCGGAGACGCGGGCGGTCGGCGGCGGAAGCGGCTGAGCGGCCCCCGGCGAGACGGCGCCGAGGGCGAGCGCGCCGGCGAGTGTCAACGCCGCCACGGCGGGCGTCGTCATGGTCTCTATCAAGACAAGGACGTTCGAAGGGGACGGATCGTGTACCCGTGGAACGGGCCTCGGGGGAACGGTGCCGAAGCCGACGGAGCCGGCACTATAATGGGGCGTCTTCCGCACGGGCCGGGAGCCCGCGCTGCGGAACGGCGCGACCTCTCGATGGTTGGCAGGCCGGAAGGCGGGAGCCGCCAGGCGGTGGTGTCCGGGCCACGAATCCGGCAGCATTTTCAGGAGCACATGATGAAGCGATTGTTCATCGTCGCGGTAGCGTTGGCCGTGCTGGCGGCCGGATCGACGGCCCGGGCGCAGTTCGACAGCGTCGGCTCGCTCGACTTCCCGACCTCCGGCTCTCCCGAGGCGCAGCAGCACTTCCTGCGGGGGGTCGCCATTCTCCACAGCTTCGGCTGGAAGCAGGCGATCGCGGAGTTCCAGGAGGCGCAGCGGCTCGATCCCGACTTCGCGATGGCCTACTGGGGCGAGACGCTCTGCTACAACCACCCGCTGTTCGGCTCGCCGGTCGACAACGACAACCCCCGGGCGGTGCTGCAGCGCCTGGGCGCGACGCGCGAGGAGCGGCTGGCCAAGGCCCCGACCGAGCGCGAGAAGGGCTTCCTGAACGCGGTCGAGATCCTGTGGAGCGAGGGCGACTACGACGACCGGCGCGTGGCGTACATGGAGGCGATGCTGCGGCTCGCCGAGCAGTATCCCGACGACGACGAGGTCGCGACCTTCGCCGCCGTGGCCACCCTCAGCGGGGCGCGCGCCCTCGACGACCGCACGTTCCGCTACGAGATGCTCGCCGGCTCGCTCGCCCTGCCCGTGTTCGAGCGGAACCGGGACCACCCGGGGGCCCCCCACTACGTCATCCACTCGTTCGACGATCCGATCCACGCGCCCCTCGCGCTGCCCTCGGCGCTGCGCTACGCCGAGATCGCGCCGGCCGTCGCCCACGCCCGCCACATGCCCACCCACATCTTCATCCAGCACGGCATGTGGGACCTCGTATCGGGCCACAACCAGAGCGCCTACGACGCGGCCCGCGACCTGTGGGTGCCGGGCGACAGCGTGGGCGACACCGTGCACCCCCTCGACTGGGGCCAGTACGGCGACCTGCAGCTCGGCGACTACGCCAAGGCGCGCACCTGGATCGAGCGGCTCGAGATGGTCATCGACGAGAGCGACGGGCAGGCCCGCAGCGTCAACACCCTGCCGCTTCTGAACGCGCGCTACGTGGTGGAGACCGAGGAGTGGAACGTGCTGCCGGTGACCGACGACTCGCCGGCCGTCGAGCTGCTCGCCACCGGCATCAGCGCCGTCAAGACCGGCGACCTCGCCACCGCCGAGGCGGCGGCGGCGCGCCTGAAGGCGCTGGCCGAGGACAGTGGCGTGGTCAACCAGATCATGTACCGCGAGGTGGCTGCCCTCGTGCACGTCGCCAAGGGCGAGGCCGACGCGGCGACGGCCCTGATGGACGAGGCGATCGAGCTGACCGGCCGCATGCGGCTGCCCAACGGCGCCGCGAGCCCCGTCAAGCCGCCCTACGAGCTCTACGGCGAGATCCTCCTCGAGCTCGACCGGCCGGCCGACGCGGTGGCGAAGTTCGAGACGTCGCTGGAGCGGATGCCGGGCCGCGTGCGGTCCGTGCTCGGCCTCGCCCGCGCCGCCGCCCGGACCGGCGACAGCGACACCGCGGCCGAGCAGTACTCGCTGCTGCTGTCGACGTGGCAGGGCCGCGACGAGCTGGCGGGCTACGACGAGGCCAGCCGGTACCTGCAGCAGACCAACGACCAGTAGGCGGTCGGCCGCAAACACTCCGCAGTCTGGAGGTTGGCGCCGGGCGTGACGTGCCGGTCACGCCCGGCGCCTTCTGCGCCGTGGCGTGCTTTCGCGCATCCGGTATTGCCAGCTACGTCCTGGAGATCGCCCATGCCTCGAAGCTACGTCCTGGGTGACCATTTCGAGCATTTCATCGACAGCCAGGTCGAGTCCGGACGCTTCAACAGCGCCAGCGAGGTCGTCCGAGCAGGACTGCGGCTGCTGGAAGGCCGGGAGAGCGCTCCGTCGTCGTCACTTCACGATCTGCGAGACCGGATCAGGGAAGGGATGAACGGCGGATCCGGCCGGCCCGCCACGGAGGTTCTCGACCGTCTCGAGCGGAAGTACCGCCGTCTTGTGGAGCGTGGCGATGTCGGATGACGATCGTCTTCTCGCCGGTTGCCGAGACCGATTTGGAGGACATCGGCGACTACATCGCGCTTGCCAACCCGCGTCGTGCCGTCACCTTCGTGAGTGAGATTCGGGATCGTTGCGCCGCCATCGCGGGTACACCGGAAGCCGCTCCGTTGCGTGAGGACATCGCGCCCGGCATCCGCATGCTGGTGCACGGAAGGTAACCTCGTCTTCTACCGCATTCTGGTCGATGCGATCCGCATCGAGCGGATCCTGCACGGTGCGCAGGATGTCGAAGCGGTGTTCGACGAAGGAAGACCGCGGTGAACGCCGGCCGATCCTGCCCGAAGTTCCTGCCGGGCGCAGGATAGGATGACGGGGAGACAGGCGTCCGGGTGCTACCAGCGATCGAACCGGACCAGCTCGCGGTCGATCATGTCGATGCGCGGGCGGCCCGACGCGGCCATGTTCCTCGCCAGCTCGGTCTGCAGTATCTCCACCACCGTTTGCACCCCTTCGGCGCCGTAGGTGGCGAGGCCCCACATGGGGGGGCGGGCCACCATCACCGCGGAGGCGCCGAGGGCGAGGCCCTTGAGGACGTCGGTGCCGCGCCGGAAGCTGCCGTCGACGAGGATGGGGACGCGGCCGGCCACCGCGTCGGCCACCGCCGGCAGCACGTCGACGGGCAGGGCGCCGCCGACCCCGTGGTTGGAGACGACCAGCCCCTCGGCGCCCCGGTCGAGGGCGGTCTCCGCGCCGGCCGCGTCCATGATGCCCTTGACGATCACCGGCACGTCCACCGCCAGGCCGACCTCCTCGACGGCCGCCCAGTCGGGCGGCGCGGGGTCGCCGCCCTCGGAGACGCCCACCGTCACGCAGACCGCCCGGCAGCCCGCCTCGACCGCCCGCGCGGCGTCGTCCGTCAGCGTCGCCGCGTCGGAGTACTGCTGATACCAGACCGGCTCGTCGCTCGCCGCCGCCACCGCGTCGATGGCGTGGCCGCCGCGCCCCGTGGCGACCATGACCGCCTTGCCGGCCGACGCGCCGCGCGCCGTCGCGAGCTCGCCGTCGGGGTGCAGCTCGTCCTGGTTGCCCACCGGGCCGACGATGATGGGAGCGAACATGTCGTACCCGTACAGCGGAGTGGTCAGGTCGAGGTCCATGGCGTAGACCATCAGCCGCTGCCGCAGGGTCATCTTGTCGAACGACCGCCGGTGCCCGCCGCTGATGGCGTCGAAGCGTTGCGGCGGCAGCACGAGCCGGGCCATCGCCTCGAACTCAGGCACGTTGACCAGCTCGAGCACCGGGGCGAGCCGGTCGTTCGGGGGAGCGCCGCCCCCGGGCTGGCCCTGGGCGCGGACCACGGGCGAGGCGCCGAGGAACTCGCCGAACTGCCGCAGGGATTCCCTTCGATCGACCTTCATCGCTTTGTCGCCTTTGCTGTGCGGGGCACGTCGCTTCCGGTCAGGCGGCATCGCGATCGCGGCGGCCGGCAAGGAAGCCCTCGAGGGCCCCCTCGAGCCGGGCCATGCGCTCGCGAAGGTCTCCGAACTCGCGGCTGACTTGGTCGAAGCGCTTGTTGATCTCGCCGTTGAGGTGATCGATGCGCCTGTTGACGGCCGAGATGTCCGACCGAAGCCAAGCGGCGAGCGCGACGATCAGCGCAGGAGTCAGCCACGGGGTGAGCGTTTCCACAACCCCTAGCGTAGCACGCCGGTTGGTTCAAGGGTCTAGATGAGTCCCGTCGTCCAGAGCACGTACACCACCACCATCGCCGTGACCCCGTTGACCAGGGTGACGCCCCCGTAGGACAGCAGGGCCGACTTGAGGGGCATGCGCGACAGCGACGCGCAGACCCAGAAGTAGCTCGAGTTCACGTACTTGATGATCATCGAGCCGGCCGCCCCCGCGAGCATCGTCGCCTCGGGGCTCAGGCCCAGGGTGTCCATCATCGGGGCGGCGACCGAGGCGGCGGTGATGACCCCCACCGTCGTCGACCCGGTGATCATGTTGCCGGCCACCCCGAGCACGAACGGCAGGAAGATCGCGGGCAGGCCGGTCGCGGCGACGGCCTCGGCGATGGCGTCGACGGCGGGCGTCTCGCGCAGGATCTGGCTGAGGGCGCCGCCGAGCCCGGTCACCATGATGATCATGGCCGACGCGCGCAGGGCGTCCTCTATCCACTGCCCGGTGCGCGCCGCCGCCTGGTCGGCCTTCGTGTTGCGATAAGCGAGCAGCACGCCGATGCCGAGGGCGACGACCGGCCACCCGAGATAGCGCATGGCCGCGTTGACGAGATGGTCCTCGGGCAGCGCGAACGCGGTCACGCTCTGGCCCGCGATGAGGCCGAGGGGAATCAGTATCGGGGCGTAGGCGCGCCAGGTCGACGGCAGCTCCGACGCGCGCCCCTGCTCGATGAACGACTGCCCGACGAACTCGCGGGACGGCGGCGACTCGATGTGCGGTCCCGCGAGGCGCGCGTAGACCCAGCCCGCGAGCGAGGCGATCAGGGTGACGATGCCCCCGTAGAGGATCACCCGCCCGATGTCGGCGCCGACGAGGGCGACGGCGGCCAGTGGCCCCGGCGTTGGGGGGACCATGGCGTGCGTGAGCTGCATCGCCCCCACGAGCCCGGTCGCCATCACGCTCATGTTCAGGCCGCTGTTGAGGGCGGCGGAGTGGACGAGGGGGTTGAGGATGAGGTAGCCGACGTCGGAGAAGATGGCGTGGCCGATGACGAAGCCGCTCAGGGTGAGGGCCAGCGGCATGCGCTTCTCGCCGACCCACCGGATCATCGACTCGGTGATCCGCTCGATGCCCCCGGTATGCTTGAGGGCCTCGGCGAGGATGGACCCGAGCACGATGACCACCGCGATGCCCTGGATGGTCCGGCCGAAGCCCTGCTCGAAGGCGTCGATGAACGTTTGGGTGTCGATGCCCGGAATCAGCGCGAACAGCGCGATGGGCACGAGCAGGGCGATGAAGACGTGCCAGTTGTAGCGGGTGATCAGCAGGAAGAGCAGCGCGACCACGGCGACGAGGCCGGCGATGGCGATGAACGCGCTCTCGGTGATCATGATCTGCGGGCCTCGGCCGGGAACCGTGGCCCGATCCTATATCAGCCGGTGCGGTCCGGCATGACCCGACACGGAACGGCGCCATGATCGTGATGAAGTTCGGCGGCAGCTCTCTCGCGACGAGCGACGCGCTGACGCGCGTCGCGGGGTTGATAGCCGACCGCGCCGACCGCGCGCCGGTGGTGGTGGTCTCGGCGATGGGACGGACCACGGACGGGCTCGTGGCCGCCGTCGACCTCGCCGCGCACGGTGGGCTGGCGAACGCCCGGCGGCGGGTCGCGGGCATCCGCGGCGACCTGCTCGCGGCGGCGGCGCCGGTCCTCGCCGACGTGGCGGGTCTGGAGCGCCTCGTCGACGCCCACTGCGACGAGCTCGACCGCACCCTGGCCGAGATCGCGGCGGCGGACGGGTGGTCGCGCCCCCGGCTGACCGACGCCGCGCTCTCGCATGGCGAGCGCATCTCCAGCCTCGTGATGGCGCGGCTGCTCGGCCAGCGGGGCCTCGACGCCGTGCACGTCGACGCGCGCGACGTCCTGGTGACCGACAACCGGTTCACCGAGGCGGTGCCGGCGTTCGGCGCGACGAACGCGCGGCTCGACCGCCTGGTCCGGCCGCACGCGACGGCGGGGCGGGTGGCGGTGATGGGCGGGTTCATCGCGCGGACCGGGGACGGGCACCCGTCGACGCTGGGCCGCGGCGGGTCCGACTTCAGCGCCTCCATCGTCGGCGCCGGCGTCGGGGCCGACGAGATACAGATCTGGACCGACGTCGACGGGGTCATGACCGCGGACCCGTCGGTCGTCCCCGACGTCCGGCTTCTGCCGCGGCTCTCGTTCGCCGAGGCGTCCGAGCTCGCCTACTTCGGCGGCCGGGTGCTGCATCCTCGCACGGTGCTGCCCGCCGTCGAGCGCGACATCCCGGTGCGGGTGCTGAACTCGCGCAAGCCCGAGGTCGAGGGCACCCTGATCGTCGCCGCGTGCCCGCCGTCGGACCTCGTCGTCAAGTCCATCGTCTACAAGGAGGGCATCACCGTCATCGACGTCCGGTCGACGCGGATGCTCATGGCCCACGGCTTCCTCGCCGCCATCTTCGAGGTCTTCGACCGGCTGGAGACCGCCGTCGACGTGGTGTCGACGTCCGAGGTGGCGGTGTCGCTGACCATCGACCGCACGGATCGGCTGGCCGACCTCGTGGGCGAGCTGCGGCGCATCGCCGAGGTCGAGCACACCGGCGGGCAGGCCATCGTCTGCCTGGTGGGCGAGGCGATCCGCGACACCCCCGGCGTCGCCGCCACCGCCTTCACCGCCTTGCGCGCCATCAACGTCCGCATGGTGTCGCAGGGCAGCGCCCGCACCAACTTCAGCCTGGTCATCGACGAACGGGACGTGCCCGCCGCCGTGCGCGCCCTCCACGCGGCGTTCTTCGAGACGCCGGCGGAGCCCGCCGGCGCCTGAAGCACGGGCTCCGGGAAAGCCGAGCCACGGCCTCGGTCACACTGCGCCGGCGTCGGCCGGCGCCTGCCACAAGACCGCGACCCTCTTGCGGTTGGCGGCGCAGTCGCGCACGTACAGGTTGATGAGCGTCTGGTACGGAATGCCGCCGTCGGCTGACAGGCTCTGGAAGTAGTCGGTGTCGTGATCGAGCCGGATCGTGACTTGCCGCTTCAGCCGTTTCACATACGGATTCCGTCGCGCCTTCGAGAAGTCGTAGTGCTCTCATCCCCTCAGCCTGTGACTGTCACGCCCGCCGACCGGCCGATCGTAAGTCTACCGCCAGTCGTCGATGACGTAGAGGCCGGCGCGGTGGTAGCCGGGCTCGTGGGGGCGGTGCATGCACACGCCCTGGATGACGGTGCGGAAGCCGGCCGCGCGCAGCGCCCGGAACGCCTCGACGCGGGCCAGGCTGACCCCGGCGTCGAGGTGGGCGAGGCGGCGGGAGGCGGCGAGCCACAGGCAGGCGGCCACGAGCCGTTCGAATCGGTCGGCCGCGCCCGGCCCCGGCCGCGCCGCCCCGAACTTCACGTAGCAGCGCCCGGCGCCGGCCTCGGTGCCGGCGCCGCAGTGGCAGACCGCGAAGCCGTCGGGGCGGCCGGGGTCGCCGAGCAGAACCGTGTCGCCCAGCGACTGGGCCTCCGCCGCCGTCACCTCGCGCTCCAGATCCAGCCCGTCGTAGAGCATCGCCGACAGCCGGCGGCAGGCGTCGCGCACGGCCGGCCGGTCGGCGGGAGCGATGCGGGAGTAGAGTCGGGCGTCGGCCGCCTCGGGGTCCTCGGACACGGGCCTGGTCATGACCGCGGTGAGGTAGCGGGGCCAGAACCCGAACTTCTGGTAGAGCCCCACGTGCTTCGGGCTGTGGGGAAACGTGAACAGTCCCGCGTGGGTGACGTCCCAGGCCGCGAACAGGTCGAGGGTCGGTTCGAGCAGGCGCGACGCGACGCCGCGGTCCCAGCGGTCCGGGGCGACGGTCAGCGGACCGAAACAGCCGACGCTGCCCCAGCGCGTGGCGAAGTTGGAGCCGACGACGTCGCCGTCGACGAGGGCGGCGAGCGCGGCCGACGGGTCGGCCCGCCACCGCGAGCGCACGAAGTTGCGGTCGGCCATGAACCGGGCGGGGTCGGCGGCGCCCAGGAACGCGCCGAACGCCCGCTGCATGATCCGGGTGGCGGCCGGCAGGTCCGGCTCTTCGAGGGCCCGCACCACGATCTCGTCCCGCCCGGACCGTTGCCCCTCCGTCATTGCCGGTCTCCTCCCGCCGCATGCGCCCCGCTGCCGCTGCGTGGACGGGGTCGCGTCGAGGACGACGGGTCCTTCGTTCGTGTCGGCCTCCACACGCCGCGCTCCGGTCAGGCGTTAGAATTGACACCTCGCGATTCGAGGCAAGCCCCGGGAGTCGTCGAACGCGTGGGTTCGCCGGGCCGTGGTTGCCGGCCCATGATGACACTGCGACGGGCGGTTCCGCATTGCCCGATCGGCCGCGCGATGACGACGCCGCGACGGGCGGTTCCGGCATTGCCCATCGGCCGCGCGATGACGACGCCGCGACGGGCGGTTCCGCATTGCCCCGTCGGCCGCGCGATGACGACGCCGCGACGGGTGGTTCCGCATTTCTCCGGGCGTCGCGCGATGGAGCGCGAGCGACCCGTCTCGCGAACGCCGCGAGCTCTCCGGCGCGCCGTGCGCCGGCCCCCGACCATGACCGAGACCACTCTCCTCCGGCGCATGGCCGACTTCGACCTGACCGCTACGCAGCGGCAGGTGCGGGCGGCGGTGCGCGAGTTCGCCGAGCGCGAGATTCTGCCGACCGTCGAGCAGAACGAGCGCGACCGGCGCTATCCCCGGGAGCTGATCGCCAGGCTGGCCCCGCTGGGTTACCTCGCGCCCCTCATTCCCGAGGAGTACGGCGGCTCGTTCAGCGACGTGGTGACCTACGGCATCGTCTGCGAGGAGCTCGCCCGCGTCGACTGGGTGGTCGCCTCCGCCGTCTCGGTGGCCAACTCGCTGGTCGGCAGCGTGATCCTGAAGTTCGGGACCCCGGCGCAGCGGCAGCGGTGGCTGCCGCCGCTCGCGGCCGGCGAGATCCTGGCGTCGGCGTGCCTCACCGAGCCCGGCGGCGGCACCGATCTGGCCTCCCTGCGCACCCGCGCCCGCGCCGTCGACGGCGGCTGGGCGCTCGACGGCAGCAAGGTCTTCATCTCCCACGCGGCCGAGGCGGGGGTCTTTCTCGTGCCCGCCACCGTCGATCCGGAGCAGGGGCATCGCGGGGTCACCATGTTCCTCGTCGAGCCGTCGGCCCCGGGCATCTCGATCGCCCCGCTGCCGATGCGCACCCTGCAGCGCGACAACATCGCCGAGGTGCACTTCTCGGAGGTCCGGGTGGGCGGCGACGCCCTCCTCGGCGAGGTGGGCCGCGGCTTTCCCGTCCTCGGCTCGGCCCTCGACACGGGGCGGTTCTCGGTGGCCGCCCGCTGCGTCGGACAGGCGCAGCGCGCGATCGACCTGACGCTGCCCTACGCCCGTGAGCGCCGCGCGTTCGGGCAGGCGATCGGCGAGTTCCAGATGGTGCAGCAGAAGATAGCCGACATGATCTGCCGGACCGAGGCGGCGCGGGCGCTGGTCTACCGGCTCGGCCGGATGAAGGACGCGGGGGTGGAGCGGTGCTCGATGGAGGCGTCGATGGCCAAGCTCACCGCGAGCGAGGCGGCCACGCGGAACGCCCTCGACGCCATCCAGATCTTCGGGGGCTACGGGTTCTCGGCGGAGTACGAGGTCGGCCGGCTGCTGCTCGAGGCCAAGACGCTCGAGGTCGGCGAGGGGACCAGCGAGCTCCATCGCAAGCTGATCGCCGAGTTCAGCCTGGGGCTGCGCTGACCTCCGCGCCGAGCGGGGCCGGCCGCGACCGGCCGCCCCGGCGAGGCCGGCGGCCGTCGTTTCCGTGAATACCGGTCGTTCGTCTGCGTATGAGTCATGACGATGCGACACGAGGAGGCGTCGGCCCGGTCGTTGCCGAGAGTGCCGGCCCCGGCGTCCCGGGCCGTGCGCGTCTCCCTCTCGGTCGCCGCCGCGGTGCTCGGGCTCGGGGCGGCGGCGGTGTGGCTGGGGCCGATCCTCGTCAGGCAGGTCGTCCGGCTGCTGAACTTCTCGGTGCAGGGATTCGTCTGGATCGTTGGCGGGCTCGAGCAGGGCCTCGACGCCTGGAGCCTCGCCGCGGAGATTGCGCGGGCGATCGGCGCCGGCCTGACCACGCCGGGGGTCGGGGCCGGCATCGTCCTCATCGAGATCGTCGGGGTCGCGGCGCTCTACGCGCTGCACCGGCTGCTGTCGAACGACAAAGGGGCGGGGCGATGATCAGGGGTACCGTCGGACGGAGCGCAATGCCGTTCGCCTCGCGGACCGGTCGGCCGCCGCGGGGCGCTTGCCGAGTAGCCCGTGGCGAAGGCCCCCGCAATGGTCGATCGGCGATGCATCGGCCGCGCAGCTCTTCGGTCGCCCGTGCCTCGTGTGCGCCTCCGCCGCGCCTCGCCACGCCGGCGCCTCGGCGAGCCGCCGCCGCGGGGGCGCGTTGCATCGCGGGGGTCCACCACGGGCTCATCGGGCTCGTCGGCGTGCTCGCGGTCGGAGCGCCGCTGCTCGCGCAGCCCGCCGGGACCGAGGGCCTGCGCGACGAGGTGGAGGCCCGGTACCGGGTGGTCGCGACGAGCGGCGGCATCGGGTTGCTGCCGCGCGGCGACGACGGGAGCGTGGCGTTGATCGAGCTCCGGGGCGAGGCCGTCTACCTCGACGGCGACGGCCCGTTGAGCGTACAGGGGCTGACCGACACGCTCGGCGCCGCCGCCGCTCCACTGCTCCGGTTACGGCGTCTCGACGTGGGTCGGCAGCGAGCCGTCCTGGGGTTGCCGGCGGCGGCCGTCGAGGAAGGCACGGCCGACGACGCCGATGTCGAGGCCGTTGCGGCCGACGACGCTGATGACACTGCGGTCGGCGATGACGTCGCCGCCGCCGATGACGCGGCCGCGCCCGACGAGGCCCCCGCAAACGCCGA
>JAJEEA010000204.1 GCA_022821235.1 Vicinamibacteria bacterium
CCAGAGCCCGCCGTCCTCGGGGGGGCCGGGGCACAGTCGGCGGTCGACCACGGAATCCGTCGTTGTGGAGTTACATACGTCGTTTCTTCGGGGGTCAGTTTTGGGTGTCGCCAGGGGGTCAGTTTTGAATGTCGCTTGACAGGACCCCTCGATCGACGCCACCAACTGGCGCGCCGAGCAGGCCATCCGGCCCGCCGTGGTGACCCGGAAGGTGTGCGGAGGGAACCGCACCCGCAAGGGCGCCGACACCCAGCAGGTGCTGTCGAGCGTCGTGCGCACCGCCCGCCAACGCGCTCTCGACTTGGCTTCGCTGGTCGCCACGATGCTGCGCGCTCCCGAACCCGCCGTTCCTGCCGCCCTCGTCGCCGGGCGTACCCCCGCTGGCGCCGCCGTCGAGGAGGTGTCCGCCCTCGAACCAGTGGTCCCAGAGGTTCTCGGGCTCCCGCCCCCGACCGCGCTCCCGCCATCTTCCTCGTACGGGGGGATTCCTCCGAACGACCGCTGCGACACGCGGCCGGTAGCCCCGGCCCATTGTGCCGCGTGATGCGACACCGGTTGCGCGAGCTGGCTGTCGAATCTGCGCGGTGTCGGCCCCGAGCAGGTTGCACTCGACCGCCACCACCGCCCCCGGCCGAGGCGGGCGCGTGCCTTCCGATTCCCCACCGCGGCATCGCAAAGAAGAGGCGACTCCGCGAACAAACATCGGGCCAATGCGACCTCGTCGCCGCTCCGAACTTTCGAGGCGTCAAGCCCATTTCAGCCCCGTATTTGTTGAGAATTTACGCGCTAAACGAATACTCAAAATCCTCGATTCGCCTGAGATTCGGCCCCTTGAGCTGGAAGGCGCAAGTCGCTCCGTCTGGAGCAATTGTGATGATGTCCTTGCCGTGCTCGAATGGATGGTGCACCGGCCCTTGCAGGACACGGTGCCCCTCCAGCGTCAGCAGTTGAGCAAAGGGTATCTCAAATCCACGCTCGCCAGCGTTATCCAACCAGTTTTCTACGAGCCTCTCGATCACGCCACTCCTCACGTTTGGTCGCTATGATATGTTCGTACTTCGCCCGGAATTCTGGGTCTCTTTCCCAAGCCCGCATCTTCGGAAGGACCTTGTTTGCCATCTCGGGATGCATCACGAAGGAGAAACCTGGTGCCAAATCAAGTGTCTCAGGGTCGAAGTCCATCTCGACTTTGCGAAAGATATCGAGGAACTTATCCTGCGTAAGTTCGCCATCGGCGTGAACGACGTTTCCCACCTCGTCGGCAGCCTCTTTGGCGACCTCAAGCATTCGTTTCGTCTGGTGCTCGGCTAGTTGTCGAGCAAGATCGACCATCTTGTGGCAAACAGCTGACAAATTCCCGCACCTGAAGTCTTCGACGCTGAGGTCAAAAGAAAACTCAAACAGATGGTATTTGCCAGTGCTTGTTGACTTGTCTGCGCGGGTTAGGTGACGTCCGCGGCCCTCGTGCTGACGATACTTCGCGATACCCTTCAGGAGTGGCGCGACGATTGGCACCTGCTCTTCTACAGCGCGTAGGAGGTTTCGCTCGGCGTGGGATTTGGCTTTGGGAAAGTCGGGTAGCACGGGCTCTTCCACAAGCGAACTCGTTGGAGAGAGATGGGCTTGTCCCGGTAGAGCAACAGGCATCTGCGCCGACGACGTTGCCGGGGTCTGGGTCAGCGTCCTCTCGTCATTGGGGCTGCAACGATTGGGGGTCTTGTCATCAATGCTCTCTGCGGGGCGAGCGAGGGCTGGGTGGAGAACAGTCGTGGACACGCGGGAGCCCTGCTGGCCGGGAGGGCGCGTGGGGCATCGCGGGCAGCGGGCTGTCCGCCGGCACGGGCTCGCGTAACACCAGTAGCCCGAAGACGAAGCCGCAGTGCTGGTGACCCGGTGCGCGCGGGGGGCCGGTCAATTCTGCCCGCTCTGCGCGCTCCGCTCCTCCTGCCGCGCACCGCCCAGGATGTTGGGCATGGCGTAGTTCCCCTCGTGGCACGCGTACTCGAAGATCGGCAGTGCGGTCCACTGCATCGGGATCTGCGCCGTCCACGGCGCCGACCACGTGGCGGGGTCGCTGATCGTGAACTCGTAGAGCAGCGTGTCCGCGTCGAGCCGGGTGAACCGCTCGATGAGGTGACGGTCCCTGGTCGAGCCGCGGTAGCCGTGCTTGTCGCTGAAGTGCGTGGTCTCGACCACCAGCGTGTCGCCCTCCCAGCGGCCGCGCGACTCGCCGGTCCACGACTCGATGTCGGGGCGGGGGCGGCCGTCGAGGGGGATGATGCGCGAGTCGTGGACCATCTCGTTGAGCACCACGACGTGGTCGGGGGTCTGGAAGAGCTGCATGTTCTGGTTGTAGAAGCCGGGGGTCATCGGCGGCCCGGTGTTGAACCCGAGGATGCAGCGGTCGAACGCGCTTCGGTCGGTGTACGAGTCGGCGGGGTGGGCCTCGCGGTACGCGCGCCGCTCGTCGGCGCGGCGCTGCCCCTCCTCGCTGAGGGCGGGGATGCGCCCGTTCGGCGGGTCGACGATGAGCGACGTGCGCCGGTCGTCGATGACGTTGGTGCCGAAGTCGAGCCAGAAGTTGTTGTAGCCGCCGACGTTGCCCCCGGCCTCGGTGCGGCGGGGCGCCGCCTCCCAGAGGCGGATGTTCCGTTCAACCCTCTCCTGCTCGATGGTGGCCGCCTCCTCTTCGGTCAGGAACGCCTGGTCGCCGCGGTCCTCGGGGCGCTGGAGCGGGGTGGCGGTCTTGAAGTCCCAGATGCCCTGCAGGTCCGGGGCGCCCCATGGGGTCCGCGGCGCGTCCTGGCCGGCGGCGGCACCGGTCGCCAGCACGACGAGCACGAGCGCCAGCGCCGTCGCAACGCATCGATCTCTCACGACCGTCATGGCTCCACCTCCTGGGGTGCGGGCACCCGACTCTCATGGTCGCCCTCGCGTCTACGATAGCTGCTGGCGGGACTTCTGTAAATCCGGGCCCCCGACGGGGCGCGGACCCTCCGCAGGTAGCCCGGCGGGCGAGGAGCAGTCCACCCTGTGGCTCCAGCGCGGCCGAGAAGCCGCAGCCGGTGCCCCGCGGGGGCGCCCGGCCGCGGAGGAGCAGCCCACCCCGCGGTACGGACGTGGTCCGGGGGGCGGCATCGGCGCGGCGCCGACGGTGGGTCGGGTCGGACGGCGGGTTCGGCCCCCCGGAGTCGCGTGGCCGGCGATCCTGCCGCGTCGACAGGGCGCAGCCATCGGAGTAGGATGCAGACCGAAACCACGGAGGGGCCGTGCCGAACAGGGTCAGACGTCGCGAACCGAGGGCCGGTGCGGTCGGCGCGGCGGCGATGCCGTCCGCGGCGGGACGCGCCGGGGCAGAGGGCGGGGACACCACTTGCCGGTCGGGGTCGGCAGGGCGCCCGCTCGTCCGACGAGACGATCCGGACGCGATCTTGGGAAAGCCGGATCGCGACGACGACTGGCGGTTTCCGCCGTTCCGGTTCTCGAACTACACCGAGATCATCGAGGCGGGCTGGCCCGATGACGACATCGAACGGTTCATCCTGCGGGATCTCGGCCGGACCTTCCACGCACTTGGCCGCGAGCGCCAAGAGCAGGAGCTGGAGCGAGGCGTCGAGTTGACCCACACGAAGTGGGACGCGCTGATCGCGGCGACGGCGGAACAGCTCGCGCTCACCCACGACCTTCCTGTACCGAGATGGGTCGACGAGCCCGAACGGTTCCTCGACGAGACCTGGGTGCTCGCCGAGGGCCGGACGGCACGGGAATTCTGCCTGATGTTCGCACCGGGACCATTCCTGAGACACGGCGCCGTGCCAGACCCCGGAGAGTTCAACGAGCGCACGGGAGACACGAGTGAATGGGAACCCCGATCTTGATCGGGAGCGGCTGACGAGCCTCTTCGACGACCTTTCCCGGGAGCTCGAGTTCGCGCGAACCCGAGTACAGATCTACGTGATCGGCGGAGCCGCGATGAGCATGGCGTTCAGCCGCGACAGGACGACCAGGGACGTGGATGCGAGAATCGACGCCGGTCACGGTGCGTTGATGAAGGCGGTCGAGAAAATCGCGCGCAAGCGGGGCCTCACTCGAAACTGGCTCAACGAAGAGGCGACGAGCGCGATACCCCGGGAATCGGACAGAAACGCGCGGACGCTTTACAACTCGCCGTACCTCACGGTGACAGGAGCCTCGCCGAAACACCTGCTCGCCATGAAGCCGGAGGCCGGACGGGCACGCGACATGAGGGACGTGAAGATTCTGATGAAGCGCCTGGGGTTGTCGGACGCTGCCGAAGCAACCGGCATCCATGCGAGGCTGTACGCCGGAAAACCGATGAAGGCGAGAGCCGTGGAGGGTCTCGAACGCGTAAGTCGGGAACTCAAGAGCGAGTCGCGCGGCCGGCCGTCCTCCCGCGTCGACAGGGCGCGGCCATCGGAGTAGGATGCAGGAGGAAACCACGGGAGAAGGTCCATGCCGAACAGAGTCAGCCGTCGAGAGCTGCTGGCCGGCGCGATCGGCGCGGCGGCCATTCCGTCCGCGGCCGGGAGCGCCGGGGCGCAGAGCGGAGACACCACCAGCCGGCCGGGGTCGGGGGCCAGCCGGCTGGGCGAACGCTCGCCCCACGTCACGATACAGCGCGACGCCCGGGGGCCGGTGGCGTCGCGCACGCCGCTGCAGGACCTGCAGGGCACCATCACGCCGTCCGACCTCCACTTCGAGCGCCATCACGCCGGCATCCCGGCGGTCGACCCCGACGACTACCGGCTCCTCGTCCACGGCATGGTCGAGCGGCCGATGGTGTTCACGCTCGCCGACCTCAAGCGCTTCCCGGCCACGTCGCGCATCTGCTTCCTCGAGTGCTCGGGCAACTACCCGACGGGGGCGGGGCCCGAGACGAAGCCCGAGGCGGTCTGCGGCATGACGTCGACGACGGAGTGGACCGGCGTGTCGCTGTCGACGCTGTTCCGCGAGGTCGGAGCGAGCCCCGACGCCACGTGGTTCCTCGCCGAGGGCCAGGACGCGGCGGTGATGACGCGCAGCGTCCCGATGGAGAAGGCGCGGGACGACGCCTTCGTCGCCTACGCGCAGAACGGCGAGGCGCTACGGCCGGGGCAGGGCTATCCGGCGCGGCTGCTGCTGCCGGGGTGGGAGGGCAACTCGAACGTCAAGTGGCTGCGGCGGCTCGAGCTCGCCGATCGGCCGTTCATGACGCGCGAGGAGACGTCGAAGTACACCGACCCGCTGGCCGACGGCACCGCGCGGCAGTTCAGCTTCGTCTTCGACGCCCGCTCCATCATCACCGCGCCGGCGTGGCCCGACGTGGTCGAGCCGGGGTGGATCGAGCTGCGCGGCATCGCGTGGTCGGGACGGGGCGCGATTGCCCGGGTGGAGGTGAGCACCGACGGCGGCGGCACCTGGCAGGAGGCGCGCCTGCAGGGGCCGGTGCTGCGGCAGGCGCACACGCGCTTCCGCCACCTGTGGCGCTGGGACGGGGCCGAGACCGAGATCATGAGCCGGGCCGTCGACGACACCGGCTACGTGCAGCCGACGCGCGCCGCCCTCAGGGCCGAGCGCGGCCGGCGGGCACGGCGGTACCACCTGAACCCCATCACCGCTTGGCGCGTCCGGCCGGGCGGGCAGGTCGAGTACCGGGTGGAGGAGCCATGGGACGCCTAGCCGGCGTCGCCGGCGCCGCTCTCGCGTTGCTCGCCGGCCTCGCGGCGGAGGGCGCCGCGCAGCCGCAGGACGGACGGTTCGGCTTCGGCCGCCCCGCCGCGCCGGACGAGATCGCCGCGTGGGACATCGACGTCATGCCGGACGGCGCCGGCCTTCCCGAGGGCTCGGGGACGGCCGGGAGCGGCGCCCCCGTCTACGCCGCGCAGTGCGCCGTCTGCCACGGGCCGGCCGGCGAGGGCGGGGTCGCGGACCGGCTTGTCGGCTACGACCCCGAGAGCACGCCCCCGTTCGGCCCGCGCTACGAGGCGTGGCGCGCCGGCCGCGACGACGTGGCGTTCTCGGTCGGCAACTACTGGCCCTACGCCACGACCCTCTTCGACTACATCCGCCGCGCGATGCCGTCGGACGCGCCGGGCACCCTCGCCCCCGACGAGGTCTACGGGCTGGTCGCCTGGATTCTCGCGGAGAACGGCATCATCGCCGCAGATGCGGTCATGAACGCCGGGACGCTGCCCGCGGTCGAGATGCCCGCCCGCGACGTCTTCGTCCCGCAGGAACGGTAGGAGTCTGCGCCGTGGGACGATTCTCGGATCGATCGGCTACTACTGCTGCGTCAATACTGAATGTTCGGACATGAGTGCCGTGATTCGTCAACGATTGCGTGCGCCAAAACCATGTCCGCGTCCGAAGATCGAGACGTGACGCAGCACTACTGTTGTGGTTGCCATTGGCAGGAATCCCCGCAGCCGGACCACGCGCGACGTCGACCGGGTCACTTCGTGTTGGGGCCCAAGTCTCCTTCGGCGCAGACTCCCGGCTTGGCTGGCCCGCGCGCACGGCGACCCTTGGCCGTGCGGCACGACGGGCCGACGATCGTCGCGGTCGGGCGACCATCGCAATCCACGGAGAAAAGAGGTCTTCACATGCGCGGTTCCGCTCTCGTCGCCACCCTCTGTCTGCTGCTTTCCGCCGCCTCAGCCCACGGGCAGCCGGCCCCCGAGCTCGAGTACGACGCGGAGGCGCCGCTGAAGCTGCCGCCCGACCTCTACCTCGGCGAGGCGGCCGGCGTCGCCGTCGACTCCCGCGGGCACGTCTTCGTGTACACCCGGACGGGGACCGACGCCACCATCATCGCCCCCCGGGCCGCCTCGCTCTACGAGTTCGCGCCCGACGGCAGCTTCGTCCGCGAGATCGGCGGCAACCTCTACTCGAAGGCGTGGGCGCACGCCGTCCGGGTCGACGCCGACGACAACGTCTGGCTGGTCGACAACGGCTCGAGCATGGCCGTCAAGCTGAGTCCCGGCGGCCGGGTGCTCCAGGTCTTCGGGCGCCGCGCCGAGTCGACCCATGCCCGATACCCCCGCTGCACGGGGCCGAACTGCCCGCCGCACTCGCTGCGCCCGCCGTACTACGAGTCGCCCGACGCCCTGCCCCCGCCGGCGCGCGACGGCCTGTTCGACGAGGTGACCGACGTCGCCTTCGATCCCGACGGCAACGTCTACTTCAGCGACGGCTACAACAACGCTCGGGTCGCCAAGTACGACGCCGACGGCAACTGGGTCGGCTCGTGGGGCGAGCGGGGCAGCGCGCCGGGGCAGTTCCGCGTTCCCCACGGCATCGCCGCCGACGACCAGGGCCGCGTCTACGTGGCCGACCGGTCCAACAACCGGGTCCAGGTGTTCGAGTCGGACGGCACGTTCGTGCGCGAGATCACGCTGGCCGACCTGCGGCGGCAGGCGCCGGTCCCGGCCGACTACGCACCGCAGATCGCGAGCTTCGGCCGGCTGCCCGACGGCAGCTACAACTCGCTGTGGCCCAACTCGATCTGCATCACGCCGGGGCCCGACCCGGTCATGTTCACGCAGGACATGTTCCCCGGCCGCATCTACAAGATGTCGCTCGACGGCACCGTGCTCGGCTACTTCGGCCGGGACGGCCAGGCCGTCGGCCAGTTCGGCTGGATCCACGGCCTGGCGTGCCCGTCGGCCGACGAGGTCTGGGTGGCCGAGCTGCTGACCTGGCGCGTCCAGAAGATCACGCTCCGCGACTGACGGGTCCCGGCGACCGCGGCTGCCCGATCCCCGAGGAACTGTCCCACGTACGCGTACCACGTCGGAGCTGCCGTCGAAACTGCTCGCGGAAGCGCAACGCCGACCCGGGTTTCGGGTCGAAGACCGATACCGTAGGGCTCCCGTTGCGCGCTCCGGTACACGGGAAGCGAATCGACGAGCTCAGGGGGGCTTGGCATCGGTGACCCTGGATGTCGACAACCGCCCGGTCCCGCCGGCGCCCGCGCGGCTGATCCGTGTCGACACTTCGGCCCGGGTCGCCGCGCGGCGTGACCGCGACTCCACCGTCCCGCGCGGTCGGTCTGCTGCTCCAGACTGCCGGGGGGGCAGTTCGCGCCGGCCTGCCCGTCGGCGTACGGTGCCCGCGGTGACATGGGGGCTGAGCGTCAGCTCGTTCGCCGGGATCCGTGCGAACGTGCCGGCATGCACCGGGGCTTGACGGCAGCCCGCTGAAACGGTCATGGTCACGAGGACGGTTGGGTCGGGGCCGACGGGGGAGGGCGCGATGAGACGAGCACGGGAGCGTCTGGCGGTGGGAATCGTCCTGGCCGCCGCGGCGGCGATGGCCGCGGGCGCGCAGGAGGAGAGCCCTTCGGCCATCACCGGCGTCGTCACCAGCGGCGCGGGTCCCGAGGCGGGGGTCTGGGTGGTCGCCGAGACCGGGGACCTGCCGACGACGTTCCGCAAGATCGTGGTGACCGGCGACGACGGCCGGTTCCTGCTGCCGGAACTGCCCGAGGCGAGCTACTCCGTTTGGGTGCGCGGGTACGGGCTCGTCGACTCGACGCCGGTGACGGCGGCGCCGGGAGATGACCTGCGCCTGACGCCGGCCGTCGCGGGCACGCCGCAGGAAGCGGCCGCGGTCTATCCCGCCGCCTGGTGGCTGTCGCTGATCGAGCCGCCCGGGGCGGGCGAGTTCCCCGGCACGGGCCCCGAAGGCAACGGCATCAGCGCGGAGCTCCGCACCCGCGACGAGTACCTCTACAACGTGAAGGCCTGCCTGCGCTGCCACCAGGTCGGCGGCGAGTTCACGCGCGGGCATCCCGACGGGCTCGACTACGACTCGAGCGCCGACGCGTGGGACGCGCGCGTCCGGATGGGGCAGCGCGGGGCCGAGATGAGCATGTGGATGTCGCGGTTCGGGCGCGAGCGCGGGCTGCGGATGTTCGCCGACTGGAGCGACCGCATCGCGACCGGCGAGGTGCCGCCGGCGCCGCCGCGGCCGCAAGGGATCGAGCGCAACCTGGTCCTCACCCAGTGGGAGTGGACCGACGAGATGGGGAAGATCCACGACGAGGCGTCCACCGACAAGCGGAACCCGACGGTGAACGCCGACGGCCCCATCTACGGGGTGGACATCGCCAACGACAACCTCGCCATGCTCGACCCCAACACCCACACCGCGACGATGCTGCGCATCCCGACCCTCGCCGACCGCTCGACGATGCGGGCGTCCTACGCGCAGTCGGGCTATCCGCCGTCGCGCCTCGCGGATCTGGCGCGCTTCAACCCCGCGAGCATCCACAACCCGATGCTCGACAGCCGAGGCCGGGTCTGGTACACGGCGACCCTGCGGCCGCCCGAGAACCAGCCCGACTGGTGCCTGGACGGGTCCGACAACCGGTACGCGCGGTACTTCCCGGTGGAGCGGTCGGGCCGCAACGTGAGCTACTACGACCCCGAGACCGGGGAGTTCACTATGGTGGACACCTGCTTCGGCAGCCACCACCTGCAGTTCGCGCACGACGACAACGAGACCCTGTTCCTCAGCCGGCCCAACAGCGACGTCTTCGGCTGGCTCGACACGAAGCTCTTCGACGAGACCGGCGACGGTCGGTTGGCGCAGGGCTGGTGCCCGACGGTGGTCGACACCAACGGCGACGGCCGCATCACCAAGCCGTGGAACGAGCCGGCGGTGGCCCGCGCCAGCCGGTTCGAGGAGGACCCGACGGCCAGCACCTGGGACTTCGACCCGGCGCGGGACACGCGGGTCACGGTGGGGGCCTACGGCATCATCGTCAACCCCGTCGACGGGTCGGTCTGGGGCGCCCAGGACTCCTACCCGGGCCGGATAGTCCGGCTCGCGGTGGGCGACGACCCGCCGGAGAGCTGCGTCGCCGAGGTCTTCGAGGTGCCCTCCGAGCGCTGGGACGTCGAGGCGAACGGCGAGCGCGGCTTCATGCCGCGCGGCCTGGACGTCGACACCAACGGCGTCCTCTGGACCGCGCTCTCGGGGACCAACCACCTCGCGAGCTTCGACCGCAGAAAGTGCGGATCGCTGACCGGCCCCGAGGCGCACACCGGGCGGCACTGCGCGGAGGGGTGGACCCTCCATCCCCTGCCGGGTCCCACGTTCAAGGGGACCGACGTCCGCGCCGACTACAACTATTACAACTGGGTCGACCAGTTCGACACCCTGGGCCTCGGCGAGAACGTGCCCATCGCCACCGGCACCGGCTCGGACTCGCTGGTGGCGCTGCTGCCTGACACGGGCGAAACGGTCGTCATGCGCGTGCCCTACCCGCTCGCCGGTTTTCACCCGCGGGGCCTCGACGGCCGCATCGACGACCCCGACGCCGGGTGGAAGGGGCGCGGCGTCTACTCGTCGACCGGCTCCGACACCGTGTGGCACGCCGAGGACGGGCTCGCGGTCGAGGACGGCGAGTACCGGTCGGTGTCGAAGCCGATCCTCGTGAAGTTCCAGTTCCGGCCGCACCCGCTGGCGAACTGACGTGGCGACTCGCCGGGCGGCCGTGGGCCGAGGGGCCGAGACTGCGATCCCCCGTGGCCGGTGGCCTTGCCGCCCGGCGTTGCGACGGCGCCCGTCCCGCCCGAATAACCCTTGACGCCGGTCCTCCGAACCGCCATTCTCGGCAGGAGTCGCCCGGAGTCGCCCGGCAGGGGCGGCCGGGGTGTTCGAGGACGGGCAGGGAAGGAGAAAACGGCCATGAGGCGAAGCATCTGCGCCATCGCGGTTCTCGCGCTGGGGTTGCCGCTGGCGATCGCCGCCAACGACGATCTGATGTCGCGGCAGACCGACGACAACCAGTGGGTGTTGCCGGGGAAGAACTACTCGGCGACGCGCTACAGCTCGCTCGACCAGATCACCGCGGACAACGTGGCGGACCTCACCCAGGTCTGGTCGTTCTCGACCGGCGCGCTGCGCGGCCACGAGGGGCAGCCTCTCGTGGTGGACTCGACGATGTACGTGCACAGCGCGTACCCCAACCACGTGTACGCCATCGACCTCACCCAGGAGGGCTGGCCCATCAAGTGGCGGTACACGCCGGTCCAGGACGACCGGGCGGTGCCGGTGGCCTGCTGCGACCTGGTGCATCGCGGCGTGAACTACGTCGAGGGCCGGATTCTGATGACGACGCTCGACGGACACGTCATCGCCCTCGACGCCGAGAGCGGCGAGGAGCTGTGGAAGACCAGGAACGCCGACCCCCTTCGGGGCGAGACCATGACGATGGCCGGCCTCGTGGTCAAGGACAAGTACATCGTGGGCGTCTCCGGCGGCGAGTTCGGCATCCGCGGCTGGGTGGCCGCCTACGCCGTCGACTCGGGCGAGCAGCTCTGGAAGGCCTACAGCATGGGCCCCGACGAGGACGTCATGCTGGCGCCCGACTTCAACGAGGCCAATCCCCACCACGGCGGGCCCGGCGCGGGCACCGAGACGTGGCCCGGCGACCGCTGGCGGAACGGCGGCGGGGCCACGTGGGGCTGGTACGCGTACGACCCCGAGCTCGACCTCGTCTACTACTCCACGGGGAACCCCGGGACGTGGAACCCGACCCCGCGCGAGGGCGACAACAAGTGGTCGATGACCATCTTCGCCCGCGACCCCGATACGGGCCTGGCGAAGTGGGCGTACCAGATGACGCCGTGGGACGCCTGGGACTACGACGGCATCAACGAGCACGTGCTGCTCGATCTCACCATCGGCGGGCGCGACGTGAAGGCGCTCGTGCACTTCGACCGCAACGGCTTCGCCTACGTGCTCGACCGCGCGGACGGCACGTTGCTGTCGGCCGAGAAGTTCGTGGAGCACACCAACTGGGCCGAGCGCATCGACCTGGAGACCGGCCGCCCCGTCGAGGTCCCGGAGAAGCGCACCCGGCAGGGCGTGAACACCCTCGACATCTGCCCCTCCGCGATGGGCGCCAATAACCAGCAGCCCGTGTCGTACTCGCCCCGGACCGGCCTGATCTACGCGGGCACGAACAACCTGTGCATGAACTACGAAGGCTTCGAGGTGCGGTACATCGCGGGCGCGCCGTACGTGGGCGCCAACGTGCGGATCTTCGCCGGACCGGGCGGCTACCAGGGCGAGTTCATGGCCTGGAACCCCGAGGCGGGCGAGAAGGTCTGGGGCATCACCGAGCCGTTTCCGGTGTGGACGGGCACGATGGTCACGGCCGGCGACGTGGTCTTCTACGGGACCATGGACCGGTGGTTCAAGGCGGTCGACGCCAGGAGCGGCGAGACGCTGTGGCAGTCCCGGCTGCCGTCGGGCTCGATCGGGAACCCGATGACGTTCATCGCGCCGGACGGGAAGCAGTACGTCGCCATCTACTCGGGCATCGGCGGGTGGTTCGGCCTCCCGGTCGCGGCGGACCTCTCGCGCGAGGATCCCCTCGGGGCGCTGGGGGCGGTCGGCGCCGCCTTCGACTCGGGGCTGGACAAGGTGACCTCCGTCGGCGGGACGCTGCACGTCTTCGCCCTCGAATAGGGACGGTGACGGCAGTCTGCATCGATGTGCCGGGCGCGCGAGGCGACAAGGACGGCGTGCACCTGAGCGCAGTTGGCAACCTGATGTCGGTCACTGTCCCAAGCAGCCCGTGGTGACACCCCGCGTTGCACCGCGGCCGGAGGGCGCCATCGGATCGCCGAGGCGCCCGCCTGACAAGCCGTGAGGAGGGCGCATATGGGCCATATGCAACCGACGAACAACGCAACCGGGTGTCTGCGCCGGTCACGGCGCCGAAGCCCGGCAGGCATGGTTGGGCGGCAATCGGCGCCGAAGGCGGCGCTTGCCGGGCTCAGGCGGGATGCATCGCGGCTCGCATGCAGCGGGGTTTTCGCCGCGGGCTGCTAACGAACGGAGTTTGCGGTGAAGCGCACTTCCAGGGCGGTCGGCGCTGTGGTCGCGGCGTATGCGCTGCTGGCGGCGCATGCGCTGCCGGCGGGGCAGGCGGCGTCGACGGGCGCCGTGCTCGCGCAGCCGCCGGCGCTGCGCGTCTGCGGCGACCCCGACAACCTGCCGTACTCGAACGAGCGGCTCGAGGGGTTCGAGAACCGGATTGCCGCGGTCGTCGCGGCCGAGCTCGGCGCCGAGCCCGTCTACGCCTGGTGGCCGCACCAGCGCGGTCTCGTCCGGAACACCATCGACGCGGGGGCGTGCGACGTCATCTTCGGGGTTCCCGAGGGCCTCGACTTCGTCCTCTGGACGAAGCCGTACTACCGCTCCGCCTACGTCATGGCGTACCGCGCCGACCGGGGCTACGACTTCCGGTCGCTGGACGCGCCGGCGCTGAGCCGGCTTCGCATCGGCGTCCACGTCAACACGCCGCCCGAGGAGAGCCTCGCGCGGCGCGGCCTGCTCGACAACGTCTCGACCTACTCGCTGTTCTTCGATCCGCGCGGCGACCGCGACCGGCCCCGGAAGCTGCTCGACGACCTGGCGGCGGGTACGGTGGACGTCGCCGTCGCGTGGGGTCCCCTGGCCGGTTACGCCGCGACCACGTCGAACGCGCCCCTCCAGCTCGTCCCACTCGAGGATGAACCGGGGGTGCCGCTGTCCTTCGACATCTCGATGGGCGTGGCGAAGGGCAACGAGGCGCTCAAGGTCCGGCTCGAGGCGGCGATCGACCGGCGGCAGGCCGAGATTCTGGCGATTCTGGAGGAGTACGGCGTGCCGCTCGTGCCGGCCGGAGGGGGAGCCGGCGCCGCGAACCCGGACGGGGTTCCGATGCAGGATATCGAGAGCGAGCCCGAGACGCCTGCCGGCGGCGGACCCGGCGCCGCGAACCCGGACGCCGACCCGCCGCCGGCGGCCGTGGCGCCGGCGGCGGCGCTGAAGCTGAACCCGTTCACGGGGAACGCGGATATGGCCGCGGAGGGCCGTACGCTGTACTTCCAGGTCGGCTGCCAGGGCTGTCACGGCGGCGGGGGCGGCGGCGGGATGGCCACCTCGGTGATCGACGACGCGTGGACGTTCGGCAGCGACGACGAGGTGCTGTTCAGGCTCATCAAGGGCGAGGTTCCCGAGCAGACCATGCCGACCGTCTACAGCGTGCTCGAGGACGACGAGGTCTGGAAGATCCTGGCCTTCATCCGGTCGGTCTACGCCGGCGACCCCGGCCGGATCGACTGGTAGCCGCGGCGCGCCGGGGCCGACCCCGCCGCGGCGTCCGGCGAGCTGCGAACGGTTGGGCGTTCTCGCGAAGGAGCGGAATCGGGGACTGGCGCCGGGGGCGGAGAACGACACCCCGCCCGAGGAGCGCCGCGAGAACAGCCGGGCCCTCCCCGGTGCCGGATCTGCGTCGACAAGACCCCGCGGTGACCCCACGATGAAGAAGGCGTTTTCCGAACCCGCGCTCGAGCCGTGGGAGCGGAAGTCGCCGAGCCGGCGCCGAGAGTAGCCCCGCAAGCGGGATTGACAAGTGGTACGACGTCGGCCGGGGACACGCACGGAACGGACGACCGAACGCCGTGAGGACGGCCGAAGGCCATCCGGATCGGCGCAAGACGCCACGGCCGGCAAGAACTCCGGGAAGTCGACGAAGGTCGCAGGGAAGGCCGGCGCCAGGCGGTCGGGTGCCGAGCCGGTGCTGCTCTCGGGCGGCAATCCGCAGATCGCCAAGGCCGACGGCGACGCCCCCGTGCAGGCCTACATCGCGGCCATGCCGGGCTGGAAGAGCGACGTCGGGCGCCGCCTCGACGAGCTCATCGTGAGGACCGTGCCGGAGGTGAGCAAGTGCGTGAGGTGGAACTCGCCCTTCTACGGCGTCGAGGGCCGGGGCTGGTTCCTGAACGTGCACGTCTTCACCCGCTACGTGAAGGTGACCTTCTTCCGGGGCGCGTCGCTGCGCCCGGTCCCGCCCGGCTCGGGCAAGGACAAGGACTCGCGCTGGGTCGACGTCCACGAGGGCGAGCTCGACGAGGCGCAGATGGCGGCGTGGGTCCGGCAGGCGGCGGCTCTGCCCGGCTGGGACCTGACCTGACCTGACCTGACCTGACTGGTACGGGCTACGTCACGGCTCCGCGGGCGGAGGCATGACCGACAGCACCGGTTGCTGCATCGTGGGCGGCGGCCCCGCCGGCGCCGTCCTCGCCCTGCTCCTCGCGCGCCGGGGCGTGCCCGTGGCCCTGCTCGAGGCGCGGGACGACTTCGACCGGGCGTTCCGCGGGGACACCGTGCATCCCTCGACGCTCGAGATGCTCGACGACATCGGGCTCGCCGACCCCCTGCTCGCGCGCGACCACGCCCGGATGCGCCGCATGACCCTGCAGAGCGGCGGGACCACCGCCGTTCTCGCCGACTTCACGCGGCTCCGGTCGCGGTTCCCGTACATCGCGATGATCCCTCAGGCGGAGTTCCTCGACTTCATCGTCGGCGAGGCAAGGAAGCACGCGTGCTTCGAGCTGCGCCTGGGGGCGCGGGTCACCGACCTGATCGTGGAGGGCGGCGCGGTCCGAGGGGTCCGCTGCCGGGACGGAGAAGGCGTCGAGCGCGAGCTGCGGGCGACGCTGACCGTCGCCGCCGACGGCCGGGCGTCGCGGGTGCGTCAGCTCGCGGGCTTCGTGCCGAGGCGGAACGCGGCGACGATGGACGTGATGTGGCTGGTCCTGCCCCGCGGGGACGGCGAGCGCGCGGCGGACATGACCGGCTTTCGTATCGCCCGCGGTCGCCTCGTCGTGGTGCTGGCGCGGCCCCGGGAGTGGCAGCTCGGCTACACGGTCCTCAAGGGAAGCAGCCGAGCGGTGCGGGAGGCGGGGCTCGATGCGCTGCGCGCGGAGCTCGCCGCGCTGCTTCCGGAGCTCGCCGATCGGATGGACGCGATTCGCGGCTGGCAGGACGTCCACTTCCTGTCGGTCGAGTCGAGCCGCATCCCCACGTGGCACCGCGAGGGCCTGCTCGCCATCGGCGACGCCGCCCACGTGATGTCGCCCATCGGCGGCGTCGGCATCAACTACGCCATCCAGGACGCCGTCGCCGGCGCGAACCTCCTCGCCGGGCCCCTCCTCGCCGGCCACCTCACCCGTGGGCACCTCGCGGCCGTTCAGCGCCGGCGTCGGCTCCCGACCTGGTTCATCCAGACCGTGCAGGCGCTCGTGCAGCGCCAGCTCGTGGCGCGGGCCCTGCGCGACGAGCCGTTCCGGCTGCCGTGGCCGGCCCGCATCGCCCCGGCCGTGCCGTGGCTCCGCGACCTGCCGGCGTGGCTCGTCGGCTGGGGCATCCGCCCCGAGCGGGTCCGGCAGGCGCCCCATCGCCGCCTTGCGGGGGCGGCCGATGGGGGGTAAGGTAAGGTCCGTGATGGTCGCGCTGCTTCGATGCGGACGTGTGGCGATGGCGATCTTCCTGCTGGCGGCCTTCGCCCGGGCGGGCCTGTCGCAGCGCGCCGAGGTGGAGTCGTCGCGCGCGGAGGTCGAGACGCTGCGGATTCCCGAGGGCGGCAGCATGCCGCGGGTCGTCGTCGACGGCGAGGGCACGCTGCAGGTCGTGTACGTCGCCGGCGGGGACGTGAGCCGCGCCGACCTCTTCCACGTGACGCGCGAGCCCGGCGCGTCGACATGGTCCGAGCCGCGGCGCGTCAACAGCCGGGCCCTCTCGGTGTCGGGCCTGGGTCCGATAGACGGCGCCCGGCTCGTGCTGGGGCCAGACGGCCGGCTCCACGTCGTCTGGCTGCAGGCGGAGCCGCCGGCGTTCGTCTACACGCGGAGCCGCGCGGACGGACCCGGCTTCGAGCCCCAGCGCGAGCTGCCGGCCGGCGAGGCGGGCACCCTCGAGGCGGGACCGGCCGTCGCGACCGACGGCGGCGGCAACGTCTACGTCTTCTGGCACGCCGGCGCGTTCGACGACGCGCGGCGGAGCGTCTTCCTGACGGCGTCGCGCGACGGCGGGACGACCTTCGGGCCGGCGCGCCGCGTCAGCCCGGAGGCGGAGGGCGCGTGCGCCTGCTGCGGCCTGGCCGCGGCGACGGATGCCGGCGGCGCCGTCCACGTGTCATACCGGGGCGCCGGCGACAACGTGCGCCGGGGGCAGCGGCTGCTGACGTCGACCGACCACGGCCGCACCTTCTCCGACCGGCTGGTCCAGCCGTGGGAGCTGGGGGCGTGCCCGGTGTCGACCACGAGCCTGTTCGCCGGCCCCGGCGGTCTGACGGCGGCGTGGGAGACGCAGGGCCAGGTCTACTTCGCCGGCGTCGACCGGCTCGACGCCATGCGCGCGCCGCCGGGGCAGGCGCGCTTCCGGCGCAAGAACCCGGTGGTGGCGGTGGGGCCCCGGGGTGATACGCTGCTCGCGTGGGGCGACGGTCCCGGCTTCAGCTTCGGCGGCTCGCTGCACTGGCAGGTCTTCGACGCCGCCGGCCGCCCGGTGGGGGAGCCGGGCGGCGGGGCCGGGACGGTCATCGAGGGAAGCACCGTCGCCGCGGTCGTTCAGGACGGCCGGTTCCTCGTCGTCTTCTAGTTGGTGACCTCATGACGAACCTCGCGAAGCGCAACGTCGGCCGTGAATCGGAAGGACGTGGGGCTGGACTCCGAGCCGTTCGCCGGACGGCGGCTGCGCTGCTCTGCGCCGGCGCACTCACCGGGGCGTTCGCCCTCACCGCACGCGCCCAGCCGTCGCGCACCGTGGCCGATGGGGTGTACACCGCCGGGCAGGCGGCGCGGGGCGCGGAGGTCTACCGGGCGCAGTGCGTGACCTGCCACGGCGAGGCGCTCGAGGGCAGCGTCGGCCCTCCGCTGGCCGGAGACGGATTCCTGTCGGTCTGGAGCGCATTGCCGGTGGTGGAGCTCGTCGACAAGATCCACAACACCATGCCCCTCCAGGCGACGGCGCCGCTCTCGCGGCAGGAGTCGATCGACCTCACCGCCTACATCCTCGAGGGCGGGGGGTTCCCGGCCGGAGCGGCGGAGCTGAGCGACGCCGCGCTGGCCGACATTGCGCTCCCCACGGTGGCGACCGCTTCCGCCGCCGGCGGCGGGGACCTCTCGGTGGTGCCCATCGCCAACCTCGCCCAGTTGATGCGGGCCATCGCCTTCCCCGCCTCGAACATCGTCTTCAACGTGCAGATCAAGGACCCCGCGGACGACGTGCCGCCGCCGACGGCGGCCCGGTCCTTCGACTTCGTCGAGTGGGGAGCGACGGTCTATCCGGGATGGGAGGCCATCGACCTCGCGGCGCTGGCCATCGCCGAATCCGCGCCCCTCTTCCTGGTACCGGGGCGCCGGTGCGAGAACGGCCGCCCTGTGCCCGTGGACCGGGCCGACTGGCGGGAGTACACCGAGGCGGTCGTCGAGGCGGGGCGGGTCGCCTACCGGGCGTCGCAGTCGAGGAGCGTCGACGCCGTCATCGAGGCCACCGACCAGCTCAACGAGGCCTGCGCGAGCTGCCACGAGGTCTATCGCGACGTGGGCGCCGAGGGGCGCGGGGTGGGGGCCGACCGCTGCCGGCAGGAGCCCTAGACGGCGGGGACCCCTGACGGAGGAACTTTCCTGCAGCCCGTGGCGAGAGCCCGCGCTGCATCCTGATGGGCGAGGGCCGGCTCCGCGGGCTTGGGCTCTCCCGCGGACGGCGTGTAGAGAGCCCCGCGCTGCATCGTGAAGGGAGGCGCCCGCCTGACGGGGCGGGAGGGGGCGTATATTGGGCATGGCAACCGACGAACAACGCAGTCAGGCGGGATGCACGCCGCTCGAATGCAGCGGGGCTTTGCGCCGCCGGCTGGCCGGCAGGAGGATGACGATGCGCCTGATGACAGTCGTGGTGGCGGCGGCGGCCGTGCTCGCGGCCGCGCCGGGGGCGGCGCAGGACTGGACCGAGTTCGCCAGCCAGGAGGACCGCTTCACCTGCAACTTCCCCGGCGAGCCGGAGGTGACCGAGACCACGTGGGTCTCCGAAATGGGGGCCGAGGTGCCCGCTCGCGTCTATTCCGCCTCGAGGGGCCCGAGCCGCTTCTCGGTGACGGTGGCCGACTACAGCCACGTCGAGCGCATCCTCACCGAGCGGGCCGGCGACTGCCCGCCGGGGGCGGAGCGCTGCAGCGGCGGCGGGTCGACCGGCGAGGGGTACTGGCGCCACGACGTGCGGGGCGCGATGCTCTACGCGACCTGGACGTTCATGCAGCGGGACGCCGAGGTGACGCACCTGGGGTACAACTCGCTCGATCGGGTCGAGGGGCACCAGATGCACCTGACCAACCCCGACCAGTCGCGCACGTTCGTGTCGATCTACATGCACGAGGACAAGCTCTACGTCGCGGAGGGCACGGTGCCGCGGGGCTACCCCGAGCCGGCGCTCTTCCAGCAGTCGCTGGGCTGGCTCGACGAGGACGGGAACGGGCTGCGCTACGAGTCCGCCTACTCGAACGGGTTCCCGGCGCCGCCCCGCGTCCCGGCCGTGTTCTAGGCGTCTGCGCCGTAGAACGGTGCAGACGCCCGGCTGGTTGGTTGGGCGGCGAGCGGAGCCGTAGGCGACGCTCTCCGGGCTGGCGCGGCCCCGGCGGTGTGCCGGCCCGACGGCGTTTCAGCGCGTGCCGGCGGCGTTTCGGCGCGCCCCGGCAGTGTCCGGCGCGTTCCGGCAGTGTCCGGCGCGTTCCGGCGTGTCCGGCGCGTTCCGGCGGTGTCCGGCGCGTCCGGGCGGTGTTCGACCGCTTGCCGGTCGTGTGTTCCGGGAAAGAGGGCAAATGGCCTCGCGCCGTCGTGATTCCGGACGGCGGAGGTCGGTGAGGAGGGTCATCATGCGGTTCAAGCTCGGTCTCGCCTTAGTCTGCGCTGTCGCTTTAGTTCTGCCGGCCGTGGGGCACCATTCCCACGGCAACTACTCGGAGGAGTTCACGGACAGAGAGGGATTGGTGACAGAGCTCCACC
>JAJEEA010000061.1 GCA_022821235.1 Vicinamibacteria bacterium
CCAGAGCCCGCCGTCCTCGGGGGGGCCGGGGCACAGTCGGCGGTCGACCACGGAATCCGTCGTTGTGGAGTTACATACGTCGTTTCTTCGGGGGTCAGTTTTGGGTGTCGCCAGGGGGTCAGTTTTGAATGTCGCTTGACAACAGGCATCCGCGGGTTCTGCCCCGCGGCCTCATGGAAGCGTCCGGGCGCAGATCGAGGGGGAGGACGCGCCGTGAAGGCATCCGCGGGTTCTGCCCCCGCAGCCTCATTGAAGCACGAACCGCACGTCCCGCGCCTCGCCCGTCGGGTTCGTCTTGCGCATCCGCGGGTTCTGCCTCCGCGGCCTCATTGAAGCATGTCTGTCGACCGCCCGACCGGCATCATGCCGTTGGGCATCCGCGGGTTCTACCCCCGCGGCCTCATTGAACCGCTCCGCGCGCGACGCCATCCGCACGGATGGACGCCCGTGCTGCACCGCTACGTCGAGGTGTGCGTCGAGCGGATGCTGCTCGACGAGCTGATCCTCGAGCCCGAGTCGTGGATACGGGCGCCCGCGCGGAGCGGGAGGGAACGCGGCTGACCATCGACGGAGGCCCGGCGGTGACTTGGCTCGCTGGCTGGTGGACGGTCAGCGGGAAGGTGGAGCTGACGGTGAGCTTACATCTACGGGCGCAAGCGGCGGCGCGCACGATGCCGCCTCGTGAACGAGGCCTGCGTGTGGCGCTCCAGGTTCGACGCCGGATCTGACCCCTGTACCGGCCCCGCCGGCAACGGGACATGCGCCCCGCCGGTGCTGCCGCCGACCGGCAACGGGCTTCGATAGGCGGAGCTGAAACCCGAGCCGAGCCGCACCGAGACGCGCCATGATGGTCTCGCGATCATCGAAAACCGGAGAACACCGACGTGGCCACCGCACAACCCGTCGTCAAGTTCACGTACGAGAACTACCGCACCACACCGGAGGACGAGCGCTACGAGCTCCTCGGCGGTGATCTGATCATGGTTCCCGCCCCGAACATCCAGCATCAGAAGGTGCAAGCGCGACTGCAGTACAGGCTGACTGGATTCATCCTCGACCACGAACCGGGGGAGCTGTTGCTGGCTCCCTGCGACGTGGTGCTGTCCGGCGCCGATGTCGTACAGCCGGACCTGCTGTTCGTTTGCCGGGAACGCGAGCATCTGCTGAGCGGGGCGAGAACGTGCAGGGAGCGCCCGATCTCGTGATCGAGATTCTGTCGCCGTCCACCGCCGACAAGGGCCGCGGAAGGCCGGCGCCGGGAAGAATGGCGGAATCAGCGGCGCCCGCGCTCCACGTGCTTCAGCGCTTCGCGCCGGCTGAGGACGGAGAGGCTGCCGTGCGCGTCGACGAACTCGAGCACCCACTCCGGATCGGTCTTCGAGAACTCGCGTAGCGCCCAGCCGATGCCCTTGCGCAGGAACAACTCCTGCTCGTCGATGGAGGGCTCGATCACGTCGGTGAGCAGCTTCCTGTCCGTCGCCTGCTTGCTGCGCAGTTGCGCCAGGATCGCGGTGCGGCGTTTCCACACGTTGTCGGACCGCGCCCATCCGCGCAGCAGCGACTTCGTCGGCTGCGGGTGGCCGACCAGCATTGTGCCCATGGCGCGGCCCGCGATCGCGTCGACGTAGTCCCACCAGGCGCCGGTGACGACGAGCTCCTCGATCATCGGAACGCGGCGCGGTTCGATCCAGCGCGAGCAGCGCGGCTGGTTCAGGAGCTCGACCGCCGCGTAGCGTTCCTCGCGAAACGCGGCCTGGCGCCACAGGCCGAGGATGGCCGCCTCCCACGAGTCCGCGTCAGGCAACGGATGAGCCCTGAACGCGGCCGCCGCGATCCGTCGGCATTGCGGGACGACCACGCCGAGGAACGGCATCTGCGATTTCATGTATGCCTGCTGTTGCGGCGCCCTGTCGGGGTCGGCGGCGGCGCGTAGCGCGGCGCCGATGGCGTGTCGGATGTCCGTCGCGGCCGGCATGAGCGAGTCCGTCGAATGGTGTCCGAAATGCCCGACCAGCGGAAGCCCGACGAGGTCGGCACGAGGCAGCGCGCTTGGCGAAAGCGGCAAGAAGGCCGATTCCGAACTGTGGTACGTCTCCCGACCATTGGGGGTGGCCCTGTTGGGGCGATGGCCGGAATCGAATGGTGCGGAAGGGGGGATTTGAACCCCCATGAGCCATTGGCTCGCTAGCCCCTCAAGCTAGTGCGTCTGCCAGTTCCGCCACTTCCGCATGGGTGGGTGCGGCCGCTCTACCGGCGGGTGCGACCGCTCTGATCTGCCGACTCTACCGAGGCTCTTCCGGGGCGTCGGCCGGCTCCTCCGTCTCGGCGTCGGGCTCCGCCCCCTCGTCCTCCGCAAGCGCGGCCGGGGCGGGGGCGTCGGCCGGGGCCGTCACCGGCGCCGGCTGGAAGCCGGGGCCGTCCACGCCGCTCAGCAGCGACGACTCGCCGCGCTGGCCCATGATGGCGAGGGTCATCGACCCGACCATGAACAGGGCGCCGAGCACGGTGGTGGCGCGGGTCAGCAGGGTGGCGCTCGAGCGGGCGCCGAACGCGGCGTCGCTGCCGCTGCCGCCGAAGGCGGCCTGCAGCCCGCCGCCCTTGCCCTGCTGCATCAGCACGACGACCACCAGGAACAGGCAAACCAGCACGTGCACCGCGGTGAGGAGAACGCTCAGCATCGTCCCTCCATTATAAGGCCATCGGGCGGTCGGGTGGCGGCCAGGATTTCCGCGAAGGCGGCGGGGTCGAGGCTCGCCCCGCCGACGAGGGCGCCGTCGACGTCGGGCTGCGCCATGAGGGCGGCGGCGTTGCCGGGCTTGACGCTGCCGCCGTAGATGATGCGGCAGGCGCCGGCCGCCTCGTCGCCGTACCGGGCGGCGAGACGGGTGCGGATGCGGCGGTGGGCGGCGTCGGCCTGGTCGGGGGTGGCGACGCGCCCGGTGCCGATGGCCCAGACCGGCTCGTAGGCGACGACGGCGACGACGGCCTGCTCCCGCGACAGGCCCGCGAGGCCCGCGTCGATCTGGCGGTCGAGGACGTCGAAGGTGCGGCCGGCCTCGCGTTCCTCGAGGGTCTCGCCGATGCAGACGATGGGCGTGAGCCCGGCTGCCGCGGCGGCCCGGACCTTGGCGTCGACCCCGGCGTCGGTCTCGCCGAAGAGCTGCCGCCGCTCGGAATGGCCCACGATGACGGCGGTGACGCCGCACGCCTGGAGCATGGGCAGGCTGACCTCGCCGGTGAAGGCGCCCCGCGGCTCGGCGTGGACGTTCTGCGCGGCCACCGCGATGCGGCCGCCGGCCCCGCGGCCGGCCAGCGCGTCGACCAGCGCGGGGAGGGCGGGGAACGGCGGGGCGAGGACGATGTCCACGTGGTCGGCGTCGCCCACGCGCGGCACGAGCTCGCCCGCGTAGTCGACCGCCTCGCCGACGGTCTTGTGCATCTTCCAGTTGGCGGCGACGAAGGGGCGCCTGGGCATGGTCAGCTCCCGCTCCGGTCTTCCGCATCGGGCAGCAGGGCCTCGCCGGTCTTGTGCATCTTCCGGCTGGCGGCGACGAAGGGGCGTCTGGGCATGGTCAGCTCCCGCTCCGGTCTTCCGCATCGGGCAGCAGGGCCTCGCCGGTGTTGCGCATCTTCCGGTTGGCGGCGACGAAGGGGCGCCTGGCCATGGGTCAGCTCCCGCTCCCGCCCTCGGCGTCGGGCAGCGCGGCGACGCCGGGCAGGGTGCGGCCGCCGAGGAACTCGAGCGACGCGCCGCCGCCGGTCGACACGTGGGTGATGCGCCCGGCCACCCCGGCCCGGTGGACGGCGGCGACCGAGTCGCCTCCCCCGACGATGGAGGTCGCGGGGCTGTCCGCGACGGCCCGGGCGACGGCGAGGGTGCCGGCGGCGAAGGGCGGAATCTCGAACACCCCCATCGGTCCGTTCCAGAGGACGGTGCGGGCGGCGGCCACCGCCTCGCGGTAGCGGCCGACGGTCTCGGGGCCGATGTCGACCCCGAGTCGGTCGCCGATGGCGGGGTCGTCGACGCCGATGACGGCGTGGGGGGCGCCGGCGTCGAGCCGGTCGGCGACGACATGGTCGCCCGGCAGCTCGAGCCGCACGCCGTGGTCGTTTGCCGCCCGCTCGAGGCCGCGGACGGTGTCGGCGAGGGCGTCCTCGACCAGCGATCGGCCCACCGGGCGCCCGCCGGCCTTCAGGAACGTGTAGGCCATGGCGCCGCCGACGAGGAGGGCGTCGAGGCGGGGCAGGAGGTTCTCGATGACCTCGAGCTTGCCCGAGACCTTGGCGCCGCCGAGGATGCCGACGAACGGCCGCGGCGGCGAGGCGAGGAGCGCCCCGAGATGCCCGAGCTCCTCCATCATCAGCAGCCCGGCGGCGGCGTCGGCCACGCGGCCTGCCACGCCGACGGTCGAGGCGTGGGCCCGGTGCGCGGCCCCGAAGGCGTCGTTGACGTAGGCGTCGCAGGGGGCGGCGAGGGCGTCCGCGAACGCGGGGTCGTTGGCCTCTTCCCCGGCGTGGAAGCGCAGGTTCTCGAGCAGCACGACGCCGCCGGGGCCGGCCTCGGTCAGCGCGGCGGCCACGGGCTCGCCGACGGCGTCGGGCGCGAAGACCACCCGGCGGTCGAGAAGCTCCGACAGGCGCTCGCCGATGGGCAGCAGGGAAAGGGCGGGGTTCGCGGCGTCCCGGGGGCGGCCGAGGTGCGACCCGACGACGAGGGTCGCTCCGCGCTCGAGGGCCAGCCGCAGGGTCGGGAGGGCGGCGCGGATGCGCGTATCGTCGTCGATGACGCCTTCGCGGAGCGGGACGTTGAAATCGACGCGGACGAAGAGCCGCCGGCCGTCGAGCTCGATGTCGCGGATGGTTCTCTTGGGCACGATTGCGATTCCGGCGTCGATTCGGGCGGCCGTGAAAACGGCACCGCTACGGCCGTTGACGCGACCCTCGGGTCGCGTCGGAGCCTCGTCGGCGCCGACTCCCCGCCGCGCAGGCGCCTGGTGTCACGGTCGTGAAGTTCGCGAGAGCCATGAATCGCGGCAAGTGGCTGCAAACACGGGAATAGTACCGATCAGAACCGTTCCGGGAGCCACGGTTCGGGACACTGGTGCCGCGTCATGACTGAATGTTCGGGCATGGGTGCCGTGATTCGTTCAACGATTGCGCGGCGGCAGACCCATGCCCGTGTCAGAAGATCGGGGCGTGACGCGCCACTAGAGCCCCTTGTCGGCCAGGAACCCGACGAGGTCGACGCACCTAGAGCCCCTTGTCGGCCAGGAACCCGACGAGGTCGACGCACCGGGACGAGTAGCCCCACTCGTTGTCGTACCAGGACAGCAGCTTGACGAAGTCGTCCTCCATCACGCGCGTGTACGAGCCGTCGACGATGGACGAGTGGGGGTTCCCCTTGAAGTCGATCGAGACGAGGGGAGCGTTGGCCACGTCGAGGATGCCGCTCAGGGGGCCGTCGGCGGCCGCGGCGAAGGCGGCGTTCACCGCCTCGGCGGTGGCGGGGCGGTCGACCTGGGCGACGAGGTCGACCACCGACACGTTCGGGGTCGGCACCCGCATGGCGATGCCGTCGAGCCGGCCCTTGAGCTCGGGCAGCACCTCGCCCACCGCGGCGGCGGCGCCGGTGGTGGTGGGAATCATCGAGAGCCCGGCCGAGCGGGCCCGGCGCAGGTCCTTGTGGGGGAGGTCGAGGAGCTTCTGGTCGTTGGTGTACGCGTGCACCGTCGTCATCCACCCGCGCTTCAGGCCGAACTGCTCGTGCAGCACCTTGGCGACGGGGGCGAGGCAGTTGGTGGTGCACGAGGCGTTCGAGATGATGCGGTGGCGGTCGGGGTCGTAGAGGTCGTGGTTGACGCCGAGCACGACGGTCAGATCGGGCTGCCTGGCGGGGGCGGTGACGATGACCCGCCGGGCGCCGGCTGCGAGGTGCCTGGCGGCGTCGTCGCGCTTCGTGAAGAGGCCGGTCGACTCGAGGACGATGTCGACGCCCAGCTCGCCCCAGGGCAGGTCGGCGGGATCGCGCTCGGCGGTGACGCGGAAGCGACGGTCGCCCACCCGGATGCCGTCGCCGTCGACCGCCACCTCGTCGCCCAGGTTGCCCATCACCGAGTCGTACTTCAGCAGGTGGGCGAGCGTCCCGGCGTCGGTGATGTCGTTGACGGCCACGACCTCGATGCCGTCCGCGCCCATCGACGCCCGCATGATGTTGCGGCCGATGCGGCCGAATCCGTTGATGCCTACTCGTGTCGCCATGCCCTGTCTCGACTTCCTCCAGCGGGGCGCGGCTCCGCCCGGCGCGCCCCTGATGCGGTTCACAAACGATCTATTGTAGGTTATGGCCCGGCGGTCGGGTCAAACCGCCGGGCGCTACAGGTGCACGACAGGTAGTGAGGCGATATCGTTCGGGGATGCCCCGATCGGGGTCCATCCGTCCGGGCGATCGTATCGACGACCTTTCGGGGAACGACGAGAACGCCGACTCGCGCCCGGTCCTCACAACTCGTCGCGCTCCCGACGCGGGTGCACGACAGGAAACGAGGCGATGTCGTTCGGGGATGCCCGATCCGGGTCCATCCGTCCGAGTGACCGTATCGACCTTCGGGAACGACGAGAACGCCGGCTCGCGCGGTCCTCATGAGCGCGTCGCGCACCCGGCGGTGTCCGAATCGTGCCCGGGCGGCGCGCGCGGACATGGCGACGGCCGCCCTGCGGGACCGGCGTGGCGGTGCGACCGCGAGGCGCGGGCATCTTCGCGCGCGAGAGCGGGGACCTCGCCGCGGCTCCCGGCGCGGCGGAAGGCCGACGGCTCCATCGATGCACCCCCTGTACAGCGCGGCCATCGTCTGCTATGCCCTGGCGATGTCTCCGCGCCTGCTGTACGAGGCGGTGCGCCACGGCAAGTACGTGGGGACGTTGCGGGAGCGCTGGGGGCACTTGCCGGCAGGGGTCGACCCGGGGGGGCGGCCGTCGATCTGGATTCACGCGGTGTCGGTGGGCGAGGTGCAGGCCGCCCGCACCCTGATCGCGGGGCTGCGCGACCGCTATCCCGGCCATCGGCTGTGGCTGTCGACCACCACCCGGACCGGCCGTTCGGTGGCGGCCGGCATCGAGGCGGTCGACGGCCTGTTCTACTTCCCCCTCGACCTGCCGCCCGCCGTCGACCGGGTGCTGGACCGGGTGCGGCCGGAGCTGTTCGTCGCGGTCGACACCGAGCTGTGGCCCAACCTGCTGCGCCGCTGCGCGCGGCGCGGGGTGAGGACGGTGCTCGTCAACGGGCGCATCTCCGACCGGTCGTATCCGCGCTACCGGCTGGTGCGGCGGTGGTTCCGGCGGGTGCTCGCCGACATGGACCGGTGCTGCGCCCAGAGCGGCGAGTCGGCCCGGCGCCTCGTCGATCTCGGCGCGCCGGCCGACCGGGTCGTCGTGACCGGGAACCTGAAGTTCGACGCGCTGCCGGCGCCGCGCCCAGGCCCGCCGCCGGGGGACGGCGACCTCCTGCGTTCGCTCGGCGTCGCGGCCGACCGGCCGGTGCTGGTGGCGGCGAGCACGCACCCCGGCGAGGAGG
>JAJEEA010000117.1 GCA_022821235.1 Vicinamibacteria bacterium
GCGGCGTCGGCGGGCGCGGCGGGGCGGCCGCGAAGCGGGAAGGGGCGTTCTACGTCTGGGCCCAATCGGAGATCGAGGCGCTCTTCGGGGACGACGCCGACGTCGTCCGGTTCCGCTACGGCATCGAGCCCGGCGGCAACGCCCCCCAGGACCCGCACGGCGAGTTCACCGGCAAGAACCTGCTCTACGTGGCCCGCGGCGTCGACGACGTCGCGCGGCTGAGCGGCCGGTCCCTCGAGTCGGTCATGTCGGTGCTCGACGGGGCGAGGCCGCGCCTGTTCGAGGCGCGGAGCCGGCGTCCCCGCCCGTCCCTGGACGACAAGGTGCTGTCCGGCTGGAACGGGCTGATGATCGCGGCGTTCGCGCGGGCCGCGCGGCTCGCGCCGATGGGCGAGGTCCCGTCGCCCGACCCGCTCGAGGCCGCGGCCGGCGCCGCCCGCTTCCTGCGCGAGCGGCTCTGGGACGGGGAGCGGGGCGTGCTGCTGCGGCGGTTCCGGGACGGGCGCGCGGGCATCGACGGCTACGCCGAGGACTACGCCTGCGTGGTGTGGGGCCTGCTCGAGCTCTTCCAGGCCGGCGGCGATCCGGCCTGGCTCGACTGGGCGAAGCAGCTCCACGCGACGCAGAGCCGCCTGTTCCGGGACGCCGCGGACGGCGGGTGGTTCAGCACCAGCGGGGACGACGCCAGCGTCCTCCTCCGGCTGAAGGAGGACTACGACGGGGCCGAGCCGTCGGCCGCGTCGGTCACCGCGTGGAACCTCCTGGCCCTGATGCACCTGTCGGGGCCCGAGGAGGCCGCCGGGTATCGGGAGCAGCTCGAGGAGACCTTGCGCCGGGTGCCCGCGTCGCCGCAGCTCGCCAGGGTGGTGCCCATGATGATGGCGGCCGCGTCGGCCGCGCACGCCGGCGTACCCCAGGTGATCCTGCTCGGCTCGCGCGACGCGGCGGAGACCGCGGCCTTGCACCGGGCCTTCGTCGCGTGCTTCCTGCCCGCGGCGGTCGGCCTGGTCGTCGAGCCGGGGGCGCACCAGCAGGAGATTGCCGCGCGTCTGCCGTGGGTGGCGTCGATGGAGATGTTGGCCGGCCGGCCGACCGCCTACCTCTGCCGCGACGGCGCCTGCGACCAGCCGGTGAACGAGCCCGGGGCGTTCCAGGCCCGGCTCGCGGCCCTGACCGCCCACCGCGCGCCGGCGGGCCAAAGCTGACGGCCCATCGCGCGCCGGCGGGCCGACCCTGACCCCCCACCGTGCGCCGGGGGGCCAAAGCTGACCGCCCGCCGTGTGCCGGGGGGCCGACCCTGACCGCGGCGAGAGGAGCCACCGCATGACCTTCGACGTCGAGGTGCTGCTGAAGGGGACCGACGAGGTGGTCACCGAGACGGTGACCTACGCCGGCCCCGAGCCGCCGGGATGGACCGACTCCGACGTGCGCGAGGTGATGCTGTCGATACTGCGGGTGTTCGACCGGGTCAACCGCAAGGAGGAGGCGGAGCCCGACGAGGTCTCCCTGCGCGGCCTGAGCTGGATCGTCACCGCGGCCGGCGGCGGGGTGGCGATTGCCATCGAGATCCCGAGCGGCGCCATCGCCGCCGGCCCTTTCGACCTGGCGGCCGACGAGCTGACCCAGATGATTGCCCGGGTCATCTCGTCCAGCCTCCAGGGGTCCGCGGTGCACTGATCCACGCCCACGCGAGTTGCCGCCCGGGCGTGGAGACGGGAGTCATGTTTCCCGGAGGCTGCCGGTCAGGGCCAGCGAGTCTAGCGCTGTCTCGCGTACGCCGCCGTAGAGTGAGCGCTGAGCTCGTCCACGCGCCCGTTGAGGACGCTGAACTGGTGGCTGTTCCAGAGGCTCGCCGCCGCGGCGAGCATCCCCGTGACAGCCCCGACCGTCGCCGCGATCGCCGTGTAGATCTCCATGGTCGAGCAGGATATCAGAGTGTTGGTGCCGGAGGTGGGGGTCGAACCCACACGGGCCGTAAGGCCCACGGGATTTTGAGTCCCGCGCGTCTGCCAGTTTCACCACTCCGGCACGGAGGGCTCGCGCCGCGGCTACGGGCGCACGACGCCGTCGGCGCGCCAAAGGTGCAGGGTGCGCATGGTGCCGCGCTCGTCCTCGAACTCCTGCGTCACGTCCGGCCGCCAGTCGCCCATGCGGAAGGCGTGCGACACGATGCGCGCGCCCGGCCTGAGCTGCCTCGTCAGGATCGGGCGGAGCATGCGGTTGGACGACGAGAGCAGGTACAGGGTGACGACGGTGGCCTCGGACACGTCGGCCTGCATCGCGTCCTGGTGGATGAAGGTCACGAGGTCCTGCACGCCCCGGCGCGCCGCGTTGGCGTTGGCCTCGGCGATCCGCTCCGGGTCGTAGTCGATCCCGACGCCGCGGGCCCCGAAGCGCTCGGCCGCGGTGATGACGATGCGGCCGTCCCCGCAGCCGAGGTCGTAGACGACGTCGTCGCGGGTCACTTCGGCCAGCTCCAGCATCCGGTTCACCACGTCGTACGGCGTGGGCACGTAAGGCGCCAGGCTCTCGCCCTGCTGGCGGGCGGTCACCGTCGGGGGGGCGATCGGCGCCGCAACGGCGATCGCGAGCACCGCGGCCAGCACTGCGGTCCGTCTACGCATGACAGTCTCCTGATGGAACCACGGTCGTTCGCGCCAGACCCTACTCTACAGTACTTTGGAGTCGCGCCCGGGACCTTCCGGCGGAGCCGGGGCCCGCGCGCGGGCGGTCCGGGCCGCGGGCGGGCCGGGGCCGCGGACTCCGTAACCGCCCGGGACTGTTGGGTTTGCCGTTGATCGAAAAGATCGAATCAGGCTATACTGAGGAGATTTTCGAGCGCCATAGCCGGCTTCCAACTGGGGGGTTACGTGAAGTTCGAAGTTGGAGACAAGGTCATCTACCCGAACCACGGCCTGGGTGTCGTGCAGTGCATCGAGACGCGGACCATCATGGGGACGACCTGCGGGTTCTACTCGTTGCGCATGGCGGACAGCGACACCACCGTGCTCGTCCCCCTCGACAACGTCGACGGCGTGGGGCTGCGTCGGGCGATCGGGGACAAGGAGATCAAGAAGCTGTTCACGCTGCTCGGGAACGGCAAGATCGACAATCACCAGAACTGGAAGGGGCGGTTCAAGGACAACTCGGACAAGATGCGCACGGGCTCGATCTACGACGTGGTGGACGTGCTGAAGAACCTCACGTTCCTCGCCAAGTCGAAGAACCTGTCGTTCCGCGAGAAGCGGATGCTCGACCGGGCCAAGTTCCTGGTGGTGTCCGAGATCTCCGAGGTCGCGGGCGACACCGCCGAAGCCATCGACGAGAAGGTGAACAAGGCGCTCGACCGCTGCTTCGTCAACCGGGATCGGGCCATGGCCCGGGCCAAGGCGGCTAAGACCCGGACGAAGGCGACCGTCGCCAAGGCCGCGGCCCCGACGCAGGAAGCCCATGCGTCCTGACGGCTGATTGGTGTCCTCGGGGAGCCCGATCCGGCGCCGGCCGGGTCGGGCTCTTTTCGTATGCGCCGGCCCCACCCCATCATGCGTTTCGCGTGGTCCGTCGTTGCCGCCGCGAGGTCTCTCGCCGCCTACGTGACCGTCTCGCTCTATGTCCTGGTGACGGCGCCGGTGGGGATGGCGATCGCCCTCGTGGTGCGGCATCCCGGCGTGCTCTACCGGCTCGGCCGCCTCGGGGTGCGCATCGGGCTCGCGGCCGTCGGCATCCGGTACCGGGTCGACGGGGCCGAGCACGTCCGGGGCGATCGTCCCACCGTGTACTGCGTCAACCACACCAGCAACCTGGAGCCCCCCATCGTCTACATGGCGCTGCGCGCCGTGCACCCGCGGCTGCGCATACTCTACAAGGCCGAGCTCCGGAAGCTGCCGCTGCTGCCCGTGGCGTTCGGGGTCGCGGGGTTCGTGCCCATCGAGCGCCGCAACCGCGAGCAGAGCCGGGCCGCCATCGACGCCGCGGCCGCCGCGCTCAGGGCCGGCTTCTCGTTTCTCGTCTTTCCCGAAGGCACCCGGAGCCGGAGCGGCGAGCTGCTGCCCTTCAAGAAGGGCGGATTCGTGATGGCGATTCGGGGTGAGGCGGCCGTCGTGCCGCTGACGATACTCGGCGCGGGCGAGGCGATGCGCCGGGGCAGCCCCATCATCCGCCCCGTCACCGTCAGCGTGCGGATCGGGCCGCCCATCGAGTCGCGGCGGTTCGGCTTCGCCCGGCGCGACGAGCTGATCGCGGCCACCCGGTCGGCGATGGAGAGGCTGCTCGCGGCGGGGCCGGTTCCCTGAGGCCGGACCGGCCGGGCGCACCGACCTCCGGGGCGTGGGGCGGCGCGTCGACCCCGCGCTCGCCGGCGCGCCGG